>JAKAIY010000015.1 GCA_021814145.1 Chloroflexota bacterium
GCGATGTACAGCTACAACAGCGGCGGGCTGTTCATCATGGGCAGCTCGGCGAAGGTCCCGCTGCTGGTGTCGTATCTGGAATACATCGAGAGCCAGGGGCGCGGGCCGAACGACTACGAAGTGTCGGTGATGACGGCGATGATCGAGCAGTCCGACAACAACGCCGCGCAGGTGATCTATGACACGCTGGACTACGCGCCTGGCCAGATCGCGCACATGCGTAACTGGGGCGTCACCGATTACCAGCCGAACCCCAACGGCTGGGGCTGGGGTATGTGGTCGCCGGGAGACATGGCGCGGCTGCTCTCGCTGCTCCAGGCGGGCAAGGTCCTCAACGCCTCAGACCGCGGCCTGGCGCTCTACCTGATGAGCCACATCGAGAGCGACCAGCAGTTTGGCGTGGGCGATAGCGCGCCCGCCGGAGCCCAGTTCTGGATGAAGAATGGCTGGGTGACGGGGCCGGATGGCGCGTGGAACGTCAATTCCTCCGGCATCGTCAAGGTGGGCGGCGAGACCTACATCGTGACCGTTTACAACGGCGAGCTCGGCTCCTACCAGCAGGGCGTGGACATCGTCAACCACGTCTGCGGCGCGGTCGGCCAGGCGCTGAAGTAGAGCGGGATCAGCGGAAGAAGCGCCTCACTCCCTGCCCTCTCTCCGCTGCGGAGGCGCTGGGCGCGCGGCGGCGTATCGCGTGGGAGGGGAAGGTGGCCGCAGCCCGGATGGGGCGGCTGGCGCTTCACGCTCACCCATCCACTGGCGTGTATTCCGGCTGGCCGTTGTTGTTGAAGGTGAGCAGGTAGAGGGCGCGGTCGGGATAGGCGCGGCGGAGGGCGGCGTAGTCGCTGGCGCTGGCGGCGTAGGCGTAGAGGTCATCGCCGCGCAGCAGGGGATCGTTGAGGGCGAAGAGGGTGTAGCCGTAGAGCTGGCTGTTGTCAGTGATGATGATCGCGTGGTGGACAGGCGGGCGCGAGAGCGCGGCGGTCTGGATGCGCGTTCCGGCGGCCATGCCAGTGAAGTTGGCGTGCAGGGCCATCTGGCGGGGGAAGTAGTACAGCGCGGCGCAGGCCAGCAGCCCGAGCAGCAGCGCGGGCGCCGCCAGCGGGGGCAGGGCGCGCGACCTCACCCCCGGCCCCTCTCCTCCACGGAGGAGAGGGGTGAAGGAACGCGCCTCCCTGCCTACCTCCCACAGGACGATGATCCCGCGCGCGGTGAGGCCGAGCAGGAAGGGCAGCGCCTCGAAGAGGTAGCGCGGGCCGAGGTAGACGCCGTGGTAGAAGTAGCCGAGGAAGGCGAAGGTCATCAGCAGGGCGCCGCCGAGCAGGAAGGCGTCGGCGGGACGCGCGCGGCGGGCGAGGAATGGCAGCGGGATGAAGGCCAGCGTGAGGTAGTACGGCCAGCCGTAGAGCGAGATCGAGAGGCTGGTGAGCAACTCGCCCACGGTGATGAAGCCTGCGGCGAGCGTGTGCGCGCCGTAGAAGCCGACGCCCGGCCCGAAGCCCCAGTGGTCGCCGGGGAAGAACAGCGCGCGCGGCGTGAGCAGCGGATACCCGGTCAGGAGCGTGTTGTAATCGAGGTAGATGGCGAGGCATGCGGCGATGGGCGTGACGGTCCAGGCGAGCGGCGCCGCCCAGCGCCGTCGCTGGAGCACGGGCCAGCGCTCGCGCCAGACAACCCACGCCAGCCCGGCCACCGACGCCGCCGCGAAGAGCGCCGCCGTCTCGCGGGTGAGCATCGCCAGCCCCCAGAGCGCGGCGGCCAGCGGCAGGTTCCAGCCGCGCCCGCCCTGGGCGAAGCGGGTCAGCGCCCAGAGACCCCAGACGAGGTAGAACAGCGCGACGGCATGGCTGAGATAGCTGGCGGAGAGCCAGAGGAAGAACGGCGAGAGGGCGCCGAGCGCGACGGCCAGCGTCGCCACGCGCCGGTCGTAGAGCCGCCGCAGCGTCAGCCCGACGCCCAGCAGCGCCAGCGCGCCCAGCAGCGGCTCGATCAGCCAGGGAACGCCCAGCAGGACACCCACCGCCAGCGTCGCGCTGGTCCCCGGCTCGTACTGCGGGAACCAGCGCCCGTTGAAGATGACCATGAAGGGGCCGAAGAACTGGCCGGGCGCGGCGGGCGCGGGAGCGTAGAGCCGCCCGGAAGCGAAGATCTTCGCGCCGAAGAGATAGGCGCTGGCGTCATAGATATGCGGCTGCGCATGGTACTGGACGAGCGCGATCCAGACGGTAAAGGCGAAGGACGCGGCGATCAGCGCCAGCCCGGCGGGGTGGATGGCGGCGGTGAGGTGGGCCCAGGCGGAGGAACCCCGGGCGGCGAAAGCCGTGGCCAGGGGCCTGCGGACACGAGGCCCGCCTGCGCGGGCTGGGGAGCCACGTTTCCTTCTCGCCCGCGCGGAGGCGAGGAGGCCAGGGCGTGAGGCCCGCGCCACCAGCCAGCCAATCCCCGCTTCGATGGCCCAGACGGCTCCGAGCAGAACCAGCGCCCAGAGGAGGACGCGGACCAGCAGGTCGAGCGTCATGGCGGCGAGCGGCCAGATATCGCCGGGATCGTTCGGGTAGAAGGCGCTGACGGGCGTGGCGAGGGACTGGAGCGGGCCAGACTGGGAGATGGCGATGACGTGGTCGTTGCGGTCTATGGTGAGCGCGATTCTGGCGCCATCGCTGAGGGAGAGGTTGAGCGTGACGGGTGTTTCTGGCTGCTGGAGGGCGGCGGTGACACGCTGGCTTGCGCCGTCGGGAACGGCGAGCGACACATTCCCGGCGATGGGCGGCGAGGCGTCGCAGCGCGCTGGCTGGCCGTCCGCCGCGACACAGAGGTCACGCCAGCGGCTGAGGTCGTCGAGGCCGCGCATCCAGGCGTAGAAGCGGTAGTAGAGCGTGCTGGCGATGCTGTGGAGGTAGGCGGGGTCGAGCGTGTAGTTGTTCGTGCTGTCCGTGCCATCAAGCTGGTATTCGTGAATCACGGGGTCGCGCGGCGGCAGGGTGACGGCCAGCAGGCTGGCGTGGGTGGCGATGTGGCGCGTGACGCTGCCGGCGCGGACGGTGAGTCCGCTGGCGTCGCGTGTGATCGTGACGGGCAGCGACGCGCGGGAGAGGAGCGCGTCCGCCAGCAGCAGCCCGAGGAACAGGACGGCGTAGAGCGCGGCGCGGCGGGCGAAAGGCGCGCCGGAAATCTCTGACGCCCGCTGCGGCCGCCGGGCGGTCGGAGCGCGCACACGCGGCTGGGTTTCCATCATCCTCTCTCTTCGTCCGCCCGACCGCACAGGCCAGCGACGCCATCCCGTTGGCGCCCCTCCGCATCCACGGCCCAGTGTAACACGGGGAGAGCGCGCCGGCCATGAACAGCCCCCGCTAGTCCAGGACGGCGCCACGGCTGGTATTGACAGGCTCTCGTCAGAAAGGGCGCGGGGATTCTTCAGGTAGCCAGACTACCATTGCCTGCGAGAACAGACGCGCGGCGGACGCGGGGATGAGCGCCGGGAGCGCGAGAGCGAGGAAAGAAGCGCGTCGTGACGAAGCTCTGGAAAACTAGGTCGAGTTGATATGGCCGCTGATATGACAGGCGCCTCGCGGTACAGCGTCGCGGAGCGCATTGACCGCCTGCCGATGACGCGCGAAGTGTGGCGCATTATGCTGCTGGCAGGCCTCGCCTGGCTCATCGAGTCCTATGACATCGGCATTATTGGCAATGTCCTGCCGTCGCTCACCCATCAGTACGCGCTCTCGACGGTGATGACGGGCTGGCTGGTGATCGCCTCCACGCTGGGTATTGTCGTCGCGGTGATCCCCTCCGGCTGGATCGCGGACCACATCGGGCGCAAGCGCGTGCTGGTGGTCGGAACGGCGTGGTACGCCGTCTTCTCGCTGCTCTGTGGGTTCGCGCCAAATGTGGAGGCGCTGGTGGCGCTGCGCTTCATCGCGGGCTTCGGCATGGGCGCGGTGTTCCCCATCCCCTATGCGATGGCGGCGGAGTACATGCCCCGGCGCATGCGCGGCGCGATGACCGGCGTGCTGGACTCTTTCCTCTCCGCTGGCTACTTCCTGGCGCCGCTGCTGGCTTTCCTGCTGATTCCCAGCCTCTCGCTCTCGCTCGGCTGGCGCGCGCTGTTCTGGATCGGCGGCGCGCCGCTGCTCTATGTGCCCGCGCTGATCCGCTGGATGCCGGAGTCGGCGCGGTGGCGCCAATCGCGCGGTGAAATGCGCGAGGCCGACCGGCTGGTGCGCTCGCTGGAGACGGCTATCGAGCGCCGGACAGGACGGCCCCTGCCAGAGCCGGCCCCAGCGGAGCCCGTGGTCGTGAGCCCGCGCCGGGCGCCCGTCTCGCTGCTCTTTCGCGGGCCGTTCCTGGCGCGCACGGTGATGATGTGGATCGCGTTTCCCTGCGTCCTGTTTGTGTTCTACGCCGTGCAGACCTATACGCCGACCGTGCTGGTGAAAGAGGGCTACGCGCTGGGCAGCGCCTTCCTGATGACGGCGCTGATCGTCGTCGTTTCGATTCCAGGCAAATACCTGGAGGCGTATCTGGTGGAGCGCTATGGGCGCAAGGCGACGATCATCTCCTTTACGGTTATCGCCGCGCTTAGCGCCGCGCTCTTTGGCTATACCCACAGCATGGCGACGGCGCTGATATTCGGCATGCTGCTCTCGTTCTTCGGCATTGGGGTTGATCCGGCGATCAAGATCTATGGGGCCGAGCAGTATCCGACCTACGTGCGCGAGACGGGCATCGGGTTCATCGAGGGCATCGGACGTCTGCTGGGCGGCGCGCTGGCGCCGTTCATCATGGCGTTCGTGCTCGACAGTCAGGGCGCGCCGGCGACCTACCTGTTCGTGGCGGCGGTGGCGCTGGTCGGCGCGGCGGCGGTGGGCTTCCTGGGGACTGAGACGCGCGGCCAGTCCATTGAGCATGTGAAAGCGGTGTCAGCGGTCGCCGCGCTGCATCTCCAGCCGTCGCCTGAGCCGCTGAGCGCCTAGCGCCTGCCTGAGGGAGGCGGACGCAGGGCTCCTCACGCTCTAGCCCGCTTCCCTCCATTCCCGCGCTCCACGCCGGGGCCGCTCCATCGGGCGAAAGAGCCGGGCAATGCCGGAATAGCGCAGGGACAAACGGTCCCTGCGCTATTCAAATATGGCAAGCGAATTGCTACGTCCTGCCGCTGGGTCGCTGACCGCGATGCGGGATGGATACTATGAGAGCGCCGCCGTGGACGGGCGTGTTCCTTTTTTATTCGCCCAATTTTCCAGCGCCGTTTCACCCTCCATACGGCGTTAGCGGCAGGCCCGCTCGCGAATCGCGGATATTCGTACCGGAAAGCGAAGCATGGCGGGTTCACGGGTCTGACCCGCCCTGGCCGCATCACGCCTTCAATGGCGCCAGGCGATGATGCGTGGAAAGGAAGCGCCACGGTGCGCGACGTCAACGGTACGACCTCTCGATCTTCCCCAGATACACGTCCACAGGCCGGCCTGGCGGGCTCCCCCCACGCCGCCCGGAGAACATCTGTGGATGACGCCGCGCGCCAGAACAAGTAAGGAGCCTTGAAACATGGCGCGAAAACCAGGGACGTTCTCAAGAAGGCAGCTTCTGGTCGCTGGCGCGGCGGCTGGCGTGACGCTGGCGCTGCCCTGGCAATGGGATGTGGCGCACGCCGCTCCTATGCCGTCATCCCCCAATCTCAAGAAGTATCTGGACCCGCTCTTCATTCCACCCAAGCTGACGCTCACCTCATCCGGCGCGAGCGCCACTATCTCGATGAGCGAGAGTAACAACGTATGGAAGTTCCATAGCCAGCTGCCAGCGGCCCCGCGCACCTGGGGTTATTACGGCGCGCCGTACCTGGGCCCCATTATCGAGGCCCGAACTGGTGTTCCAATCACGATTACCTGGAGCAACAACCTGCCCGCCACCCACATCTTTACGGTGGACACCACCATTCACTGGGCGAATCCGGCTAATGGCACGACCACCCCGGCGGTCCCCCACCTGCACGGCGGGTTCACCCTGCCCCAGTTCGACGGCCATCCTGAGTCCTGGTTCACGACGTCACGAGTAACGCCGGTCAACACCGGGCCTCACTTCATCTCGTCCACTTTCACCTACGGCAACGAGCAGCAGGCCGCCATGCTCTGGTATCACGACCACGCGCTCGGCGTTACCCGGCTGAACGTGTACGCCGGGCTGGCCGGCCTGTACTTCCTCAGGGACACCGTGGAGGATGGGCTCAACCTTCCCAAGGACCCGTATGAGGTCCCGATTGTCATCCAGGACCGCATCCTCAATCCGAATGGCTCGCTGTTTTACCCCAATGTTGGCGTCACTGCCTACCATCCAGTCTGGGTGCCGGAGTTTTTCGGTGATACGCCGGTGATAAACGGCAAGGCGTATCCATACCTGGATGTGGAGCCGCGGAGATACCGCTTCCGGCTGGTGAATGGCTCGGACGCCCGGTTCTACAATCTCTGGTTCGACAACGGGGTGAATCCGGTCCCGTTCTATCAGATCGGGACTGATGGCGGGTTCCTTGGCGCGCCGGCTCCTGTGACCAAGCTGTTGCTTGCCCCAGGGGAACGTGCGGACATCATCTTCGACTTCACAGGCATGCCCCGAGGGACAGCGCTGACCCTGAAGAACAACGCCAAAGCCCCGTACCCCGGCGGCAAGGGCGGCCAGATCCCCAATCTCATGCAGTTCCGCGTGACCAAGCCCCTCCAGGGCGCCGATACGACGACGCCAGCCGCGCGGCTGGCATTGCCGCCGATCGTACCACTCAATCCTGTGGGAGCGACAACGAGGGACCTGGTTCTGAAGGAGAACCTGGACCCCGTGACTGGTCTGCCGATCAACATGCTGATCGAGGGGCTGTTCTTTGACGATCCGATTAGCGAGAAGCCTAGCGCCGGATCAACCGAGGTCTGGCAGTTCATCAATCTGACCGTTGACGCGCATCCCATGCACCTCCACCTCGTGCAGTTCCAGATCCTCAACCGCCAGCCGATCAACACGGCGGGCTATCTGGCGGCGTGGAACGCCTGGGTCGCGGGCGGGCGCATACCTGGCCAGCGGCCCAATCTGGCGAACTTCCTGGCTGGCCCAGCCGTTCCGCCGCCAGCCAATGAAGCGGGATACAAGGACACCGCCAGGGCGATGCCGGGAGAAGTCCTGCGGGTGATCGCCAAGTTCGACCTGCCCTCCGGGCAGATCGTGCTACCGCCTGGTATTTCGAACCCGCAGTACGTCTACCATTGCCACATCCTCGAGCATGAGGATAACGAGATGATGCGGCCATACGAAGTGATCGTGTAAACGCTGTCCGGAAGGGTAACGCGGGCGCGGCGAGCTACCGTGGCTGGTAGCCGCCGCGCCCGTTGCGTGGGGCCGCGCCGCCGGAGCCGGGCGCGCGCCGCCGCGCTCCCGTATGGCGCTCGCGGTAGTCGGGTACGTCCATCACGACGTGGCGCACGAAGCTGATATCGGAGAGGCGCGAGCGGATGCGCTCGTCCATGTGGCTCAGCAGGCGGTGGTTGGTGGTGATGACGGTCGGCATGCGGTAGTTGTAGCGGTAGTTGATGATCTGGAACAGCTTCTCGGTAGCCCAGGCGGTGCCGTTCTCGGCGCCCAGGTCGTCCAGCGCCAGCAGCCCCGCCTCGCGCACTTTGTCGAAGAGCTCGTCGTAGGGCGTCTCGCTGGTGGGCGCGAAAGTCGCGCGCAGGTGATCGAGCAGGTCGGGCGTGATGCTGAAAAAGACCGACTGCCCGGCGGCGAGGCGCTCGCTGGCGATGGCGGCGGCGAGGTGCGTCTTGCCCGCGCCGTAGCCGCCGCTGAGCACCAGCCAGCCCTGCGGGTCCTCGGCGTAGCGCCGCGCCACCTCGTAGGCCTCGCGCACGCCAGGGACGCTGGTGTCGAATGTGTCGAAGGTCTTGTCGTGAAAGGCGTCCAGGCTGGACATGCGGCGCAGGTCGGCGCGGCGGCGCTCCTCCAGCGCGCGTTCCTTGCAGACGCAGGGCACGGCCTGCCCGAAGGACGGATCACCCACCGGCACATCATCACGGACGAAGCCCGCGCCGTGGCAGATAGGGCAGACATCGGCGGCCAGCGAGCGCGCGGGCGGTCCTCCGGCGGCAGGTGGATGCGCGGGGGGTGGGAAGGCCGCGCGCAAGGCGGCGGCGTAGCCCCCGGCGGCCTCACCCAGCGAGAGCATGCCGTGCGTCTCCCGGTGGCGGGGCGCCGCGCCTCCCGCCCCGCTCTCCTTGGAGGAGAGCGGCGGGGTGTGAGGGCCGCGTGGCGGCAATTCGAGGATGCGCTCGCTATCCAGGTCCAGCGGGCTAGCGGCGTCTGGCGCGGGCGGACGGATCACGGGCGCGGGGCGTGTCGCGAACCGGCGGGACGGCGCGGATGCCCGGCCGCTATCGAGGCGGCCGCGACTGGCGCGCGCGCGGGCCGTCCTAGCGAGAATATCGCCCATGCGTTCCATATGGCTCGCCTCCTTTTCCATCTGTCTCCCACCGCTTGAGGATGGCGCGGATATAGCTCCACTTGCGCTTGTTCTGCTGCGCCGCCTCGCGGAAGGCGGCCTCGATCCAGTCCCAGGGGTAGCGTTCGCCCGCGTCGCGCAGCTCTTCGGCGACCAGCGGAGCGAGCAGGCCAATGTTCTGCTCGTACAGGGTGAAGATGTTGGGCCGCTCCACCTCGACAGCCAGACGCCGCGCGCCCTGCCCATCGTCGCTGGCGTCCGCCCCGGCGATGGGGCCTTCCAGGTCCAGCAGCGTCTCTGGCGAGGTTGTCCCCTGGAGCAGCCCGGCGATGGCCTCGCGGCTGCGCTCGGTGTTGAAGAAATACCAGGTGACGATCTCGTCATCCACCCGGACGCGCGCCCGCAGCAGCACGCCACGCGCCCGCGCCGACTCCAGCGCCGCCCGCAGCCGCTCCTCGAACGGGCGCGGGTCGCCCCGTCGCCGCAGCGCGCGCCGCAGCAGCGGATCGGCCAGCAACTCACGGTCGCTGGCGCAGCGCGGCGCGCCTGTCTTCTGATAGAACAGCCAGAAGAGGTGTAAGGTCACTTTGAGTTCATTGACGTCTTCGATCTCCGGCGCGACGGCGGTGAAGAAGGCGTCGGGCAACGGCGTATACGGGTTCGCGCCGGGAGGAAACCCGGGGAAGGCTGGCATCTGGGGGCTCCTCTCTCCTAGTAGTCCGGCTCAGGCTGGCGCAGGTCCAGGTCACGGTAGCGGGTCTGCTCCTTCTGGAAATACAGGCTGACCGTTCCCACTGGCCCGTTGCGGTGCTTGGCGATAATGATGTCCGCGATGTTCTTGCGGTCGCTCTCCGGGTTGTAAACATCGTCGCGATAGATGAACATCACAATATCGGCGTCCTGCTCTATCGAACCCGATTCGCGCAGGTCGCTCAGTTGCGGCTTCTTGTCGGTGCGGCTCTCGACGGCGCGGGAGAGCTGGGAGAGCGCCAGCACTGGCACGTCCAGCTCGCGGGCCAGCTCCTTGAGGCCGCGGCTGATGGCCGAGATCTCCTGGACGCGGTTCTCGCCCGCGCGTCCGCTGATAGTTCCCTGCATCAATTGGAGATAGTCCACGATGATCAGGTCGAAGCCGCGCTCCATCTTGAGGCGGCGGGCCTTGCTGCGCATCTCCATCAGCGTGATGCCAGGGGTGTCGTCAATGTAGATGTTGGCTTCAGAGAGCCGGCCCACCGACTCGCTGATGCGGTCCCACTCGTCGTCGTCAATCCAGCCGGTGCGCAGTTTCTGCTGGTCCACATTGGCGTCCATCGAGAGGAAGCGAGCGACAAGCTGCTCGGCGCTCATCTCCAGGCTAAACACCGCGACACCGTGGCCGTAGCGCAGCGTCGCGCCGTGAGCGACCGAGAGCGCGAAGCTTGTTTTTCCCACGGCGGGCCGCGCGGCGAGGATGACCAGATCGGAGCGCTGGAGGCCGCCCGTCATCTTGTCGAGGTCGGAGAAGCCGGTGGCGACGCCGACGATCTCGCCCCGGTGGCTGTGGAGTTGGCCCAGCTTGTCGAGGTATTCGCGCAGCGTGTCGCGGATGTGCTCGAACTCGGCGTGCGAGATACGCTGGGAGACGTTGAAGATCAGCTTCTCGGCCTGATCGAGAGCGACATTGGCGTCCGGCTCGTTGTAGGCGACGCCCGCGATCTGCCCGGCGGCGTGGATCAGGCGGCGCAGGATGGCGGTGCGCTCGACGATGCGGGCGTAGCTCTCGACGTTGGCGCTGGTCGGCACCTGATTCGCCAGCGAGCTGACGTAGCTGGGGCCGCCAGCCTCCTCGATCTTGCCGCGCCGCTGGAGCTCATCAATCAGCGTGATGAGGTCGGCGGGCGTCCCGCCCTCATACAGGTCCTGCGCGGCCTCGTAGATCACGCGGTGCGACTCGCGGTAGAAGTCATCGGGCGCCAGGAAGTCGGCGATCTGCGCCATGGCTTCCGGGTCAATCAGCAGGCTGCCCAGAACGCCGGCTTCCGCCTCGACGTTCTGCGGGAGCAGCTTCTCCGACGCCATCGCCATACCCCCAACACACCTCTACGGCGCCCACTGGCCCCGACGCTCGCTCCGCCGGGAGGCGCTAGAACGTCTATTCTACACAAGTATAGCACGCGGGCGCCGATACCGCGCGCTGTGCGGCGGCGCCTTCTCACCACGCCTCAGAACAAACGAAGCGGCATCACTGAAGGTACCCGAAGCGCCCTGTTTGCGCAACCGGAGACCGTCCGGCGCTTATCCACTGGTGGGTGGATATGTGGATAAGTGGCGGCCCAAGGGGCGCCCAGGGTGGAGGGCATGACGCGGCCGGGGCGGGCGAGATGGCTTGTTTTCGCGGCGGCGAAATGAGGCGCGTAGCGGGTTGGCGCGCTATCCACCGTCCCGGACGGTTATCCACGAATTGTGCGAAGTTTTCCACGAACTTATCCACACAGATATTCACAGGCTGATTGGGCTATGCGGGATGGCGAGACCACCCATGAGACGCCCGCCGGGGCGCGCGCCATGTTCAAGGCGGATAATGAAACCGCTCCCCAGGCGTCCTGCTTTCAGGACGTTTCAATGAATGCGCGCGTTCATCACCGGGAGGCCGCTGGATGCTCACACCGGACTGCGCTCCGCCGCAATCGCTCGTCACCTGGACGGCGGCGCTGCTCTATGAGGCGCTTGCGCTGGGTATCGAGGCGCTTGCGCTGCTGTTCACGCTGCGCCTCGTGAAGGGCGCGCCGCGGGGAGGACTCGCGTTGCGTGGCGTTCTCTGCGCGGGCGCTCTCGCAGTGGCCGTCTGGTCGCTCGCGATCCGCGCCGAAGCGCAGGCGACCTATCAGGAATACGCGGCGCTGTTCCAGGAAAATATCTACGCATGCCTGGGCGGCTTGCATGGCCCTCCCGGCGCCCATGCCGCGTTCATGCGGCATATGCGGGAGGTGGCCGCGCCCATCGAACACGCCGCCGCCATCGCGAGCGGGTTCGCCGTCGCGCTCCTCATCGCCGGCGCGTATGCCCTGGCGCTCTGGCTACGGTGGCGCTGGCGCGTGGCTCCGCAAAGCATGGCTGGCATGGAGGGCGACGAATGGCGGCGGGAGCGGATGGTTGAGCGCCCTCTAGGCGACGCCCGCGCGGTAGGCCACGCTCAGCCCCTTGCCCACAGGAACGATCGCGCTCTCGAAGTCCGGTAGCGCCCTCACGGCGGCGAGATAGCCCGCGAGCTCCTGTGGGTGCGAGAGCGCGTTATCGGAAAAGAGCAGGACATCAGGCGCCAGCTTGGGCAGCAGCGACTCGAGCTGCGCGGGCGCGCTGTAGCGGTCGGCGTCGAAGAAGACCGCGTCGAACGGGCCGGTGAGCCGCCTGATCGCCTCCACGCCATCGCCCTGCGCCAGCTCCACCAGGTCGCGCAGGCCTGCCTGGCGCAGGTTCTCGCCAGCGAGCGCGTGTTTCGCCGCGCTGCGGTCTATCGAGGTGATTCGTCCGCCGGATGGCTGAACGGCCCAGGCCAGCCAGAGCGTGCTGTAGCCATTGGATGTCCCGATCTCCAGCACATGCTGGCGGTGGCTGCTGCGAATCCACAGCGCGAGGACTTCGGCGGTGGCGCGCTCCAGGTTGAGCATGCGCCTGGCGTGCTCCAGCTCGCCCTGATCGTGCCGCTGGCCTTCAGATTCCAGCTGGCTGAGCAGCGCCTGTAGCCTCGTATCCATTTCCCTGCTCCTTCCGCCACATGGCCTTGAGGCGGCCTGTCGCGTCGCGCATCCGTCCCGCCTCTATCTGGCAGGATACGGCTCATTATGGTGGGAGCGCTGGCGGCTTTGTCCAGCGGGGCGGCGCTGCTCGCCGGGGCTTGCGCTCTGCCCGGCGCCGCTGGTACACCATAGAGGATGAGGCGGGAGAGGTGGCCGCCAGGGGGCCTGTCGCGGATGCCTCCGCCGGGGCGTGGCGCCGTTGCGCGCGAAGAAGGAGGTCCTCACGCATGCGAGCGCCAGCGGCGGAGATCCTCGCGGCGACCAAAGGCAGGCCGTGGCCCGTTCCGGCGCGGCCCTGGGCGATGTGGCAGGTCTGGAGTGATCTGCTCTTCGCCCACTGGCCGCTCCCCGCCGCGACGGTGGCCGCCCGCCTGCCTCCCGGCGTTACGCTCGACACGTGGGAGGGCGAGGCGTGGCTGGGGATTGTCCCGTTCCGCATCGCCACGCTCCACATCCGCGCCACGCCCGATATTCCGCCCTTCAGCCGCCTCACTGAGCTGAATGTCCGCACTTACGTGCGCGTGGGCGGCCTGCCTGGCGTCTACTTCTTCAGCCTCGACGCCGATAACCCGATCACCGTCCAGGTGGCGCGTAGCTGGTACCACTTGCCCTATCTCAACGCCCGCTTCGCCTGCGACTTCGCCGCCAGAGATGGCGCCGTCCGCTACGCCATGCGCCGGACCGACCACCGCGCGCGCCCCGCCGTCTTCGACGCGACCTACCGCCCGCTGGCGCCCGCCCAGCCCGCCGCGCCCGGCTCCCTCGCCGGCTGGCTCACCGCGCGCTACGCGCTTTACACCACCGACCGCCGGGGCCGCGTCCTCCGTGGCGACATCACCCACGCCCCCTGGCGGCTCGCCCCCGCCGAAGCCGAGATTCGCGCCAACACGCTGGCCGCCTCCCACGGCTTCACCCTCCCCGTCATGCCGCCGCTGCTCCACTTCTCCCGCCAGCTCGACACGCTGGCCTGGACCATCCGCCCGGCGTAAGACAGGCCCCGCTCCCGCGCAAACTGGTATGCGGTGTGCGGGATTTCCGCGCTGGACGCGCCAGTGTGGAAGCTGGACGCGCGAGAAGGGAACGGGAAGGTATGACGATCACGCATCCAATCGCGCGGAAGCGGGAAGAGACCGGCGTGGTGAGCGACCTGGCGCGGCGCAAGCTGGAGGCGTTCGCGCGCATCGAGAAGGAGTTCATCACCAGCTTTATCTTCGTCCAGGATGTCCACGGCCAGCGCCGGTTCACCACATTCCCCGTCGCGGATACCGTGCGCTATCTGCACGCGCTCTACATGTGCGAGCGCAAGGACCGCCTGCTCAGCGTCCCCCATACCGCCCGGCGCTACGAGGGCGAGCGCTGCCTGGAGCTGCTGCGCGACTGGCAGGAGGGCCGCTCCGCTGGCGTCATCGGCTTCATCCACGAGCGGCTGGACGACCAGCCTTTCGGCGAGCTCTCCCAACAGATCGAGGAGGCCGCCAGCGCCGGTGACACGCCAGATGTCCGGCGGCTGCTCTCCGGTCGCGTCGTGCTGCTGAACCGCCTGTTCACCCTCGCCTACGCCCTCGACGCCATCTTCGCCTTGGAGCCACAGCGGCTCCGCGCGGAAGCGCGGGCGGCGTGCAAGCGCCTTGGGCATACCCCCGACCAGATCGGGAGCCAGCTCGCCGATCTGCGCTCGGACCTCTGCCGCTATGCGCCACACCCCGCGCTGGCCCGCCGTAACATGGTCGTGATGAATGGCATCGGCCTGCGCATGACGAATGTGAGAGGGGACCGGCCCGGCGAGCGCACCGACCGCGTGCGGCCCTCCGCGCTGCCCGTCGCGCCCTATGCCGAGGCGCCCATCCCCGGCGCGCGGACGCTGGTCTCCCTGCGCTGGAATCCGCGACGGCTGGCGGGCGCGCCCGCCATCGCTGGCTAACGCTTCCCAACCCGTCCCGTTCGCTTGACGCTCCAGGAAAGGCCGCGCCACAATAGCTTGTGGAACACGGCGCTCGCGCCGTGTCAGTGGCGCGGCCTTTTCCACGACCAGCGCAATGGAAAGCGACAAAGACAGGCGAATGGTGATTTCCTCCTCAGATAGAGCGGGCCCGCGCGCGGACGCCGCCGGCCATGACGCGATTGAAGCGGTGATCGTCGGCGCGGGCGCCTCCGGCCTGCTCGCCGCGCACGAGCTGCTGCGCCTCCGGCCTGGCTCGCGGGTGATCCTGGTGGATGCGGGGCTGCCGCTGGAGGCGCGGCGCGCGCTGGCCAGGCCGCCGATGGGCGGCGAGGGCGGCGCGGGCCTGGCGCTGGGCGGGCGGCTCTACCTTGGCGCGGCGTCGCTGCCCGTGATGCCACCCGTCAGCGCGCCGCCGTCCATGCGCCCCATCATCGCCGGCGAGGACTATGTGCGCCGGGCCAGCGAGATTGACGCGCTGCTCCATGCCCTGGGCGCCCGCGCCGAGTGGCAGCCGGAGCCGCCGGAGTCCCTGGCGCGGGCGATCCGCGAGGCGAAAGCGGCGGGCGTGGACTACATCACCAGCTACCCCTCGCGGCGGCTCAGCCCGGAGGACAAGACGGCGGCGCTGACGGGCCTGCGCCAGCGGCTGCTCGAGCGCGGCGCGCGCTTCATCTTCGGCGCCCGCGTCACCGTCGCCACTCACACCGATGAGGGCTTTCTGCTGACGCTCGATAGCGCGGAGGCGCCCGAAGGCGCGCCGCCCGTCCCGGAACGGCTCATGACCCGCGCGCTGCTGCTGGCCCCAGGCCGCTACGGCGCGGAATGGCTGACGCGCGTCGCCAGCGATCTCGGCGCGGAGGTCATCGCGCTGCCGCGGGCGTTCGGCGTGCGCCTGGAGACGCCCGCCGCCGTCTACGACCCGCTGACCGATGTCAACCCCGACCCGCGCTTGCAGGCGGCGCTGGTGGATGACGCCTACATCAAGACCTACGCCACCTGCCCCGGCGGCTATGTCAGCCCGGTGGCGCGTTATGGCGCGCTGGTGGCCAGCGGCGTCCCGGCGCTGCGGCGCGAGGAGCGCCGTCCCACAACGACGGTGGCGATTCTCGCCCAGCCAGGCGTCACCGGCGCGGTGGGGGCCTGGCGTGGCGGCGAGCGCGCCGCGCGGACGCTCAACCAGCGCGCCCCGGGCCGCCTCACCGTCCAGCGGCTGGAGGACGCCCGCCAGCGCCGCGCCACCACAGCGGAGGCGCTGGCCGCCAGCCCCATCCGCCCGACTGACCCGACCGCCGCGCCGGGCGCGCTGCACGATGTCTACCCCGACGCCTACTGGGCCGCGTTCGAGGACTTCCTTGGGCGGCTGGAGCGGCTGGCGCCCGGCGTCACCTCCGGCGAGACGCTGCTCTACGGCCCCGCCGAGGAGCGCTTCTGGCACTTCCCCACCGACGCCCACATGCAGACCACCACGCCCGGCCTCTTCGTCGCCGGCGATGGCCCCGGCCAGAGCCAGGGCGTCATCCAGGCCAGCGTCGCGGGCCTGCTGGCGGGCGAGGGGCTGGCCGCCGCGCTCGCGAGCGCGGCGCGGTAGCTGGCCCACCAGCCCATCACGTCCTCACGCGACCACGCGAATGGGCCCGCCAGTCCTGGCGGCCACCAGCGCGGCCAACTCATCGGGACCGATGGGCGCGGCTCCATTGGCCGGCGCGGCTGCGACGAGGTAGCGCGGGCTGGTCGGCCAGGAGATCGCCTCGATTGGGTTGTCGGTCAGCATCGTGTAGACTGGGGCTCCGCCAAGGCCGCGCGGGCTCCAGACAACCTCGCGCATCATCGCTCAGGGTACAAGCTTTGTCCTGAGCGTCGCCTCCCCGGTGAGGCCGGCGGCGTCCGCACGGATGGTGATCGCGCCGGAGCGCCTGCCAATCACCAGGGCGATGAACACCCCCGCCAGTCCCAAGAGACCGAGGATCGCGCCCAGGGCAACCGTCCAGAGCGCGGCCCACGGGCTGTCCGCAGACGCTCCCTGGACGGAGAAGGACTGTGGGGCGACAATCGCGGCGGGAATGAGGTTCACTCCGAGCAGCGCGCTACTGGCGATGGCGGCGGCGCGGCTCTGGAACGCGCCAGCTCAGGGAATATGCGCTATTCGGGCTGTCCAGCGATGGCGCTGCCACAGCGGGCGGCCCATCTATCGCGGCGCGACGGCGGCGAAGCGCGGTCATCGCGGTGAGCACGGTGAGGAACACGGCTAGGATGCCGAGCGCGGCCACGCTGGGCCAGTTCGCCCAAGGGTAGGGTGTTATGGGGAAGCGGTATTCGCCAATCGCCAGCGCCCAAAAGAACAATGCGAAGATGGCGCTCGCGAGCGCGTTGATTTGCCAGGCGCTGGCGGGTACCCCGATGAGGTCGCGCCGCAGCGACTTGGCCAGGGTGCGCGGCTCCAGGCCGGTGCGCGCGGTCACGAGGTTGAGCAGCGCCGCCAGCCGTTGCGCGTTCTCGATCCCCGTCGCGCCAGCGGGCGCGTATTCGGAGCCCACCCCCGTCCAGTAGTCGCGCCAGATGACAGATTTACTGGGCGCGTAGAGCGCGAATGAGCGGAGGGCGTTCCCTTGCGGGCCAATCACCTCGAACAGGCGGACCTCATCCCAGACGATAAAGGAGCGGACGCCGGAATTCGTGCGACACTCGATTCCCTCAGCGGTGGCGCGCACGCCGAACGGACGGCCAAAGAGAATGGGTACCATACGGCCAGCGTACCATCCCAATCCCGCGATCACCGCGATGACTCCGCAGGAGATAACGGCGGACATCGCCATCTCGCTCGGGCTCATAGGGCGCGATCGCATCGAGGGAACAAAGATCGGCGCGATACCAAAATAGAGAAAAGCGCCAACCACCCCAATGAAGGCGATCAGAAAGTAAGGGACCAAGAACACCCGACCGACGATCGCGCTAGGACCGCTCATCCGCCACATCACCTCCAGCGGCTGCGCGCTCACGTCGGGCGCCTGGGCGGGATCGGGCTGGATCGTGGCGAGCGGCATCCCTGACAGGTCGCCGCGCAGCGCCGCGGCCCGTTTCTGGTGGCGGCCGCGCGCTTGCGCCGTCCTGAAGAACACCATAGCCGCGCCGCCAAGACATATGAGCCCTAAGAAGATGCACATCGCATAGTCAGTGGGTGTGGTATACGGCTCGTCCGCAGAAAACTGATTCCAGAAATACCAGGGAAGAATGACTGACGCGATACCAAACGCCAGGCCAGCTAGCAGCATCGCCCACCAGAACCGATCGCTATCGCGCATGCTACCCATGTTTCGCCCCCTTCCGCTCTGCCATCTCTGCCATCACGCGGAGACACGAATGCTCTGCCCGATGCGCGCGGCGACCAGCGCGGCCAGCTCATCGGGGCCGATGGGCGCGCCATCGGTGGGCGTGAGCGTGGAGTCGAGGTATTGCGGGCTGGCCGGCCAGGTGATCGTTTGCAGCGGGTCGTCTGTGCGCAGCATATAAGCCGGGGTGTCGCCGACGCCGTGCGGCGTCCAGACGACCTCGCGCATGGTGGACCAGGGAATCAGGATTGGCTTGAACACGGTCAGCCTGGTCAGCCCATTCGCATCCGCCCGCACTGTCACCGCCGGAGCGCGCGAGATCCGCAGCGCCACCACGAGTTGCGCAATTCCGCCCATTCCCAGGAAGACCAACACGAACCCCAGGATGAAGTCCCACAGGCCACCAAAAACGCTGATCAAGACGTTCGCCGGATCGGTTGGCGGCTGATTGTTAAATACCGGATTGATGGAGAAGATGGCGCCATACGCCTGGAACATGGCGATCGCGCCGGGAATCAGGTTCACCGCCAGCAGCAGCCCAGTCATGAAGACCCGTCCGCGATTTCTGGCTGGCGCGCGGTAGCTCAGGGCATAGGCGCCGCTGGCCCCATCCAGCGCCGGCGCGGCGACCAGAGGCGGCCCCGCCACCGCGACCACCGGCTTGCGCCACCGCACGCTGGCGACCACCCGCCGGAGACAGTTCAGGGCCAGCAGCGCCAGCGCCGCCACGCTGGCCCAGTTCACCCAATCATAGTCCGTGACTGGCGCGACCCCTTCAGCGCAAGCCAGCGCGACCAGGCAAAGCGCAAGCACAACCCATGCTACCGCATTCGACCGCCGATTGCGCGCCCGCTGTCGCGCCTCCGCTGGCAGTTCGAGTCGGACTCCTGGTACCGTCTGCGCGCCCCCCGCAACGGATGGAGACGGCTCAGGCCCAGCGGTATACGACTCCGGCGCGGGCGGAT
The DNA here is from genome assembly GCA_021814145.1 of Chloroflexota bacterium. Lineage (GTDB taxonomy): Bacteria > Chloroflexota > Ktedonobacteria > Ktedonobacterales > JADMIN01 > JAKAIY01. Next base: position 18,477 of record JAKAIY010000015.1, read on the forward strand.
AGGGCGCAAGCGGGTACGCTGGCTGCGGATACGGCATGGGTGGATGTGGCGGATATGCTGGCTGCGCGGCCGTTGGCGCGGCTATGGGCGGGCGTTCCAGCTTACGGACGATAGTGCGCGGCTCCAGGCCGGTGCGCGCGGTCACGAGGTTGAGCAGCGCCGCCAGCCGTTGCGCGTTCTCGATCCCCGTCGCGCCAACTGGGACATATTGAGCGGCGAAGCCCACCCGATACTCGCGCCAGGTGAGAGATTTGCCAGGCGCGTAGACCGAAAAAGAGCGACTAAAACCGCTTTCCGCGCCAGACACCTCGAACAGGCGTATCTCACTCCACGCGAGACGCGCCCGCCTGCCTAACTCGCTCTGGCTCTCGATGCCATCCACCGTGACGCGCAGACCAAATGGACGGCCAAAGAACAGTGTGGGGCCTACGCGAACCACGACCCAGACTCCGAACGCGGCAATAGCCACAAACAGGACAGCGAAGACAGCTATCCACGCAATCTCGGTTGGGCGCATGGGTCGCGTACTCGCCGGGGACTCGAAGAGCGAGGGATCGAGAGCGGGATCGAAGTGTGACAGGAGGGCGAAGGCGAGCATGACGCCCGGCGCAACCAACGCTCCCAGGAGCGATACCCCAAGCTGGAGGCTGTACAAGACCGCCACGATCCGGCTTAGGCGCCATCTGATTTCCAGCGGTTGCGCGCCCACATCCGGCGCGAGCGCTGGAAAGGGGCGGATGAAGCTCAGCGGCATGCCTGTGAAGTCGCCGCGCAGCGCCGCCGCGCGCTTCATGTGGCGGCTGCGCGACCTCAACGCCAGCGCCCCGATGAAGGCGGCCTCGCCAAGAAAGGCAAGCCCCATAAATCCCCACATGAGGACAAATCCCTGATATTCTTCAGGCGTCCAGAATGGATCATTCCGCGGCAACTGTTGTATGAACCACCACGGAACCAGAAACGCAGCGGCAAGAAATGCCAGGCTTGCCAGCAGAAACGTCCACCAGAAACGGTCACGGTCGCGCACGGAACCAATCATCCTTCCCTATCGGCGGCGCTTCATCACGCGAACGCCGCGCGCCAGGTGGATGATAGCAAAGGTCCTTCGCGGGCGCAATGGAGCGGTGTATAAGAGACGCAAAGAGGCGCGGCTCTCTTTCCTGGCGAATGAGCCAGAGAAAGCCGCGCTGGCAGGAATGCTCGGCGCCGTGTAGGCGCTACAGCAGCTTCAGACGCTCGAAGGCCGTGTCAATCCAGGCGAGGTAGGCGGTGGGGTCGGCGATGGCGTCCAGCTCCTCTGGCGTGATCTTCGCCGTCACGTCGGGGTCGGCCTTGAGCATCGCCAGCAGGCCCTGGCCCTCGTCCTCGTCGCGCCAGACCTTCTGGGCGTTGCGCTGCACCAGCTTGTAGGCCGCCTGGCGGTCCATCCCCTTGTCCACCAGCGCCAGCAGGATGCGCGAGGAGTAGATCAGCCCGCGCGTCATGTTCAGGTTGGCGGCCATCCTCGCCGTATTGACCTCCAGCCCGCTCATGATCTCGTTGAACAGCCAGAGCATGTAGTGCAGCAGTCCGCAGGCGTCGGGCAGGATGATGCGCTCGGTCGAGGAGTGGCTGATGTCGCGCTCGTGCCAGAGGGCGACGTTCTCCATCGCCGTCACGGCATAGCCACGCAGCACGCGCGCCAGCCCGCAGACGCGCTCGGCCTTTTCCGGATTGCGCTTGTGTGGCATCGCCGATGAGCCCTGCTGGTTGGCGCCGAACGGCTCGAACGCCTCGCTCAGCTCGGTCCGCTGGAGGTGGCGGATCTCCTGGGCCATCATCTCCAGCGAGGAGCCGATCAGCGCCAGCGTCGTCACGAATTGCGCATGCCGGTCGCGCTGGATGATCTGCGTTGAGACCGCCTCGACGCGCAACCCCAGCCGCTGGCAGACATATTCCTCGATTCGGGGCGGGATCGTCGCGTGCGTGCCGACCGCGCCGGAGATCGCGCCGACCGCGATTTCATCTATCGCCGTATCCAGCCGCGCCTGGCAGCGGCGCAACTGGTCCACCCACATCGCCAGCTTGAAGCCGAAGGTGGTCGGCTCGGCGTGAATGCCGTGCGTGCGCCCGACCATCAGCGTCATCCGGTGCTCCACCGCCAGCCGCGAGACCGTCTCCGTCAGCGCGTCGAGCTGCTCGCGCAGCAGCGCGCCCGCCTGCGTCAGCTGGATGCTGAGCGCCGTGTCGAGCATGTCGGAGGAGGTCATGCCGAGGTGCAGGAAGCGCCCCTCCGGCCCCAGCTTCTCCTGCACCGAACGCAGGAACGAGATCACGTCGTGGTGCGTCTCGCGCTCGATCTGGCGCGCGCGGGCGATGTCATACGTCGCCGCGCGGATCTTTTCCATATCTTCCGGCGAGATGACGCCCTCACGCGCCCAGCCCTCACAGACCAGGAGCTCGACCCGCAGCCAGTTATCGAACTTGTTTTCCTCGGACCAGACATGGGCCATCTCAGACCGTGTATAGCGCTCGATCATGGTCATCCTCGCTCGTATCTGTGTTCTTTGATAATGAACAGCGGCGCGCGACGCCGCGCCTCGCCACGCATGGCGCCCGGCGAATGGGACATAGGGCGACACATCGTATCGTATCCCATCGCGCGCGCGTTCTGCCGGACGCGAGAAGGTAGCGGCGAGCGCGCCTCCGCGTGTACAGTCCCCCCAGAGATGGCGGGCGGCGGGCGGCGAAGGCCCACAAGGAGAGCTAACTTTCAGCCACCGTCCGCGTTATTTTTTTTGCGCTCGTCGCGGTCACGCGACTTTTTGGCAAGGGCGCTGCGAACTGCGCCCCGACGCCGCGAAGCGTTGAGCGGCGTGTATACGGCGTAGAGAGAGGAAACGCTCTGTACGCGAGGTCACGGACAGGAAGGACAGCTGCGTCATGCCAGAGGAGAGCCGGTATGTGGATGGCACGCACGCCAGCCACATCCAGGATTGGCATGTGGGTGAATCGCCGTGGAAGGCGCGCCATGCGCTGGCGATGTTGCGCAAGCACAAGCTGGCGCCACAGACGATTTGCGAGGTGGGCTGCGGGGCTGGGGAAGCGCTGCGGCTGATCCAGCAGGGGCTGCCGGAGAGCAGCCAGTGCGTCGGCTATGACATCTCGCCCTATGCGATTGAGCTGGCGCGGACGCGCGAGCATGAGCGCCTGCGGTTCTACCTGGGCGACATCTCGGCGCTGGCGGGGCAGCGGTTCGACCTGACACTCGTGCTCGACGTGGTGGAGCATCTGGAGGACTATTTCGCGTTCATGCGCGCCCTGCGGCCGCTTGGGACGCACACGCTCTTCATGTTTCCGCTGGACCTCTCGGCGCAGATGATACTGCGCCCGGATGGGCTGCTCTACACGCGGCGCGAGTATGGCCACCTGCACTACTTCACCAAGGAAGTCATCCTGGCGCTGCTGGAAGAGACGGGGTACGAGGTGGTGGACTGGGAATATGCGCGCGAGGGCGTGGAAGAGCCGACCAACGCGCCACGGCGCCGGCTGATGTCCTTCCCGCGCCGTATCGCGTACGCCCTGAACCAGGACATCGCGGCGCATCTGCTGGGCGGGGCGCGGTTCCTGGCGCTGGCGCGCCAGGGTCGCGGCGCGTACACTCAGATGTGAAGTGGCGAACGGCGCGCGGCGAAAGGAGCCAGCGATGAGTGACGCGGCGGCGCCCCACGAGGGGTTTGTGACGGCTGGCGGGTTGCGCCTGCGCTACCTGGAATGGGGCCAGCGCGGCGGCGACACGCCCCCGCTGCTGCTCTTGCACGGGCTGGCGTCGTCGGCGGCGATCTGGGAGCTGGTCGCCCCGGCGCTGGCGGCTGAGCGGCGCGTGGTGGCGCTGGACCAGCGCGGCCACGGGCTGAGCGACAAGCCCGATGACGGCTACGACTTCGCGACCATCGTAGCGGACGGCGTCGCGGCGGCGGACGCGCTGGGGCTGGGGCCGCGCTTCGCTGTGGCGGGCCACTCCTGGGGCGCGAACGTGGCGCTGGAGCTGGCGGCGCGGCGCCCTGAGCGGGTAGCGGCGCTGCTGCTGGTGGATGGCGGCTTCGGCATGCTGCGCGAGCGGCCGGGGGCGACGTGGGAGCAGGTGAGCCGCGACCTGGCCCCGCCGCGCTTCGCCGGGACACCGCGCGAGACATTCCTGGGCTGGGTCCGCCAGGGGATACCCCACGCCGGGCCGGAAGTCGAGGAGATCGAGCTGCGCATCGTCGAGCTGCGCCCGGATGATACCGTTGGCCCGCGTCTCGCCTTCGAGAACCACATGAAGATCCTGCGGGCGATGTGGGATGAGGACCCGGCGGCGCTTTTCCCCGCCGTCCGCGCCCCCACGCGCTACATCCTCGCCGAGGGCGCGGGCGTGGGTGGCGCGAGCGTGGCGGCGGAGGACGGCTTCCTGGCGGCCAAGCGACGCGGCGCGGCGCAGGCCCGCGAGCGGATGGCCGGCGCGCCCTCAGTTGAAGTCATCTGGCTGCCCGACACCGTCCACGACATCCCCCTCCAGCGCCCCGCCGAGCTGGCCAGCCACATGGGCGCGTTCCTGCGGGCGGCGCGATGAGCGCGCCGCCTGGCCGTCAGATCGCCAGGATTCCATTAGTAGAAGCGCAAAGGCAATCGAAATTGAATTGAGCGTCGCTAGCCAACGCATGCTATACTCCATGTAATGCGCGATTGGTAAATCTGCGCTGGAGGTGGCATGTATGAGGGTAGCGGAACACTCATCAAGTGGAATGACATGTCGCTTTCCACAACTGGACCCCTATAAGCGCCGGCCATATTTTTACGCGGCGGCCGCGCTGGTGGCGATGGCGTTCACCTACTTCGTGACGGGCGCGCTGCCATATTATCCCGCAAGCTGGCGTGCGCTTATCATTCTCGCGCTGGGCGTCGCGTGGTTTCTCTCGCCCAAGTGGGGTGTGCCACTCAGCCTGCTGGCGTATGCGCTGCCAGTCGCGTATAACACAGCGTTTGGCTATGGCGCGCTGATCGTATTTGTCTGCGTGGCGTTCGTCTCACTGCTGTTTCTCGATCCGTTTACCTTCCTCATATTCAACCTGGCGACATTTGTGACCGTGGAAAGCGGCTTGTCGTGGCTCCTGCTCACGGCGCCCCTGCTGCTGATCGCGCTGGGTTCGCGCAAGGGCGCGGTCCGGGCGGCGCTGCTATGTGTATGGGCTGAGCTCCTGATGTTCGTGAATGGCTTTACCCATATCAGTATGCTCACGGGTGGCGTTGGCGGCGTGCCGCTCATGCCGCCCCATGTCGCGCCTGTCGCCTCATTACTGGACTTTTCCTGGCTCAATCCACCAGACGTGGCGGGCGATACGGCGCAGTTTGTCTCTGGCGTCATCACGCAAGCGAGCGTAGATCACCCGATCCTGATCGCTCAGGTAGGGCTCTGGGCCCTCGCCGTGGGTCTGGCTGGCGGCATGCTCTACCGCCCGCTGCGTCAGGGAGTGGTAGACCGCCTTCCCGCCTTCGCTCGCAACCTGCCCGGGCCAGCGCGCGCGGTTGGTGTGGGGGCATTGGCACTGATCATCGGGCAGCTGGTTCTGACCCTTATTCTGGAGAACGCCACGCTCGATGTGGCTGGAACCCTGGTGGATGCGCTGAGCTCGGCGCTGATCATCATCGCGCTCTTTCCGCTGGCGGAGCCCTGGTATCAGGCGCTGACGCTCACTGGCCCCGCGTCCGTGTGGCCATCGGGTGGAGTCGCCGCCGCGCCGGATAGGAGCGGCGACGCGAGCAAACCAGCGGGCGCGCGATCGGCCCGCCGGGATATTCCCGCTGATACCTGGGATGAGCTCGTCGGCGTGGATGACATCAAGGAAGAGGTGCTGGAGGCGGTGCGGTCGCAGTTTGACCCGAAGACACGCGATTCGCTCAAGAGCATGGCGCTCAGCCCGACACGCGGAGTCTTGCTCTTTGGGCCTCCAGGGACGGGCAAGACCAAGCTTGCGCGCATCATGGCGCATGAAGCGGGCGCGGCGTTCTTCGCGGTGAGTGGAACGGAATTCACCAGCAAGTGGCTGGGTGAATCCGAAGCCAATCTCCGGCGCATCTTCACCGACGCGCGCGAGAACCGCCCAGCGATCCTGTTTTTCGATGAACTGGAGGCGTTCCTGCCCAAACGCGGCGATCTCTCGCGCGCGGACGCGCCGGAAAAAGGCATTGTCGCGACGTTCCTCTCGTTCACGGACGGCGTAGGGGACATGGACGGTGTCTTGCTGATTGGGGCGACAAACTATCCCAACCTGATAGACTCGGCGGCGATGCGCCCGGGCAGATTCGACAAGCTGATCTACGTGAGCGCGCCCGATCAGGCTGCGCGGCAGGCGATCTTCGCATCGTATTTGAAGAACAAGCCGGTCGCTGAAGGGATTGACCTCGACAAGCTGGCGGCGCGCACGGAGCGGTTCACCGGCGCGGATATCCAGTTTGTCTGCACGGAAGCCGCGCGCAAGGCCCTCCGGCGCGCGACGAGCGGCAGCCCAGAGCCGATCACGATGGCCGACCTGGAGACAAGCGTGAGCGGAGCCCGCCCCTCTGTCACGTTCCAGATGCTGCGCGAGTATCAGGAGCTGGCGGACCAGTTTGGACGGCGCTCAGTGCGCGCGGATACGGTGGATGTGATTGCCAAGCCTGATCTGGCCTGGGACGATGTGGCAGGCCTGGAACTGGTGAAGGAAGCGTTACGCGACGCGATCGAGCTGCCGTTAAAGCGCCCCGAGTTGTATCAGGAATATGGGATCAGGCCTTCCAAGGGGGTGCTGCTGTTTGGCCCGCCAGGATGTGGCAAGACGTACCTCGCGAAAGTGGTCGCCAGCGCGTCAGGGGCGCATTTCCTGGAGGTGAGAGGCCCCGAGTTGCTGCAAAAATACGTCGGTGAATCAGAGACACGGCTGCGCGATCTCTTCGGCAGGGCCAGGGAGAACGCGCCGTGCGTGATTTTCTTTGATGAGATTGACGCGATCGCGGGCGCGCGTGGCACGGGAGACGAGAGCGCGACCAAGATCCTGACACAGTTCCTGACCGAGATGGACGGGGTCGAAGAGCTCAAAGGCGTGGTCGTGATGGCCGCGACCAACCGGCCCGATGCGATAGACGCGGCGCTGATGCGCCCAGGCCGGCTGGACCGTGTGCTGTATGTGCCGCCCCCAGACGCTCCAGCCCGGCGGCAACTCTTCCAGCATGAGCTGGTCAATAAGCCCACCGCGCCGGATATTGGACTGGATGCGCTGGTCGCGCGCTCTGGCGGCTACTCAGCGGCGGACATCGCGGCGATTTGCAACGCCGCCGCCGCTGCCGCCGCGCGCGACAGCCTGCAAAGCGGCGAGCGGGAGGTCATCTCCACCGAACGCTTGCTGGCGCAACTTGAGCGGACGCCCCCGTCCATTACGCTGGAGCAGATCGCGATGTACGAGGAGTTGCGGGACAAACTCCAGCGTTAAGGATTGGCCGCGGCTCTTTTCCCAGGCCCTCTCCCGCCACATCGGGAGGGGGCCTGGATCATAGCGCGGTGGGAGCGCCTCACAGGTTCCGCAGGTCGCGGTTGAAGAAGGCGGCGATGATCGCGCCAGCCAGGACCACAGCGCCAGCCAGGATGACTGGCCGCGGCCCAAATTGGGCGACGGCGAAGCCTGCGGCGGCGACCGAGAGCGGGAATGAGGCGAAATTGGTGAAGGCGAAGACGCCCATGATGCGCCCCATCAGGTTGCGCGGCAGCTTGCGCTGGACCAGCGTCAGGAATGAGACGTTGCCCAGGCCGTTGAGGACACCGAATCCCGCCATACAGGCGACGGCGATAGCGATGCTGGGCGCGAAGGCCAGCGCGGAAATCGGGATGACCTGGATGGCGAAGAAGAGCAGCGAGATCCAGCCGCGATTGATGCGGTTCCCCAGCGCGCTCGCCAGCAGCCCGCCCACCAGCCCGCCCGCGCCAATCGCCGAGAGCATGAAGCCGAAGCCCTGGGCGTTCGTGCGCAGTGGCCCATTCGCCAGCGCCGGAAAGGCGACCTCGGCGGCCCCGTTGAACAGATTGGCGACGACCAGCACTAGCAGCAGGATGAGAAAGTAGGGGGTGGTGAGCGCAAAGCGCCAGAGGCTGTCTGTCTGGACAGCTTCCGGGGCAGGCGCTTCGCCAGGCGCCCCGCTGGCAGGGCTGGCGCCCGCGCCGGCTTCAACTGTGGCGTCTGGGGCCACGGGCGCGATGGGCTTGCTGGCGCGGCTCCGGATGAGGGCCAGGGTGAGGGTGGAGACGGCGAAGGTGGTGGCGTCTATGGCGAAGGAGAACGGCGAGCCAACGCTGGCGACGACCGCGCCCGCGAAGGCGGGGCCGGTCATCTGGACGAAGCGCGCCATGGCGTAGAACAGGCCGTTGGCGGCCTGCAACTGGTCGTCGGGCAGCAGGTCGGGCGCGATGGCGTTCGAGGCTGGCGTGAACATGCCGTCGAACAGGCCCAGCGCGGCGGTGAAGGCGGCGATGCTCCAGAGCGGGACGCTATTCAGGAACGGCGCGCCGCCGCCGAACGTCAGCCAGGCCAGCCCCAGCAGGATGAATGTGCGGATGAAGTCGGAGAAGAGCATTACGCGACGCGGGCGCAGCCTGTCGCTGAGCCAGCCGCCCAGCAGCGTGGCGGCGCCCAGCGGCACGCCGTAGGCGGTGAGGACGAGGCCAAGGCTGGCCGCGCCGCCGCCCCGCGTGAGCATGTACCACGGCAGGGCGACGGCGTAGAACGCGTCACCGATGAGCGAGATGAGCTGGCCGGCGAAGAGCAGGCGATAGTCACGGAAACCCAGCGGCGCGAGCATGCCGCCGCGCCGGGACGCCCGGGAACTGGACCCAGCGGGCTGTGCGATGGCGGTCTCCGCGAGCTGCTGAGAGGAATCGGACACGGGATGGGCCTTTCACACACTGTACATATATAAGGAAGGGGCTCGTGAAGCGATAGTGAGGCGGTCAGGCGTGGTGAACGCCGCGCAGGCGGAGCGTCTCGGGATCAGCGAAGTAGATCAGGCGCTCACCCGTAGCGATGTCATAGAGGCCGAAGCGGATGGCGGGCGCGCCATCGTAGGCGCTGAGCGTTTCCGGCTCGATGATCCAGCGCAGGCGCTCAGCCATGAAACCGCGAAGCGCCGGGTCGCCAAGCGCCGCGATGCTCGCCGCGCTCGACCGGGCGGCGGCGCCGCAGCGCGCGCACGGGGCGACGACGTAATAGTGGCCGGGGTACGCGGATCGCGGCTCATCGCGCTGTTCGAGATCATCGCCGCGCGCGACATAGGCGCGCATGGAAGCGCCGCACATGACACAGCGGCCCTCGCCTTCAAGGGCCACAGACAGGCAATCCAAGGCGACGGCGATGAGACGCTTGTAGGCGGGGCGGAAGCTCTTCAGCCCGCGCAGGGCGCTCATGGAGGGGATGTCCGTCTCGATCAGCCCCTGCTCGCGCCAGCAACGCGGGCAGCGCAGGAGCATGCGCCCCCCGCCGTCGGGGGCGTCTTCGAGGATGCCATCCAGACGCGCCTGGCCGCAGCGGTGACACCAGAGACAGGTGTCGCGCCAGCCATGCTCATCGGCGGGCGCGAGCGCCAGGCCAAACTCGATGGCGCGCTCGCGAAGCGGCCCGCCCAGCGTCTCGCGCAACTGGCGGCGGGCGCGGCTAAGGCGGGCGTCCAGCGCATTGAGGCTGAGGCCAAGGCGCGCGGCGACCTCATCCGAAGGCAGTTCCGCCAGGTAGCGCAGCTCCAGCGCCTGCCGGGCGTTTTCCCGCAGGTGGCCTAGCGCGGCGTCAATCAGCGATGTCAGCTCCTGGTGGGTCAGCTCATCCAGCGGGTCCGGCTCATCCGAGGGCGCGTCGAAGGCGTCGAGCGCGCTCAGCGGCGCGGCCTCGTCCGCCAGCGCGACGGCGCGACGGCGGCAGTGGTTGCGCAGGATGCCATCGAGCCAGGCGTCGAAGCGGTCGGGGTCGCGCAGGCGGTCGAGCGTGCGCCAGGCGGTCAGCAGCGTCTCCTGAGCGAGGTCTTCGGCCTGGTCAGCGGGAACGCCGCGCAGCCGCGCCAGCCGGGTAAGCCGCGGGCGGGCGGCGCCCAGGCGGGCGGCGATGCCGGCCAGCGGGTCCGTCGCGGCGCGGCCCTGTCCGGAAGCCTGCGGGCTGGCGTCAGGAATTCGTGGCATCTGAGGGCGCCTCCTTTGTATCTGGGTACGCTCTCCTGTCACTGGATGAGACGAAAACCTGACGCGATTTTTCCGGCGCCTGGCTGGCGTCCATGATACCATGAGCGCCCGAGCGCGGCGAGCGGCTGGCTGGCGGCGCCGGAAGGAGGCGGGAAGGCTCCCTGTCTATTTGGCAGGGCAGGCGGCATGCCCGTTGATCATCCATCGCGCTCGCTAAGGGTCTCGGGCTCCGCTTCCTTCTCCGGGAGGCGCGAAGGTTGCTGTGAGGCGCTCAGCCCTGGCCAGCGGGGCAGCAGGAAGCGCAGCGCGACGCCCTGGCCCAGTAGCGTCACCAGCGTGACGCCATAAACGGCGTCCTGGATCTGTCTGAGGCCGGGCGTGTAGGCGGGCAGGCTGAGCGCGAGGGTAATGGAGAGCGCGCCGCGCAGACCGGAGAGCAGCAGGATCGGATTCCAGGAGGGTGGTGTGGGCCTGGGGCGGCCACGGGCGCGCGCATGCGCGCGCCAGCGGCTGACGGCGCGGGCGATGGCGTTATGCAGGCCCGTCATGCCATAGACGATGACAGCGCGCCCGACAATCAGGCCCGCCGTGGCCCAGGCGATGATCGGGAGCGCGGCGAGCGCCACATGGCTGAGCTGGACACCCAGCAGCAGGAACAGCAGCGAGGTGGCGACGTAGCTCAGGAATTCCCAGGCATTGTCTACCGCCTCATGCGACAGATCGGAGAGGCCAACACGGCGGCCATAGCTGCCCAGAATCAGGCCCGCGGTGACAACGGCCAGAATGCCAGAGGCCCCAAGGAGGTCGGCCACCAGATAGACGCCATAGGCGACGATGAATGTCACGCTGGTCTCGATCAGCCGGTCTTCGACCAGCCGCAGCAGCCGCGAGACCAGCCAGCCAACGACACCGCCGATCAGAACGCCGCCGGCGAACAGCCAGATCGCCGCGCGCGCTTCAGCGCCGGCCATATCGCGTGAGAATCCCGTGAAGCTGGGCGCCAGCGTGATCGCCAGGAGGTCAAGGGTGACAACGAAGGTCGCGGCGCCTACGCCGTCGTTGAACAGGCTTTCCCCCTCAATGATGGTGCGCAGTCGCGAGGACATGCCAAGCTGGCGCATGAGGGCGATGACGGCGATTGGGTCGGTTGGGGAAATGATGGCGGCGACCAGCAGCGCGATCAGCCAGGACAGCCCGGCGCCGAAATGCAGGCCAAACGCGGTGATGGCGACAGCGATCAGCAGGCCCGGCACGGCCAGCAGCAGCACCAGCAGCCAGTTAGCCAGCAGCTTGCTGATCTCGATATTCCATGCGCCCTCGAAGAGCAGAATGGGCAGGAAGATGAAGAGGATAACATCGGGGGTAAGCTGGAGCTCTGGCAGCGTCACGAATACGCCGATCACCAGTCCGACCAGCGCCAGCGCGAGGGTGTAGGGAAAGCGGAGCGCGCGCGCCGCCAGCGCCGTCGCCAGCGCGACCGCCAGCAGCAGCGTCAACACCTCGACCTCGCCTTGCGTGCTCAGCATGGAGATATGCGCCATCAGCATGCGTTATGTAATCCCTTCGCGTAGACGCGTGAATAGCTGGGAGACGCGACGCCCCACTCAGAGGTCAGGCTCCGGGGCGTCGCTGGATGGAAGCGGTGGGCGCGCCACCGCCAGCGCGTAGATCGCGGTGGGGCGGGCCTCGCGCAGCGCGCTGGCGGCGGCCTGAACCGTGGCGCCGGTGGTCACGACATCGTCCAGCAGCAGGACGGTTCGCCCGGTGAGCGCCGGGGCGGCCCCTGGCCGCAGGCCAAACGCGCCCACGACGTTGCGGCGCCGCTCGCTGGCTGTCAGCCGTGCCTGCGCGGCGGTGTCGCGCACGCGCGCGAGCAGGTCGCGCCGGACGGGCAGGGCGGCGCCACGCGCCACGCTGGCGGCCAGCAGGTCAGCCTGGTTGTAGCCCCGCGAGCGGACCCGGTCGCGGCGCAGCGGGACGGGAACGATGACATCGGCGCGGAGGCCAGAGGCGCGCCACGCGGCGAGCGCGAGACCCGCCAGCGGCAGCGCCGCGCGCCGCTTCCGGTAATATTTGAGCGCGTGGACCGCGGAGCGGACAGGACCCTCGTAGACCACGGCGACAATGATGCGGTCGAGCGCGGGCGCCAGGACGCCCGTGACGCACTCCCGGCACAGGCCGCCCGGCGCCGCGATCTCGCCCGCCAGCGGCGTGTCGCAGCGGGCGCAGCGCGGCGCTGGCGGGCGGCGAATCTTGCCCGCGCAGACGGCGCAGAGGTCCGCGCCACTGGCGCCGCAGACCACACAGCGCGGCGGAAAGATCAGGTCGAGCAGCGCCCGCGCGCCTGCCAGCGCCATCGCCACGCCGCCCCTTTCTCTGCGCCGCGTCCGCGGCGTCTCGTGGATGTCGCGCTCATTCTACCATCACCTATCGCCTGTCGCCGGTGGGCGCGCGGAGCCGCCTTCCGCTGGGCGAGGACCAGCGCGGACGGGGCTGGCGCCGGCGCGGCTGGCGGCTTGCGCGGCGCGGGCGAGACTGGTACGATGCGGAGAGACATCGTGATAAGGGATGGGGCTCCGGCCTTGTTGTAGTTAAGGAGTGCGCCGTGAGTGACGCGCGGGCGCCCCTGGCGCGGGCGCCGCTGATTGATGGGCGCGAACTGGTGATCGAACCGGACGCGGCGCGGGTGGGGGAACGGACGCACTCCATCGCGCGGATCGAGGAGGCGCGGCTGCTCTTCCTGCGGCCTGAGACGATTGGCCTGCGCATGGCGGATGTCGGGCTGGTGGAGTACACCGTGGCGCGGCCCGGAGACGGCCAGGCCGCGCTGGAGGCGATCTACCAGTTGCGGCCCGACCTGCGCCGCCCTGACCTGCCGCCACCCCTGCCGGTCGCGCCGCCGGGATACGAGGTCCTCTCGCCCACGCCGCCACCATTTACGCCAGTCGCTCCGGCTTCCCCGCCGCCCGCGGGCGCTTCCGCCGCGCCACCGCCAGGGATGTACCCTCCCGCGCCAGGAGCGTTTCCCTATCCGTTGTATCCACCGCCGCCGCCCGGCCCGGCGCCGTTCCCGCCGGAGGTCATACAGGCCTACGGGCCGGAGCCGAACCGCCGCCACGCGACGCTGACACCGCGGCCGCGTGGGGCGGGCCAGCTGATCGACGCGACGTTCCGGCTGGCCGCGCGCCGCTTCGGGCCGATCTTCGCGCTCGCCATCATCGTCGCTTTCCTGCCGAATCTGGCGCTGGGCGCGCTAACAGTGGCGATCTCGCAGCTGAGCGGCGAAAACCCCTTCGCGGCGGCGCCCAATCCGCTCACCCAGTTCCAGCAGGCGGCGAGCGGGCAGACGCCCACCACCACGACGACCTCCACCGCCGCGACGCCCACTGACGCGCTGGTGGGGCTGCTGACGATGGCGGCGCTGGTGGCTACCCTGCTGGTGGCGGGCTGGACGGTGGCCGCGCTGACGGTGGCCGCGCGTGACGCGACGCTGGGACGGCCCATCTCGGTGGCGGGCTGCGCCCGCGAGGGATGGCGCCGCCTCTGGCCCACGCTCTCCACGCTGGTCATTACCAACGTCATCCTGCTGATTATCGCGATTCCCGGCCTGGGCTTCTCACTGGGGATGATCCTGACGCTGGTCGCGCCGCCGCCGGGGTCAACGCCGCTGCCGGCGGGCTCCGGGCCGCTCGTGGTGGCGCTGGCGGCGGGCTCAGCGGTGGTCACGCTGGCGCTGCTGGCGTGGGTATGGCCGCGGCTGACGCTGGCGCCAACCGCGGCGGCGCTCGGCATGCCCGCGCCGATCCGCTCGACCTGGAGCCTGGTGAGCGGCGGCGCGTGGCGCGTCTTCGCCGTGCTGCTGGCTGTCGCCGCGATCACAGCGGTGTTCAGCGTTCCGGCGACGCTGGCGCAGTTCTTCTCTAACGGGCTGGCCGAGCTGGCGCTCATCCCGCTGGCGCAGCTGATCGCCGCGCCGCTCAGCGCGCTGGCGCGCACGCTGACGGTGTACGATCAGCGGCTGCGGCGCGAGGGCTACGCGCTCTTCCAGCAGGAGCGCGTAGCCACGCCCGACCAGCCAGCGGAGCGCGTGATGAACCCCGCCACCGGGCGCGACTAGCGGGCGCTCAGCGCCCGCTAGCGCGAGGCGTGCCGCCTCCCCGCCTACACCGTCTCTTCCACAGGCTCGCGGTTGGCGAACTGGCTGTTGTAGAGGCTGGCGTAGAAGCCGCCCGCCTCCAGCAGCGTCTCGTGCGTGCCCTGCTCCACGATTGCGCCGTGGTTCATCACCAGGATCAGGTCAGCGCCGCGAATCGTCGAGAGCCGGTGGGCGATAACGAAACTGGTGCGCCCCTTCATCAGCGCCAGCGTGGCGGCCTGGATCAGCGCCTCGGTGCGGGTATCCACGCTGCTGGTGGCCTCATCGAGGATCAGGATGGGCGGGTTGGCGAGCACCGCGCGGGCGATGGTCAGCAACTGCTTCTGGCCTTGCGAGAGGTTCGACGCCTCCTGGTTCAGGACGGTATCGTAGCCGTCGGGCAGCGTGCGAATGAAATGGTCAGCCTGGGCCGTGCGCGCCGCCTGGACAATCTCGGCCTCGGTGGCGTCCTCGTGGCCATAGGCGATGTTGTCGCGGATCGTGCCGTTGAACAGCCAGGTGTCCTGCAGGACCATGCCGAACATCTGGCGCAGCTCGGCGCGGCGCAGCCGGGTGATGTCCACGCCGTCCACCAGGATGCGCCCGCTATCCAGCTCGTAGAAGCGCATCAGCAGGTTGACCAGCGTTGTCTTGCCCGCGCCGGTCGGGCCGACAATCGCCACCGTCTGGCCGGGTTTGGCCTCGATGTTCATGTCCACAATCAGCGGCTCGTCAGGCTTGTAGCTGAACGAGACATGCTGGAACTCGACGTGGCCCTGCGGCGCCGCGATGCTCGCCTCCACCGTCTCCGGTGCCTGCTCCTGCTCGTCGAGCAGCTCGAAGATGCGCTCCGCCGACGCGATGGCCAGCTGGATGGTATTCGAGAAGCTGGCGAGCTGGGCGATAGGCTGCGAGAACTGGCGCGCGTACTGGATGAACGCCACCACGTCGCCGATCTGCACCGTCCCCTGCGTCACCAGCACGCTGCCGACGACCGCGACCGCGACGAAGCCCAGGTTGCCGATAGACATCATCAGCGGGAAGATCATGCCTGAGATGAACTGCGCGCGCCAGCCCGCGTCATACAGCCGCGCGTTCATGGCATCGAACGCCTCGACCGACTGTCGCTCACGGCCAAACGCCTTGACGACGCGGTGGCCGGTGAACATCTCCTCGACATGCCCATTCAGCTCGCCCAGGGCGCTCTGCTGGCTGGAGAAATAGCGCTGCGAGCGCTTCGCGACCACCATCGTGACGCCGACGCTGAGCGGCAGGGTGAGCAGCGTCACCAGCGTCAGGATCCAGTTGATGGAGAGCATCAGCACGATCACGCCGATGACTGTCACCAGCGAGGTGATGAACTGCGTCAGGCTCTGCTGCAGCGTGTTGCTGATGTTGTCCATGTCGTTGACCGCGCGGCTCATGATCTCGCCGTGGGTCTTTGAGTCATAGAAGCGCAGCGGCAGGCGGCCCAGCTTCTCCTCCACCTCGCGCCGCAGGCGGTAGACCACACGCTGCGCCACGCCAGCCATCACATACTGCTGGATGTAGCTGAACACCGAGCTCAGCACGTACAGGCCGAGCAGGATCAGCATGACATTGCCGATGTAGCCGAAGTCAATCGTCATGTGTCCGATGCGCGGATCGAACATCGTGACCACGCCATCGAACAGCTTGGTGGTCGCCATGCCCAGAATCTTCGGCCCGACGACGTTGAAGACCGTGCTGATGATCGCCGCGGCCAGCACTAGCGCCAGCAGCCATTTCTCCGGGCGGAAGTAGCCCAGCAGCCGCAGCGACGTGCCGCGGAAGTCCCTGGCCTTCTGCCCGGACATGCCGAGGCCGGCCATCGGCCCGCCACCCATCGGCCCGCCGCCCATTGGCCCGCCAGGGCGTCCGCCGCCTCCCATTGGCCCCCGATTCATCACGCCACCTCCTCACGCGAGAGCTGCGACAGGACGATCTCGCGGTAGACCTCGTTGCTTTCCATCAGTTCGTGGTGCGTGCCGGTTCCGACCAGCCTGCCCTCATCAAGCACGAGGATCTGGTCGGCGTCCATGATCGTGCTGACGCGCTGGGCGACGATGAGCACGGTGGCGTTCTCCGTCTCGGATTTCAGCGCCGCGCGCAGGTGGGCGTCGGTGGTGTAGTCCAGCGCGGAGAAGGTATCGTCGAAGATATAGATCTCAGGCTTGCGAACCAGCGCGCGGGCGATCGCGAGCCGCTGCTTCTGGCCGCCGGAGACGTTCATGCCTCCCTGGGCGATGACCGTTCGCATGCCCTGCGGCATGGCGTCTATGAATTCGGTGGCCTGGGCGACCGCCGCCGCGTGACGGATCTCCTCATCAGTGGCGTCGGGCTTGCCGTAGCGGATGTTCTCGGCGATGGTCCCGGAGAACAGGATGGCGCGCTGCGGCACGAAGCCGATCTTCGCCCGCAGCGCCTCCTGCGCCTGCTCGCGCACGTCCACGCCATCCACCAGCACGGCGCCGCTATCCACATCGTAGAAGCGGGGAATCAGCGTCACGAGGGTGGACTTGCCGGAGCCTGTGCCGCCAATGATCGCCGTCACCTGGCCAGGCAGCGCGGTGAAGGAGATATGCGATATGGCGGGCTCCTCAGCGCCGGGATAGCTGAACGTCACATCGCGGAACTCCACCACGCCGCGCCCGCCGGTGGCTTCGCGGGCCGTGGCGGGGTCGTTGATCTCCGGCTTGATGTCCAGCACCTCATTGATGCGCTTGGCCGAGGCGGCGGCGCGCGGCAGGAAGATGAACATCATCGAAAGCATCAGGAAGGCGAAGAGGATCTGCATCGCGTACTGCAGGAATGCGATCAGCGCGCCAATCTGCATATTTCCGGTAGAGATCAGATTGGACCCGAACCAGAAGATCGCGACGGTGGTCACGTTCAGGACGAGCATCATGAAGGGGAAGAGGATCGCCGTCAGGCGGTAGACGGTGATGGCGGTGTTGGTCAGGTCGTGGTTGGCGAGGTCGAAGCGCCGCTCCTCATACGGCTCCCGGCCAAAGGCGCGAATGACGCGCACGCCAGTCAGGCCCTCATCCAGAATGAGGTTAACCCTGTCAATCTTGGCCTGCATGATCTGGAACAGCGGAATCGCGCGGGACATGACCAGCAGGACGATGAGGACCAGGACCGGAATGGCGACGGCCAGCGTCCAGGTCAGCGTGGCGTCCTGCTGGATCGCGAGGATGATGCCGCCAATGGCCATCATCGGCGCGCTGACCAGCATGCTGAGCATGATCATCAGCACCATCTGCACCTGGTTGGTGTCGTTCGTTGTGCGGGTAATCATTGAGGCCGTGCCGAAGGTGTCAAACTCGTGCAGCGAGAACTTGCTCACGTGGGTAAACAGCCGGGAGCGCACGTCGCGCCCGAAGCCGACCGCCACGCGCGCGGCCAGGAACGCCGCCCCGATTGAGGCGAGCGCGCCGACAAACGTGATCAGCAGCATGACGCCGCCCGTCTGCAGGATGTACGTCTGGTCGTTCTTGACGATGCCGTTGTTGACGATATCCGCCAGCAGCGTCGGCAGATACAGGTTGGCCATGCTCTGGATGAAGACCAGCGCGAACACCAGCAGAATCCAGCCGGTGTAGGGTCGCAGGTAGCGAAACAAGCGGATCATGGGTATGTCTCCTCCTCCGTGAGGGCTGAGGGCGCGGCCATGCGTGGCCGGCGGGCGAGCGAGGAAATGATCCCCGGCCTTTCATGGCTGGGAAGGCTCAGCCACTGTGGGGGGCGGCGCATGCCCACCGGGGGCGATGCCCTTGAAGAAGAAGCGGCTGACGTAGCGAGCGAGCTCAGCAGGCGGCATCGCGCCCTCCATCGGGCGCTCCCAGCGGTGCGGCGCGAGCAGGCCCATGAAGAGGTGGAGCATGATCGGCGTCGGTATCTCCGGGTCAAACTCGCCCGCCGCCTTGCCCTCGTCGAGCGCCTCGCTCAGCCGTCGCATGGGCTCACGCCACACTGCGAACATATCGTCGTGCCGCTCGCGCATGCGCTCGATGATCTCCGGGCTGCGGAAGATCGTCGAGAACGTCTGCGAGATGCCCTCATCCATCGCGCAATAGGCGCGTTCAAAGATCGCCTCCAGCTTGGCGCGTGGCGTCCTATCCGACGCGAGGATGGTATCGAGCGCCTGGGCGAAGCGGCGGACGCCTTGCTCGATCAACGCTACGGCAAGATCTTCTTTGCTGGCGAAGTGCAGATAGACCGTCCCTTTGGCGATGCCGACGCGCGCGGCGATGTCATCCATCGAGGCGCCCTGGTAGCCGCGCTCGATGAACAACTCCTCCGCCGCGCGCAGGATCAGCCGCTCGCGCTCCTGGCGCTGCCGCTCGCGTAGTGGCACGCCGCCCGCGCTGACTGTCATGGCGCCCCTCCTTGCTGGCCACCGTCACTCACCGCTCACGCTGTGACGACCCAGTATTGCAACTGACGTAAGCGTCCGCACTATGACTTTCAAGTTCAGATATTAGCGTGGCGGTCAATGGTGGGTCAAGGGCGTCCGCGAGAGCGCGGGGCGCGCAGTCGCTATATCGAGATATATCGTATTCTGGCGGGCGGTGTCAAGGCCGCCCACGCCTGGCGCCGCCCTGGCCGCGTCTCTGGTTATTGTAAGGAAGCTTCTCTCGTGCTAGAATGTGGCCATTCAAAAATCAGGCCAGGGCTTATAAGGCGGGATTTTCACAATGCCGACGCCAACTGTATTCGTCAGCTATTCCCATCATGACAAACAATGGACCGACGCGTTTGTTAAGCGATTGCGAGCCGGCGGCTGGGACGTGTGGTATGACGCCCTCGGCTTCCCGGCGACGATGCCCTGGCTGAAGAAGATAGAGAAGGAGCTCACAAGACGGAGCCAGTTCTGGCTTGTGCTCAGCCCGCAGGCCTGGGGCTCCGACTGGGTGCAACACGAGATTAAACTGGCGATAGAGAGCGGAAAACCCATCGTGAATGTGCTTCACAAGCCCATCAACATGGCGCTTTTCAGCCAGAGCGACGCCGGGAAATGGCACGTTCACGACAAAGGGGTATCTCTCGGCGGCGCTGAGGCCGCGGAAGTCATCGTGAGCGAGCTAGGGTACACCCTCCCTGAGGCGGCGCATCAGGTTTCAGAGCTCAGGGCCATCGCCCTCATGTCCGAGCGGCTCACCGCGCTAGGCTACAGGGCTGTCACGATTGGCGGCGTAGAGGCGATCATACCGCCGCTGCGCCTCATTGAGGCCGGTCCGTTCGTGATGGGCAGCGACCCGAAGACAGACCATCCCTCGTATGAAGATGAGGCTCCACAGCATACTGTGGATACCGACGAGTACCAGATCGCACGGTTTCCCGTCACGGTCGCCGAATACGCCTGCTACCTGAAGGCGGAGTCGAAGCGGATGGGATCGCCTGTCGAGGCGCTCTGGCGGAATGTCCAGGCCGCTGGCCCCGATCACCCGGTCAAGGATGTCTCCTGGCAGGAAGCCAGAAACTACGCCCAATGGCTCGCGCGACTCACGATGCAGCGCTGGCGGCTGCCAAGCGAGGTGGAATGGGAGAAGGCCGCCCGCTATGATCCGGCTACGGGTCAGTCCATGCGGTATCCGTGGGGTCGCGACTATGATTCGCGGCGCTGCAATGGCCGCGACGCGGGCAACCAGGGCACGGTTTCTGTGGGAAGTTATCCCTCCGGCGCCAGTCCGTGCGGCGCGGAGGACATGGCAGGCAATGTCTGGGAGTGGACCAGCACGCTGTACAAGCGGTTGCCCTATGCGCGCGAAGATGGAAGGGAAAGTCTCGACGCGCCTGGGCTGCGGGTTCGACGGGGAGGCGCCTACAACAGCGATCACATGCAGCTTCGCGCCGCCCATCGCCTGTCATCCTGCGGGCCAGAGCAACGCCTCGACAATGGCTTTCGCCTCGCGCTGGAAGAGTAGAGGCCATTCCGCCGCGGCGAAATCGCGCCAGGCGCGCCGTCCGCCCCTCACCTGTTTGTCTCTGGTTCGGGGGCCTGCGTCTCCCGCGCCCGCGGAGCGGAAAGAAAGCCGCTTCCACTTTAAAGCGCGCGGAGGATACAGGCCCCCGGCTCTCGCCTGCCGCGTTACGATCAGGCTCCGCCCGTAAGAGGCAGGAAGCAGGTCCCAAGCAGGCCCGTGAATCCCGCGAAGCGGCTTCTGGTCACACGCACCGCGCCCGCATGGCCCAGGTAGTTCAAAACCTGCTCGATTGTCCCGTCAATGCTCGGCCGCACCGCTATGGGAAGGGCGTCGTCGCCGCCGCTTCCCATTGGCACGGCGCCACCGATCACAATAAGGTTGGGAGGGTCAATCATGAATATCGAATTGTGGATCGCGAGACCCAGCGCGATACCGGCCTGCTTTACAATCCGCAGGCTGGCGGCGTCTCCCATGTAGGCGGCCTGGTTCACTGAGAAGCCATCCACTCCGCCAGCGGCTTCGCCACCCGCGTCAACGACTCTCCCTTCCCCCGTTCTTGGCGGTCGCGGCCCCGCGCTTTGGTCGGCGGCCAGGAATTCCGCCATAGCCTGGCCGGAGGCTATCTGGGACAGGCAGAACTGTTTGTGACACACCGGGCATTTGCCTACCTTGGGCAGATCATAGTCCGCGCCAATGAACATTCTGCCCAGGCCGCGCAGCCCCTCCAGATCTACCTGGGAATGGCGGACACCTGGAGCATAAACCCCTTTCTTCGCCATGCCCTGAGTGAGCAAATCCAGGTTGAGATTGCGACTGATAGTGATATACAGCAACTCGTCATTCGGCCTGATATCCTGGCCCGCGCCATGCAGGTATTCCACTTGCGCGCTGTATCGGGAACGAATTCCACTGCCAATCTGGGTAACATCGGGGAACGCGTCGCGCAGCGCTCCCGACAGAAGATTGGTTCTTGTCTCAACTGGCTGCGCCATTGAGGGAAAAGCCTCGGAAGACGGGGTGACAGCAGTGGGATAACTGACGATAGTGGTCGCCTGGATCCGATCAATCCTGCCGTCTATTTCGACGCCTTTTTCCCTCTCAACCTGCGCCAGGAACTGCTTCGCGACCTGCACGATCTTGCTGGCGTCATCCTGGCTTATCGCGAGCTGTGGCGCGAACGGATGTGGCCACTTATACAGACCTACCGAGTAAAACCCCGAGCGAGTGAACGGGGTATCAGCTCCACGGTTTGGCGTCTGATTTGTGCTCAGGAGGCCAACGCGCACCTGGCTCGCCTCAGCCTCGATCCCAAGCCAATAGCGCTCACCCTGAGCCGCCTCGTCAACATGGATGACTAGTGGTAAACCGGCAGGCGGTTCCGCTCTTCTTCCACCTCCAGCAGCGCCCATTTTGAACCTCCCCGCGATTACGCGGCGAATCTCTCTCGCCTTGGCGACAGCCTGTGTCCCGGCTTGAGATTTCGTGTCTTTTCTACACATTCCCTACCTTACCGCCGGTACGGCCAGCGCGCTGCGCAGGGAAGTGTGAGATACGATCTCGCAGGGCCGAATGCGCCAAACACAGTCATTTCTGGAACCGCTTGTCGCACGTACAGCATACTCCCTTCACCCAGATCACAGGTCGCGCTTCGCCTGCAGTATTGCAGGTGACAACACCATATCATATCGCACAAGAACAGTCTACCTGCGATTGAACTGGCAGGGTGGCTTCAAC
>JAKAIY010000151.1 GCA_021814145.1 Chloroflexota bacterium
CCGATCTCTGAAGGCCAATGCCCGTTAATGGGCGCTCCCTAATCAACTGGAACGCGCGCGCATATAGCTGGAGCCGGAACTGCACATTGGGATTGGCGAGGAGCGCGGATGGATTGAGCAACAGCGCGTATCGCCCGAGGGCCGCTGTCTGCCGTCCGAGCGCCAGCGAGGCGGCGCCAGCGGCGGCTCCGAAGATGACAGCCCCGACAATGACACGCTGGGTCGCTGTCCCTTGCCACAGCAGGAATATCAGCGCCACCACAACACTGATCGCCAGCGCGACCAGCGTTCCGCGTGAGGCCGCCAGGATGATATCGAGCGCCATCAGGAGCGCGCTCACGATGATCCCGGCGCGCTTCATCCGTGACAGTATCCGCGACGCCCCAGCTTCATGCCAGAGCGGGACCGCGAAAGGGAGCGCAAGCGCCAGATAGAGGCCGATATTGTTTGGATGGTACTGGGACAGGAAGCTCGACTCCGCGCCAAGCCGCCCGGCTACCGCGCCGTTCGCGATGTCAACGCCCAGGAGCTTGAGCGAGAGGGCATACGCGGCGAAGAGCGCCGCGCCGCTGAAGAACGCCTTGAGCAGGGCGCGCTCCACGTTCCGGGAGCGGACGGTATAGGTGACCAGGAGCGCGAACAGTATGGGATAGAGCAACGCCGATCTGAGCGCCTGAAGACGTTCGAGCGCGCTGACGCCCGATTCAAACGCGACGGACTGGAGGCATGCGAGCGTGAAGACGCCAATCGCGATCAGGCTCACCCGGGGAACGGATGTGAACAGCGCTTTCACCCATCCCCAGACGCCCTGGCGATCGAGCATCAGGCAAGCCAGGATGATGAAGTAGACGGCCACTTCCTGCGGGCTGAGGTTGAACCGGGAAATCGTGGTATGGAACGGGGCCCAGAAGACGAGGAGCGTGATTGCGACGACAAGCGCGTCCCCATGCAGCCGCGCCCACCATCCCACGATGAGCGTGATGAATATCCCGAGCGCGATGACCGCCACAGCAAGCGAGAACGCGCTGATCACGCCCAGCATGAGCGCCATCAGCGCAGCCGCGGCTACGCGCCACCACTGATCCGGCCATAACAGCGCGCCCGGAGCGACCTCGCCGGGGCCGCCGCTTTTCCGCTCAATTGTCATAGGATTCTCGCTGGATAGGCATGGTCACTCGCGCTCTGGGCCTGGCTGAGGGCGCGGAAGGCGCAACCGGGGAAGCGGCTCGCAGCGAGACGCGGATCATCCACAGCACACACACCACGCCGAACGCGAGGCCGACCGCCCCACCGACGGCAAGGGATTTGAAAAGGTCGGGACTGCGGGTGACGGTAGCCGCGCTGGCGGGTGTCGCCACGTAGGCGTTGCCGGCCACCGCGTACTGTTGCTTTTCGAGCGCCATCAGGTTCGAGTCGGTCGCCGCATAGGCGTTCTCGAGCGCCTGAAGCTGGGCGTTGAGCGCCTGCGCTTTCGTTGAGGACGGGTTGGCGGCTTCCAGCGCGGCGCGTGTCGTCGTGATCTGGCCGCTTAGTTGCCGCTCATGATCCTGCAGCGCGCTGTACGTCATGTTGTAAGCCTGGGAAATGACCGCGCTGGCGTCGCCGGTCCACGCGGACGCGACGGCGTTGGCCAGCGCCACCGCCACTTGCGGCGTCGCCGCGGTCGCGGTCACGCGGGTAAGCGGCGTATAGGCCACGATGCTCACCTGGATCGCCTGCCGTATCTCCGTGGCGGTCAGGCTGGGATATTTGTAGCGGACGCGCTGAATAACGCTATCCTGCAGCGCGCCCGCGGCGTAGTAGGCATTGATGGTATTCGCCTCATCCGGGCTGAGAAGATTGTTGAACCCGCTCGGCATGGCATAGACCACCACAAAGGCTTCCGCCTGATAGCTAACGGGCTGGAGGAGCGCGCCAAGGAATCCCCCCAGGCAACCTAGCGCCGCTAGCGCAAGCGCAAGGTATACCGCTAATCTCAATCTCACGTTCGTCGTACCTTCCGTGACAAACCGCCTGTTGACAGGCGCGGCGCCACGCCAACCATCACACATCGCCGCGCTTCAGCGTCACGATGGATCCTGGGCGTAGCGCCGCTCCCGGCGCGCGAGGGCCTTATGGACGGCGGCGTTCCCTGGCGCGTCGCCTGGCAAATCCGCTGACGCGCGGAGCGCGAGCTGGCCGAGCAGCAGGGACTCCAACTCCTCCATTCGCCGCTCCCAGCTGTGGGCGGCGGCGCGCTGAGAGATACGCCGCCGCGCCGCCGTGTCGAAGCCGATCGCCTCGGTCAGCCGGGCCGCGAACGCCACTGGGTCTGGCCCAGCTACTAGCGCGCCGTCATCTGGCTGGGCGAGCAGGCCCGGCAGCGGCGTGGTGACGACCGGACTTCCAGCGGCCAGGTATTCATACAGTTTCAACGGAGAAACGCTAGCTGTGTAATCATTGATGCGGTATGGAATGATGCCCGCGCTCGCGTAGCGCAAGGCGGCTGGAAGCTCGTGGTGCGGGAGCGGCCCGATATAGCGCAGATTGGGGCCGCGCGGCGTGTCCGCTCCCGTCGTGCTGTCCGCGGCGCCAATGGGGCCAATACAGATGAACTGGACCTCCGGCAGCATCCGCGCGACGGCGCCGAGCAGGTCGAAATCCACCTTATAACGGTCGAGCGCGCCAATGAACACGACACGGGGAGTGGGAATGCCAGCCAGCTTTGGGTGGTCAGGGCCTGGCTCGAGCGCCTGGGAGAAGAGCGCGGTGTCAGCGACGTTGGCCATGAGCGTGAGATGCGGGTTAACGCCGCGCCAGCGGTCCATGAGCGCTGGGGCGGACACAAGCATCAGGTCCACCGCGGCGGCGAGATAATGCTCCTCCTTCAGCCCGCTATAGATCGCGACACGCCGGTAATGGTTATAGCGCTCGATAGCCTGGTAATCATCCACGCAATGGTACACGCTCAGGCGCTCATCAAAGGCGCCGAGCAGATCGCCGCCATCGGGCGTGTAGAACCAGGCGATGGGCCGGGGCCAGTCCAGTTCTCGCCAGGCCCGCGTCACATAGGCGCGAAAGGCGCGGTCCATCCAGCGGCTGAGAGGCTTCGACCGCTTGGTAACGGGGTATGGCGCCCAGTCCCACGCCTGCAGCACGTGGACGCCATCCTCGACACGCCAGCCATGCCTGCGCGCGCGCCCGCGACTGCGCCCGATGAAGGAACCCACGACAGGCAGTGGCGACTCGATATAGGCTACCCGCGTCCGGGCCGCGAAGCGTCGCATGATCTGCTGCCGGTTCGTGGGCATGGGCGCGTCCCACTCAGCGTTCGAGACGCAGACAATCGGCGGAAGCACGATGAAGCCTTTCTACAAGCCGGAGCGCGCCTTGAGCTCCGCGCGCATGACGCTCCACGCCCAGACTTGCGCCCCGGAGACGCGATGTGGCGCAGCACAAGAACGGGTACAATAAGGCTAACGTTGCGAGGGGCCTTCACGTTTCTCAGATAGCGTCCATGGCGCAACGATTGAGTGGCTACGGTTTATCCTAGGCGAGGACTATTGAGAGAGGGCCGATGCGAATCGCGATGATCTCCGGCGTCTTCCCCAAGGTGTCCGAGACGTTCGTGCTGCGGCACGTCACTGACCTGCTTCATCGCGGTCATATGGTAGACGTGTATTCGGATTACCGCCCTAAGGGCGACGAATTTCCCGCGCACGACCCACTGGCCACTGAGATGCGCGATCGCACGATGTATATGGATGTCCCGTCCCTCTGGAGCGGGCGGCGCCTGTTGAGCGCGCCGCACAGGCTGGCGACATGCGCGCGCGTCGCGCCAGGGCTGACGGCGGCGTCGCTCAATCCCGCCGAGTATGGCCCGCAAGCGCTCAGCCTCTCGCAGATGAACCGCCTCTACACCCTGGCGCGCAACCAGCGGCGCTACGATGTGATTCAGGCGCATTTTGGCGTAATCGGCGACCGCTTCCGCTTCACCAGCGCGCTCTGGGACGCGCCGCTGGCGGTCAGCTTCCACGGCTTTGATTACAGCGAGTGGCCGCTCACACATGGCAAAGACTGCTACCGGCGGCTGTTCCAGATCGCGGCGCGCGTTGTCGCCAATAGCGAAAACACTCGCCGCCGGGTCGAAGCGCTGGGCTGCCCACCGGAGAAAATCGTGCGGATCACGCCTTACTGGGATATGGCGGGGTTTCCCTACCATCCGCATGAGCGGTATGAAGGGAAGCCATTCCATGTACTCAGTGTGGCAAGGCTGATAGACATCAAAGGCATTGATGATGGCATCCGCGCGGTGGCCCTCGCGCGCCAGGCGCATCCAGAGATCGCGATACGCTACGACATTATCGGCGCTGGCCCGCTGCGCGCCGAGCTGGAGACATTGATTCATCGCATGGGCCTGGATACAGTCGTGACTTTGCATGGAGCGCAAAACAATACGACAGTGGGCAGGGTGATGGCCAGCGCGCATGCGTTCCTGCTGCCCAGCCGGAAAACGGCCACAGGAGCCGAGGAAGGCTTCGGCGTCACATTACTGGAAGCCCAATCGGCGGGCTTGCCAGTGATCGCTACCCGGCACGGCGCGTTTCCAGAGGTCGTCGCGCATGGAGAGACAGGGTTCCTGGCGCCCGAGCGCTCCCCGGACGCGCTCGCACGGTATTTGATCGAGTTGATAGAGAAGCCAGAACTGGCGCTCCAAATGGGGGCCGCGGGCCGTAAGCGGGTCGAAGAGATGTTCTCGCCCGCTGACATCACCACGCAGTACGAGACGCTCTATCAGCAAATGCTTGACGCGCGCCGGACAAGCGCCGGAAATGCGCCAGCGATCAGCGCGCCCACTCCTAATGAACGCCACCCACGGCCGCGCGACGGTCAAGGCCACGCGCTCCGGGAAGGCCCGTTGCATATCGCGCTGCTGAGTCGCTCAATTGTGGCGCATCATTTCGGCGGCATGGAGACACATGGAGAGTCACTCCGGCGCGCGCTCGTGGCAGCGGGACACCGCGTCACCACACTCACCACCGCCCTGCCGCAAGGCGCGACCGTCACCCACGACAACTGGGGGACCATCCACTTCATCGCAGGGGGCAAGCCAGGAGCCTATAGCCGGGCATGGCATGCGGCACTCGTTCAGAAATTCCTCGATTTGCACGCGCAAGACCCGTTCGATATCGTCGCCTCACAGAGCGCCGCAGCGTTTCCCTATCTCGCCATACGGGACCGGCTTCCCGCGCGGCAGCGCGTCCCGACCGTCGTGATGAGCCATGGAGCCGTACTGGCGGCGCTTCCGGGCCATCTGGCGGAGTTACGGCGTCATCCAGCCCAGATTCTCCTAAAAAGACTGCCCGAAGATATGCTCACCTGGGAAAACTTCCGCCGCAGGCTTCCCCGCGCAGATCACATCACCGTCCTAAGCCATGCCGACGAAGCGGGAATTCGCCAATGGTTTTCCATTGATCCCGCTCACATTACCGTCATACCTAACGGGGTAGACACAACGGCATTCAGCCCGTCAGACACGGCGCGAGCCAGCGCGCGCGTGCGCCTGGGCCTTATGGATAACGAAATCGCGATTGGCATCCTGGCAAGTCTGGAGGCTCGCAAGGGCCAGCATGTAATGATAGATGCGCTCGGAGCGCCTCCATTGCGTGAGGCATGCGCGCAGCGGCTCATCCGGCTGGTGCTCATCGGCGACGGCCCATCACAGGACGCGTTGCGCGCGCGCGCGGAGCGCCTGGGCCTGGCCGGGCGCGTGCTCTACGTGGGCGCCATTCCACACGAGGAGGCGCCCGCCATGCTCAATGGCATGGACATCGTAGCGCTGCCCTCGACCGCAGAAGGGATGCCCCTTGCGCTGCTCGAAGCGATGGCCTGCGGGCGAGCGGTGATCGCTAGCCGCGTAGGCGCGATTGAGAGCGTCATCGTGGACAATATCACTGGCCTGCTTGTCCCTCCCGCGGACCCTCTGGCGCTGGCGCGCGCGGTTGACAGGCTCATCAGGGATCCTGCTTTCGCGAGAGTTCTTGGCGAACGCGCGCGCTCAGAGATAGCGTCACGCTATGATGAAAGGATTACCATGAAACGATACGAGAACGTCTTCAGGCAGGCCGCCGCTTTGACTGTATAGAGCGCGTCTGGCGCCATTCGCGCGTTTTCAACACCTATAGAGCCTTGCCGTCTGGCACGCTGGGAACACGCCCCGCGTGAAAAGGGGATCCGCATGAGCCACGATCAGCGAGAGATCGCTACACCCGCTGTTCCCAGGCTCCCGTCTGACCTTGCCGCCCTGCTTCACCCATCCCGCAACGGCTCCTCGCTGGAAGAGCGGATGCTGTGGCGCTGCGCGCGGGTGTCGCTGACCGCTGGTGATCTGGCGGAGGTCGCCAGCCTCGGCGCGCGCCTGGACGCGGCTGGATGGGAACGGCTGATGACGCGGGCGCGCGCGGATGGCGTCATGAACCTCCTGTTCACGCACATCGCGGCGGCCGGGCTGCTTCCGCGCCTGCCAGCGCCACTTGTCGAACAGTCGCGCCAGGACTATGGAGCGGTCGCCATCACCACGCGACGGCTGGAGATCGCGCTTGCCCACGCGCTCCCGCATCTCCAGGACGCGGGCGCGCCGGTCATCGTTGTGAAGGGGCTGTCGCTCGTCCGGCGCTACTACGGCGACATCGCCTTGCGCCCCATCTCCGACATTGATCTCATCATCCACCCGGAGGACGCGCCCAAAGGGGCGGCGGCGCTTCACGCGGCGGGATTCACGCCGGTCACCAGCAAGAGCCAGCCGCTCAGCAAGCACGTCCTGCGCTTCCGCGAGATGCAATTCAGCAACGCTCGCGGGCAAGCCATCGAGTTGCATGTGAACATCTGCCGCTATCCAGCTTACCAGCGGGCGTTTCCCACGCGCGCGATCTGGGGCCGCGCGCGGCCCTTGGATGGGGCGAACGGATGCGCGCTCGCGCTCGCTCCGGCGGATGAGCTGTGTTTCCTCTGCATGCACTACGCCGTGCAGCACCGGATCGGGCGGCTGATCTGGCTGGCTGATGTCGCGGAAATCGCGCGGCGGGCGCCTGATAGCCAGACCTGGGACACGCCGGTGACGGATGTCATCGCGCGGGGCATTGCGGCGCCCGTCGCGATGACGCTGGCCCGCGCGCGCGCCCTGCTCGACGCGCCTGTGCCCGCCGCCGCGCTGGAGCGGCTACGGGCCGCCGCGCTCACGCCGCCAGAGCGCCGGGCATGGGCGTCGGCTACCAGGCCAATGAGCGGCGCGCGGTGGTATTTCTCGCAGCTCGCGGTCGTGAGCACCCCGGTGGAGCGCGCCACCCTGCTGTGGAACGGAGCCACAGCGCTCGCGCGCCGGATACGCCGCGGCCAGCGCCCATTCCCAACCATGCCCGAATAGGAACGCGACACAGTGAGCATGGCGGGGCGCCTGAAACAGCGCGGCGGGTTTCGCCGTGTCTTATAGCTGGCGCCGCGCGTGCGAAAGAAGTGGGCGTGGCCGGGGATACGGCCAGATTTATGAGGAGGTATAGCGGTATGTTGTGGTATTGCGCGTACACGTGGCACCCCTCGACCCGCGTCCAGGATGTGCGTGGGCGCATCTTGCAGCAGGACGAGATAGGAAGCAACATCCCGGGCAAGATCAAGGGCTGGTATGATCTCGTGGGCGGAGGCGCGGGTTTTCTGCTGATCGAGACGGACGATCCCGAGGAAATCAACGCCTTTTGCCAGCCCTATATGGACCTGATGGACTGGGATGTGCGCGCGGTGCGCACGCTTGACTACCGGACTTCGCTCGACCGGTTTCGCAAAGAGTTCTGAAGATAGCGAGACGCGGCCCGCAAGCGAGACGCAGCCGGCCGCGTGGCGCAATCCGCGCGCGAAGCGCAGGCGATCAGGCGTGGCTCGCGTGTGATGGGAAGAGGCGCGTTGCGCATGGCTCCAGGCCACACGCGACGCGCCTCTTCAGGATTTTGATCATAGGCCAGGAGCGGAGGGTCGCTGACGGAAGCGATTCCTCTGGCTCCCGTGCGCCTCTACGCCGCAAAACGCCCCCAATGGGGTCCAGTACGTCCGTACTTTCCGCTTGGAAAGCGTCCGTCTGTGATATGCTCTTGGCTAATGTAGGCTGCCTCTTTCTCCAGGGACGGCCTATCCTGTTCGCGACGAGCGTCTAAACTCACAGAGGATGAGAGGAGACGGCGACTGTTGGACCAGACTCCACCGAAACTTCACGCGCCAGCTCATCATGTCGCCGTTGTGACGGACAGCGCATCGGATCTGTCGGTTGATGAGGCGCGGACTCTTGGGGCCACCGTCGTCCCAGCCATCATCTATTTTGGCGCGAAGGGCTACCGTGACGGGTTTGATCTCACCTCTGAGCAATTCTTTCAGGCGCTTGGACAGACTTCCGACCTGCCACGCACACTGCCCGCTGACACGGCCAGTTTTATCACCACGTACATGCGCCTGCTCGGCAATGGGGCTACCGCGATCTTCTCACTGCATACCTCCCGGGACCTGAGCGGGGCCATCACGAACGCGCAGGCGGCGGCGCAGCAGGTGAGCCGCCAGCTTGGAGCGCCCGCGCCGATCATTACCCTCGACAGCCGGCTGGGCACGACCGCGCTGCTGCCCGCCGTTCGCTTCGCGGCGCAGATGGCGCAGGTGGGCGCGCCGGTCGAGGTGATCGCCTCCGCCGTGCAGGAGCGCCTGGCGCGCATCCGCATGTATTTTCTCGTCGAGACGCTCGAATATCTCCAGCGTGGTGGGCGCATTGGACGCGCCCAGCGCCTGCTGGGGACCCTGCTGGACGCCAAGCCCATCCTCACGATCCAGGATGGGGTGGTCGCGCCGGTTGAGGTGGCGAGACCGCGCGAACGGGCCTACGAGCGTCTGCTGGAATTGGTGAGAGAGCTTGGAGCTATTGAAGAGCTTTATGTGGGGCAGACCAGTGAGGCGTTGGGCCAGGAGATGGTGGACCGCCTCAGCCGCATCTACAAGGGGCCAATCTACCGCCGCTGGGTCGGCGCTGGCGTCGGCGTGCACATGGGCAAAGGTGTGACAATCGCCGCTGTCATCGCCGGGCGTTCTGGCGGCCATTACCTCATGCCGGAGCCTCGCCGCCGCTGAGCGCGTGAGCGGCGCGCCCGGCGCCGCGTCTGATGGGAGAAAAAGGACTCGCGAGCGCCGCTGGCGCCCGCGAGTCTGGGGGAAAAGCTCCATCGGAAGCCCGGGAAAGGAGCGCGATAGCTGGCAGGAGGCGTCACTTTCCCGGTGTGTGATGGAATGCGCGCAATGGTCGTATCAGGCGAAAACTAGGCCTCGATCTTGGTGACGGCGCCAGCGCCCACGGTGCGCCCGCCCTCGCGGATCGCGAAGCGGCTGCCCTCTTCCAGCGCCACCGAGGTGCCCAACTCCAC
>JAKAIY010000016.1 GCA_021814145.1 Chloroflexota bacterium
TGGCTGTATCTGGAAGAAAAGGGAGCAATTCGGGCGCCGCCGCTAGGCCACGCTCTCCGCGAAAGCGCGGACGATGGCGACGAAGTCAGCGGTGAGGCTGGCGCCGCCGACCAGCGCGCCGTCCACGTCGGGCAGGGCGGCCAGGTCGCGCGCGTTGGCGGCGGTGACGCTGCCGCCGTACTGCACGCGCACGGGCGCCGCTTTCTCCGCGCCGTACATCTCCGCCAGCAGCGCGCGGATGATGGCGATCACGTCCGCCGCGTCCTGGGGCGTCGCGGCGCGGCCCGTGCCAATGGCCCACACCGGCTCGTAGGCCACCACCAGCTCGCCCAGCCGCTCCGCCGGAAGACCCGCCAGGCTGCCGCGCACCTGGGTGGTGATGACGCGCTCGGTCATGTTCGCGTCGCGGTCCTCCAGCCGCTCGCCGACGCAGACGATGGGCTTGAGGTCATGCGCGAAGGCCGAGAGCGCCTTGCGGTTCACCAGCTCATCCGTCTCGCCGAAGAGCGCGCGCCGCTCCGAATGGCCCAGGATGACGTATTCGCACAGCCCTTGCAGCATCAGCGGTGAAATCTCGCCGGTGAACGCGCCCTTCTCCGCGAAGTGCATGTTCTGCGCGCCCAGCATGATCCCGCTCTTCTGCGTCAGGGCGTGGACGGCGGCGATTGAGATGGCGGGCGGGCAGAGCACGCGGTCAACGCTCGTGATGGCGTCCAGGTCATCGAAGATGCCGCTCACGAAGTCGTGGGCGTCGGACGGGCCGTAATTCATCTTCCAGTTGCCAGCCACGATGGGCCGGCGGGCAGGTGATGTCATCTCACGCCTCCCCCGCGCCGCCGGGGCGCAGCGCCTCAGGAACCGCCGCGCGGTCGAGCAGGGCGGCCACGCCGGGCAATGTGCGCCCCTCCAGGAACTCCATCGAGGCCCCGCCGCCAGTCGAGACGTGGGTCAGCTTCTCCGCCGCGCCCGCCTTCTCCACCGCCGCCGCCGAGTCGCCGCCGCCGACGATGGTGATCGCGCCGGCTTCCGTGCGCTCGACCAGCAGGTTGACCAGCGCGTCGGTCCCCTGCGCGAAGGCCGGGAACTCCGCCACGCCCAGCGTGCCGTTCCAGACGATGGTGCGCGCGTCCGCCAGGACCTCGCCAAAAGCCAGGATGGTCTGCGGGCCAACGTCCATGATGCGCCAGCCCTCATGCACCGCGTCGGGCGTCGTCAGCGTGCGCTCGGCGTCGGCGGCGAATTTCTCACCCACCGCGACATCCACCGGCAGCACGAAGCGCTTGCCCGCCGCCTCAGCCTTGGCCATCAGGCGGCGCGCCTCATCGAGCTTGTCGTCCTCCACCAGCGAGTCGCCCATGAACAGGCCGCGCGCCTTGAAGAACGTATTGGCCATGCCGCCGCCGATCAGGACGGCGTCGGCCAGGTCAATCAGCCGGTCGAGCGTGGCGATCTTGTCGGAGACTTTCGCCCCGCCGGAGATGGCTACCAGCGGCCGCTCGGGCGTCTCCAGCGCGGAGCCAAGGAAGGTCAGCTCCTTCTCCATCAGGAAGCCAGCGACAGCGGGCAGGTCGTGCGCCACGCCCTCCGTGCTGGCGTGCGCGCGGTGCGCCGTGCCGAAGGCGTCGTTGACGTAGATCTCGCCCAGCGCGGCCAGCTGGCGGGCAAAGGCCGGATCGTTGGCCTCCTCCTCGGGATGGAAGCGCAGGTTCTCCAGCAGCAGGACCTGGCCCGGCTGGAGCGCCCGCGCCATCGCCTCCACCTCCGGCCCCACGCAGTCCGGCGCCAGCGCCACAGGGCGGCCCAGCAGCTCGCTCAGCCGCTCCGCCACCGGGCGCAGGCTATACTTCGGGTTCACCTGGCCCTTGGGGCGGCCCAGGTGGCTCATCAGGACCAGCGCGGCCCCCTGATCGAGCAGATACCGGATCGTTGGCAGCGAGGCGCGGATGCGCGTATCGTCAGTGACCGCGCCGGTGTCCTGATCCTGCGGCACATTGAAGTCCACGCGCTCCAGCACGCGCTTGCCGCGCAGCGCGACATCGCGCACGGTGGCTTTGTCCATCGGATTCACCGTTTTCTCTTGTTGGTAGTGAGATGTCGGGAACGCGCGGGGGGACGCCGGGCGCCTGAAACTACGCCTCAAGGCCCTGGCGGGCCACAGCGCCCGGTTTCACCCGCCGCCCGCGCGGACGGGTCCCGTGGCGGCTTGCCGCCTTCAGGCGCGCATGCGTTCGCCCGGCGCCCCGGCGCCCCGCGCTACAGCCGCTCGGCGATGAAATGCGTCAGGTCGGCCACGCGCGACGAGTAGCCCCACTCATTGTCGTACCAGGCGATGACCTTGATGAAGTCGCCGCCCAGCGCCATCGTCGAGAGGCCGTCAATGATCGAGGAGTGGGAGTCGCCGCGGAAGTCGCTCGAGACCAGCGGCTCCTCGGTGTAGTCGAGGATGCCGTTGAGCTTGCCCGCCGCCGCCGCCTTGAACGTCGCGTTGATCTCCTCGACGCTCGCGCTCTTCCGTATCTGGGCGACGAAATCCACCACCGAGACGGTCACGGTCGGCACGCGCAGCGAGAAACCGTCGAACTTGCCCTTCAGCTCCGGAATCACCAGCGCCAGCGCGCGGGCGGCCCCGGTCGTTGTGGGGATGATGTTGGCGGCGGCGGCGCGCGCGCGGCGCAGGTCGCTGTGGATCACGTCGAGGATCCGCTGGTCATTGGTGTAAGAGTGGACGGTGGTCATCAGGCCGCGCTCAATGCCGTAGGCGTCGTTGATGACCTTGGCCGCCGGAGCCAGGCAGTTGGTCGTGCAGGAAGCGTTGGAGACGACGTGGTGCGTGGCGGGATCATACTTGTCCTCGTTGACGCCCAGCACCAGCGTGATGTCCTCATTCTTGGCCGGGGCCGAGATGATGACTTTTTTCACCGTGTCGCGGCGGTGCGCGGCGGCCTTGGTGGCGTCGGTGAAGAAGCCGGTGGACTCGATGACGATCTCGGCGCCGACCTCACCCCAGGGAATCGAGTTCGGGTCGCGGTCGGAGAAGACGCGGATGCGCTTGCCATTGATGACGATGTCTTTGCCCGCCACCTCCACGGTCCCATTGAAGCGGCCATAGGTAGAGTCGTAGCGGAAGAGGTGGGCGTTGGATTCGGTATCGGTGAGGTCATTGATGGCGACGACATCAATATCGTTGGGATAGCGCTCGAGCATCGCCTTGAGACTCTGGCGGCCAATACGCCCAAAGCCGTTGATAGCGACCCGTGTAGCCATGTGAGAACATCCTCCTGTGCGGCTGGTGGAGCTCATCTGAGCGGACCTGGAAAAACTTCTCCAGCGACGCGGCCACATCGCCGCGTCCCACTCGGCGGCGCCGCGCCTGTCGCGCCGCCGCCAGCCGTGAGCTCCCGTCACTGCCCAGCGACGCCGCATGTCCGGCGCCAGCGCCCGCACGCGCCCAAATTGTATCACCAGGCGGCCTCAGACTGGCCGGTTCGGCCGCGCGGCGATTATTCCGGCAAAAACGCGGCGGCGCGCGCGTCTGAAATAGGGGCTGGCGCCGCGCCACCGGCAGCGGGGCTTGCCGTGAGACGCGCAAATATATCGTATCTTGATGAACAGGGCCACATTGGTGGCCTGTCCAGCGTGACACGCGACCGCGCGTCGCGCGTCCCTGTGGCGCGTCGCAGAGATCGCGCCAGCGTTTTTAGGAGCGGCCATAATGTCCGGCGATACTCCAATCAATAACCCCAAGGCCTACCGGCTTCCAACAGCCGTGCGACCACGCCACTATGAGATCACGCTTGACGCGCGGCCTGGCCGTGAGACATTCCACGGATCAGTCACCATTCGCCTGGCGGTTGAGACGCCAGTGAACGTCATCGAGCTGCACGCCCGCGACCTCGCCATCACGAGCGCGCGGCTGACCACCGCCAGCGGCGCGATGACGGTGGCGTCGGTGGTGATGGACGCCGAGCGCGAGATCGCCGTGGTGACGCCAGAGGGGCGGGTCCCAGCCGGTGAGGCGACGCTCGCGCTTGACTTCAACGGCCATCTCAGCCCCAGCCTGGAGGGCCTGTTTCTCTCGAAGGATGGCCCCGATGAGTTGCTGTGCAGCCAGTGCGAGGCGACCGGCGCGCGCGCCATCATCCCCTGCTGGGATGAGCCAACTTTCAAGGCGAGCTTCACCTGGACTGTGACAACGGCGCCGGGCCAGACCGTGCTGACGAATGGCAGACCGCTCGGCGCGGAGCCCAGCGCGGACAGGGCGAGCGTGACGTGGCGCTTCGCCGCGACAAAGCCTATGTCCAGCTACCTGATCGCCATCGCCATTGGCGATTTCGCCAGCACGCCGGAGCGTGTGGTCAATGGCGTGCCGCTGCGCGTCTGGGCGCTGAAGGGCAAGGAGGCGCTAGGGACCTTCGCGCTCGACGTGACGGCGGAGCTGCTGCCGTTCTATGAAGACTATTTCGCGGCGCCCTATCATTTCGACAAGCTCGACAATGTGGCTGTGCCGAACTTTGGCGCGGGCGCGATGGAGAACGCGGGGCTGATCGTCTCACGGGCGCCCGTGCTGCTGCTGGACGAGCGGGCCGCCTCGCGCCGGGAGGAGCTGCTCGTC
This sequence comes from Chloroflexota bacterium, assembly GCA_021814145.1. Classification (GTDB taxonomy): domain Bacteria; phylum Chloroflexota; class Ktedonobacteria; order Ktedonobacterales; family JADMIN01; genus JAKAIY01. The sequence goes on from JAKAIY010000016.1 coordinate 4,613, forward strand.
GCGGAGGTGACCGCGCACGAGTTCGCGCATATGTGGTTTGGCGATCTGGTGACGATGCGCTGGTGGGATGACCTCTGGCTGAATGAGGCCTTCGCCACCTGGATGTCCAACCACGCCATTGACGCCCTGCGCCCGCAGTATCGCGCATGGGACGAGGCGCGGGTCGGCTCTGACGCCGGACTCGCCGCCGATTCGCTGGTCAGCTCGCACCCCATCTACCATCCCGTTTCCACGCCGCGCGCCGTGATGGAAAACTTCGATGTCATCACCTATCAGAAGGGCGCGGCGGTCCTGCGGATGACGCATGACTTCCTGGGCGATGAGGCGTTCCGCGCCGGGCTGCGCGCCTACATGGCGGAGTTCGCGGAGAGCAACGCGACAGGCGCCGATCTCTGGCGCCACTTGCAGCAGGCCTCTGACCTGCCCGTCAGCGCAATGATGGAAGGCTGGATTCTCCAGGCGGGGCATCCGCTGATTGACGTGTCGCTGGACGCGGACGGGGCGCCGGGCGAGGCGCGGATCCAGGTGAGCCAGCGCCGCTTCTACTCCGCCGCGAACGCCCCCGCCAGCGATGAGCTGTGGCGCGTCCCGATGCAGGTCCGCTACGAGGATGACGCGGGTGTCCATACCACGCGCTACCTGCTGGCGGAGCGCAGCGCGTCGTTCGTCATCCCGGTGAGCGGCGAGCTGCGCTGGCTCTACGCCAACGCGGGCGAGATCGGCTTCTATCGCCAGCGGCTCGACGCGACGCTGCTGGCGCGGGTCCAGGCGCATCTGGCGCGGCTCACGCCCGCCGAGCAGCGGGGGCTGCTGCGCGACCAGTGGGCGCTGGTCTCCAACGGCTCGCAGCCGATCGCGGTATATCTCGACACGCTGGCGGCGCTGAGCGGCGGCGAGGATGAGCTCCTGATTGGCCAGATCGTCGGTGAGCATCTGGGCCGGACGCGGACGCTGCTGGAGTTCGCGGGTGACGAGCGGGCGCTGGCGGGCTATCGCGCCTGGGTGGCGCGGCTGTTCGCGGGGAAGATGGCGGCGCTGGGCTACGAGCCGCGCGCTGGCGAGCCGGTGGAAACCTCGCGACTACGCGCCTCCACGCTGAGCGCGATGGCGGTCTTCGCGCGCGACCCTGAGGCTATCGCCCAGGCGCGGCGGCTGCAGGAGCGCGAGGCGGCGGACCCGGCGGCGGTGGACCCGAATCTCGCCCCGGTGGCCATCAGCGCGACGGCCTCCGCGGGTGACGCCGCGACCTACGACCGCTTCCTGACGCTGTATCAGGAGCGCAAGGGCGGCGCGTTCTCGCCTGACCAGATCGAGCGCTACGCCGGGGCCTTCGCGCTCTTCGAGCCGGACGAGCTGACCACGCGCACCACCACGCTGATGGGCCAGGGCGAGACGGTCTTCCCCATCCAGGCGCAGCTCCAGATCCTGGTCGCGATGCTCTCGCGCCCGCGCACGCAGCGCAAGGCGTGGGACTTCATCCGGTCAAACTGGGACTTCATACAGGTCCGCGCGCCGTTCCTGACGCCGCGCCTGGTGGAATTCACAGGCGCGCTGTCGGAGTCCATGCGCGATGAGGCGGTCGCTTTCTGGGATGAGCGTTTGAAGGGCGAGTACGCTGGCCCCTACGCCCGCGCGCTGGAGCGGATAGACCAGAACGCCGAGCTGCGCGCCCGCACGCGCGGCGACCTGCTGGCCTACTTCTCCAGGTAGGCCACGCGCCGGGAGGGGCGCGGCGAGGGCGCCATCACGGCAGCATGAGGTGCAGGTCACCGAACTCATGCCAGAGGTAGCCCTCGCGCAGCGCCTCCTCGTAGGTGGCGCGCAGACGCTCGCGGCCCGTCAGCGCCTCCAGCATGGCGAGGTGGCTGGAGCGCGGCTCGTGCAGGCCGGTCAACAGGCCGTCCACCGCGCGCAGGCCGCGCTCCGGCGTGATGATGACATCCGTCCAGCCCTCGCCGGGGTGGACCATGCCGCGCTCGTCCGTCACCGTCTCCAGCGCGCGCACGGCGGTCGTGCCAATGGCGATGACGCGCGCGCCCGCCGCCCGCGTCACCGTCAGCAGGCGCGCCGTCGTCTCCGGGACCCGGTAATATTCCTCATACGGCGGCTCGTGGTCTTCGAGGCTGGCGACGCCGGTATGCAGCAGCAGCGGCGCGAACACCACCCCCCGCGCGACCAGCGCCGCCATCAGCTCCGGCGTGAACGCCAGCCCCGCCGATGGCGCCTCGGCGCTGCCATACTCCGTGACATAGACCGTCTGATAATAGCTGGCCGGCCAGGACTCCGGCACGTAGCGGTAGCGGATCGGGAAGCCGAAGCGCGCCAGGTAGTCGTGGATGGGTAGCGGCGTTCGCAGCGTCGCCAGCCACAGGCGCGGCGGATGGGCGCTCGCGGGGTACGGCGCGTGGAGCAGCGCGCTCGCCCCGCCCGGCAGCGCCAGCGTCTCGCCCGCCAGGTCCTCGCGGAAGGGCCGCGAGCCGTCGGGGTGGGGCGTGCGCGCCTCCACCGTCCAGAAGTCGCCGGGCAGGTGGGTGGAGAGGTGCAGCTCCAGCGGCGAGCCGTCCACGCGCGTCACCGACAGCGCGGCGTTGAGCGTGCCGCTGGTGTTGATCACCAGCGCGTCGCCCGCGCGCAGGAACGCGCCAATCTCGCGGAACCGGGCGTGCGCGATCGCCGCGCAGGCGCCGCGATGCGACACCATCAGCCGCACCTCGTCGCGCGCCAGCCCGCGCGCCTCCGGCGGCTCGGACGCCTCCAGGGCGGGCGGCAGTGTGAAGTCGAGCGCGATATCGAGCGCCCGCGTCGTGCGGGCCTGTGTGGTCGTCATGCTTCCTCTCCCTTGGCGTCAGGGTCCGGCTGGTAGAGCGAGAGCTGCATGCCATCGGGCGCGCGCAGCCGCTGGGTGAGCGTCCCCCATGAGGTGTGAACTGGCCCACGCGGCGCTTCCGCCCCATGCGCCCGCAGCCGTTCCGACGCGCGCGCGACGTTCTCCACTTCCAGCGCCAGCCGCACGGGGCCAGCGACGCGCTCGCCCGCCTCCACGTCGTCGGTGTAGGCCGCGTCAGCCTCGTCCAGCAGCTCGATGGTCGCGCGGCCCGCCGCCAGCACGACGCTGCGCCCCGTCTCGCCGCTGCTCCAGTCAGTGACGGTAGGCAGGCCCAGCCCGTCGCGGTAGAAGGCCAGCGCCCGGTCGAAGTCCGCGACCGTCAGCGCCACCCGCGTCTCCCGCACGCCGCTGGCCTCATCCGGCGCTGGCCGGGATGGCAGCGCGCGCGCCTGGTAGCGCCCGCTGGGCAGCGCGCCGCTGAGCAGCGCGACCAGCCCCGGCGCGCTCTCCTCCGGCGGCGGGCGGTCGCTGATGTCCTCGCCGGGGTACGCTTCCTGATGCATCTGGGTGCGCATGTCGCCGGGGTCCACCCAGTAGACGCGCAGGTCGGGGCGCTCGGCGGCGAGCACGTTGGAGAGCTGTTCGAGCGCCGCCTTGCTGGCGCCGTAGCCGCCCCAGCCAGGGTAGGCCTCCACGCCCGCGTCGCTGGTAACGTTGATGATCCGCGCCCCTGGCTTGAGCTGGTCGCGCACGGCCTGGAGCAACGCCAGCGGCGCGATCACATTCGCGCGAAAGACCGCTTCCAGCGCCGCGATGGGATAGTCGAGCAGCGCGGGCAGCGGGCTGACGCCGAGCGTGCTGGCGTTGTTGATGACGGCGTCCAGCCCGCCCAGCTCGCGCGCCGCCGCCGCTAGCCCGTCGCGGTGCGCCGCGTCGGTCACATCGCCCGCCAGCGCGATCACGCGCGTCTCGCCGGCCAGTTCCGAGCGCGCCGCCGCCAGCGCCTCCGCGCCCCGCGCGTCAATCAGCAAGGTCCACCCGCGCCGCGCCAGCTCGCGCGCCAGGGCCAGCCCCAGCCCGCGCGACGCGCCAGTGATCAAAGCGGTCTGTGTCGTCATCTGTTCAGCCTCCGTTGGCGTATTGGTTCAATCGCGGACGGGTGAGGCTGGCGCGTTCATTCGCCAGCCAGGACTGGGCCATTCACCGCCTCACGCCCGCTCACATCCATGAGCATAGACCGCGCCCTCGCTGGCCGCACTGTCCATGCGGCCCATCGCGTCCCTGTCCATTGGTACAGTATCGCCGTTCCCCCCCTCTCCGCTCAGGAGAAAGGGCCAGGTGATGAGGTCCGCGCCCTCACTCCTCCGGCGCCAGGCTCAGCAATCCGCGCTGGGTCGCCAGCGTCACCACCTCGGTGCGGTTGCCCGCGCCCAGCTTGCGCATCAGCGCGGCCACATGGAACTTCGCCGTCCGCTCGCGGACGCCCAGGCGCGCGGCGATCTCCTTGTTTTGCAGGCCGCGCCCCAGCAGCCGCAGCGTCTCGCGCTCGCGGTCGGTCAACGCGGGAACAGGCTGCCCGTCCGGCTCCGCGACATGGCGCAACAGCCGCGACGCCACAACGGGCGTGAGTGGCGACCCGCCCGCCGCGACGACGCGGATCGCGCGGAAGACCTCCTCGCGCGGCGCGCCCTTGAGCAGATAGCCCTGCGCGCCCGCCCGCAGCGCGGCCAGGATGCGCTCGTCGGTGTCGAACGCGGTGAAGATGATCACGCGCGCCGCCGCGCCCGCCTCCTGAAGCCGCCGCAGCGTCTCGACCCCGTCGCCGTCCGGCATCTCCAGGTCCAGCAGCGCCACATCAGGCGCGCGCTCCATCACGAGCCGCGTCGCCTCCGCGCCCGTTCCCGCCTCACCTACGACAGTGAAATCTGGCTGGGTATTCAGCACCATCACCAGCCCGTCGCGCACGATGGGGTGGTCGTCGGCCACGACGATGCGAATCACGCCACTCATACCCGCGTCCCCACCAGCGGAATGACCGCCTCGACGCGCGTCCCCTCGCCCGGCGACGTGGCGACGCGCAGCGCGCCGCCCAGCAGCCGCGCCCGCTCGCTCATCCCGCGCAGCCCGTAGCGGCCCTGGGGGATGCCCGCTGGATCGAAGCCGCGCCCATCGTCTTCGACCATGAGCCGCGCCTCTTCGGGCGTCATCACCAGGCCCAGGCGCCCGCGCGTGGCGTGGGCGTGGCGCGCGACGTTGGTCAGCGCCTCGCGCGCGATGCGGTAGAGGCCGACCTCGACGCGCGCGGGCAGCGGACGCCCGCCACCCGTGATCTCGCACGTTACCCGCCCGCCGCCATCCAGCTCGATCTCGCTGGCCAGCGATTGCAGCGCCTGCGCGAGCGTCTGCCCTTCCAGCGACGCCGCGCGCAGGTCCAGCACCGAGCGCCGCGCCTCCTCCAGATTGGCCCGCGTCAGCGCCAGCGCCTGTCGCACTCCTGAGCGCAGACGCGCGGCGTCCCCCGTCTGCGCCCCCGCTTCCAGCAGCGCGTCCACCGATTCCAGCCGCAGGGCGATGGCGGCCAGCCCCTGCGCCAGCGTGTCGTGAATCTCGCGCGCCAGCCGGTTGCGCTCCTCCAGCGCGCCCATCTGCGCGCTCCGCAGAAAGAGCCGCGCCCGCTCGACGGCGATGCCCAGCAGGTCGCCAATCGCGTGCAGCAGAGCCAGGTCATCCGGCGAGAGCTCGCGCCAGTCGGGGCTGGCGACGTTCAGCACCCCCAGCTTCTTGTCATGGGCGTAGAGCGGGATGCTGGCGTGGTAGCGCAGGCCGTCGGTCCCATCCACCAGCCCTTTCAGCCGGCTGCATGTCACGACGTTGACGTTGGCCGCCCCGGCGAGGTCGCCCGCGCGGAACGTGTCCAGGCAATAGCACCGCCCCTCCATGTGGCGCGGGTTCGCGGCCAGCCCGGGCGGCAGGTTCTGCGCGGCGGCCAGGTACGACTCACCCGTCTCCTCATCCAGCAGCCAGATCCAGCCGGTGCGCAGGTCGAGCAATTCCGCGACCTGCGCCAGCGTCGCGCGCAACGCCTGGTCGAGGTCCACCGACTGGTTGAGCGCGCGGGCGATGGCGATCAGGATGGAGAGCTCGCGGTTGCGCCGCCGCAGCCGCTCCGCGCTGGACGCGCCCGCTGGTTTCCGCGCCATGCGCTTGCCTCCTCTCTTCTCGCCGCGATATGGGGACGCCACGCCCGGCTGCGCGCGTCGCGCCATTTCATTCCATCGTACCGCGCGCGCACGCTGACGCGGCTACTCCGCCGCGCCAGAGAGCTCCTGGCGGCGGAAGGAGAGCCAGGCCAGCGCCACGACGAGCGCCGCGAGAACGATGTTGGCCACGAGCGATGTCGCCAGATGCGCCGGGGCGGTTCCGAGGGCCAGCGCGCTGGCAGGCTCCAGAAGTCCGGCTGGGGTGTATTTCGCGGCGCTGGGGATGGCGCTGATCAGCGAGATGACGGCCCAGGCGGCGATGCCAATCCCGACCGCTAGCAATTGCGAATTGGCGATCACGCTGCCCAGGAAAGTCAGCAGCGCGTAGACCAGCAGCGAGAGCAGGATCAGCAACGTGCAGGCGATGAAGCCGCCCGGCGCGACCGGCTCGAAGAGCAGCGCCGTGTAGAAATAGGCCCCGATGGCCGCCAGGGCGACGCCAGCGGCGAGGATGACGAGCAGCGCGGTCAGCTTCGCCGCCAGAAACGCCGCGCGCGAGAGCGGCTTCACCAGCGCGAACGCCGCCGTGCCGCGCTCCTTCTCACGCGCGACCATGCCCATCGGCAGCAGGAGCGCGATCAGCACGCCGGTTCCCGCGACGTTCTTGAGATACTGGGCGATGGCGTCATTGACCGTCGGCGTTGGGAAGGTGATCGTGACGCCGGCCTGGCCCGTTCCCAGCAGCTTGAGCAGCTCCGGCATGTATTTAGCGCCAACCGGTGAGATGATCCCCAGCAGCAGGAAGACCGCCCCGACGACCAGCAACCGGTTGCCGCGCAGCGCCTCACGCAGCTCTTTGCGCAGAAAGACACCGAAGCCTTCCATCAGGCCGCCGTCCCTTTCTCGGGCTGATCGCCACGCACCAGGCGCAGGAAGATGTCTTCCAGCGTGGGGCGGGCGCGCTCGAAGCGCTGGATCTCCACGCCATGCGTGACCAGCGCCGCCAGGATCTCGCGGCCCGCCGTCTGTGGATCGCGCGCCACCACGCGCAGGCTGGGCCGCCGCCAGACAATATCATCCACCCAGGGGGCGGCGCGAAGCGCGGCGAGCAGCGCCGCTATCCGCTCATCCAGCCCTGGCTCGATCTCCAGCAGGAAGACTGGCTGCGCGTAGCGCTCGCGTAGCTCATCCACCGACGAGGAGACGACCAGCTTGCCGCGATTGATGATCGCCACGGTGTCACACACGCGCTCGATGTCGGCCAGGATGTGGGAAGACATCAGCACGGTGGCCTGGCCGCGCAGACCAGCGATCACGTCGAGCATCGCGTGGCGTCCTTCCGGATCGAGCGCGTTGACCGGCTCATCGAGCAGGAGGATTTCGGGCCGGTTGACCAGCGCCTGCGCCAGGCCCAACCGCTGGCGCATCCCGCCGGAATAGCCGTGGATGCCGCGATTGGCCGCATCATCCAGCCCGGTCAGCGCCAGCGCCTCATCCACACGCTCCCGCAGGGCCGCGCCGCGCAGTCCGAACAGCTCCCCCACGAACATCAGCAGCTCCCGCCCGCGCATCCAGCCGTAGAACTGCGGCGCCTGATCGAGATAGCCGGTGCGCCGGCGCAGCTCCGCCCCGCCAGCGGCGATATCCATGCCCGCGATAGTGGCGCCTCCCTCGGTGGGAAAGGCCAGGCCGGTGAGCAGGCGCAAGGTTGTCGTCTTGCCCGCGCCGTTGGGGCCGAGGAAGCCGAAGATGGAGCCGGTGGGGACATCGAGCGTGAGATGGTCGAGGGCCAGCACGTCCCCATAGCGCTTGGTCAGGCCCTGGCATGCGATCGCGGCGGGCATATGGTGGGCTCCTCTACTCCTCGCGCCCGGCGAGCAGGTACACAATCCAGCCCAGTGTGCCTACCAGCAGGATCACCAGCAGCCACACGAGCTTGTTGCCGCCGCGGACGCGCCGCTCCGGCTTGTAGAGATCTATGACGCAGTAGACCACCATCGCTAGGTCAATGAGGACGAGCGGGGCCAGCGCCGCGAGCAGCAGCGGGTCAACGTTCCACGGTTCCACGACGATCTCCACACGCACTGTGAGCCCCCATCCAGCGCGCCGCCTGCCCATGCGCTTCCGTCTCGCGCGCCAGCCCAGCATACACCCCCCACGCGGCGGCTGTCGAGATGGCCAGCGGGTAGCCAAAGTGCCCGCCCTAAGCAAGCAGAGCGGGCGCTTTTTGTTTATGAGATTCTCAGCCTAGCTATCGTACAGTCCTCAGGTTACTTTCCCATGTGGTTGTTCACCGAAAGCCCGTTCGTTATCGTGCCTCTCACCGGGCTTTCGGATAACATACATTCGTGGCGCAAGCCCGTATTGCACGATCAGATCGTGTACCGGAACACCGACGAACTGGCTTATCTCCTCAACCGAGTAACCATGCGCGTTAAGATAGAACTCGACGAGTTCCTTCGCGAGTGTTGGCTGCTCCATAGGGATGGGCGTTGGCTCAACCGTTTTATAACCCATCCTGCCCATCTGCTCGAACAGCGCTCGGTACTGTCTCTCGGTGATCTTGCTCAAATCCTTTGCGCGTACAATGAGGGCGGCCATTGAAACCTTCCAATAGGCTTTCAACTGCGCGAGTCGGGAAAGTGCGAGACTATGGAGATCAGGCTCGATATCTGCTGCAGGCATCAAGAACTCAGCGGCAAAGCGGTCTGCCTCTTCTTCCATATTCTCTGTGGGAACACGGTGCATGATGAGATGCCCCACTTCATGCGCCAGAGTGTATCGCAGGCGATCTCCTGGCATGTCTGAGTTAAGGAGGAATATCGGAGGCACTCCGCCAACCCACTGACTGATCGCATCTAATTTTCGCGTGCCGAACGAAGAGGCAAAGACAATTCCACCCGCATCTTCGATCGTTTCTACAAGGTTTTCTATTGGCCCTGGTGGCAACTTCCAAGCTCGACGTACAAGAGCAGCGATGTGCTCACAATCGCCATCGAAGTCGTCAATGTCGAGCCGTTGAAACTCGTTGTCGCTTTCGATGTCTGCGCCCGTTAGGAGTCGAACGGCTTGTATGCGCAGCAGATTAACCCGCGCAAGCAATACCCTCAGTTCTCGCACCGGCATCGTGGAACGTTCGAGGTGATAGGTACAGCTACTTCCGAAGCCATAACGCTTCTCACCGAAATAGAACATTGAGAGAGGGTAGTCAAGGGCATCAGCGATGCGTTTGACATGCTCCTTGGAAACATTGAGCGACCCACTCTCGTACTTCGAGATGTTCGCCTGTGATATATTCGTGGCCGCTGCCAGTTCTGCCTGCGTCAGCCCGCGCGAATCACGCGCTAGGATGATCATCTCAGAACTAACACGCTCGCGTGAAAAGGTAGAACTGAGCGAATGGCTCATTGGTCGCTCGTTTTCCTTTGCTCCTCGTCCGCAGACTTACTTGGCTCCACTGTTTGCTCGCGTAGTTTCTTTGACTCACCAGTAACGCGCTGCTTCTTTTCTGTAACGCGGGACTTGTTTCGCGAGATCGCAGGAGCGGTGTCCGGAAATGGAAGAACTACAGGCATGAATGCTGCAGCCACGCTCTCACGCAGCGAGAATACCCACTTTATAACGTTACCTACGCGGCAAGCTACAACGATGTCGGTAATCTTGATACTTGCCTTGTCGAGTCGGTAGCCTACTACCAACCGTGTAGCCTCATCTGGTAGCTCTGGCAAATATATCTGTAAATTGAATTTTGTTTGATAGCTCGTGACGATGTTGCTTCCTAACCCATCGCTGCCGACTTTCTTGAATCGAATAAGAATTAAGCCCTTGATGTTTAGCAGCAGCATGCCATATCGGTTCGTCTGAACCGAGACATCTGGTAGTCCGCTGAATCGCGCCCTGATCTCATCACAAATATAGTCATACACCATATTCGCGCGCGTGCGTGAAACCAATGCCTTCAGATTCCTCGGAGACGTATCTAGCCACCTACCCCAAGCGGCTTCGACTGCTTGCCCAAGGGGTTCCAGATAAGGCGTGAGGATTTCGCGGGCACGCGCTTCAGAAATAGGCGTCACGGTGTTCTGAATGATCATGTGTCCTCCGGAATAATTGTTCTACACCTCTTCCACAAGTATAGCGAGCGGTCTGGAAAATGTCAATGATTTTATTCTGTTTTTTATTCGTGAGCAACCAGGAATGCAACTATCAGCATACAAAGCGTCCGCCCTGCTTCCTCAGGGCGGACGCTTTGTGCATATCCTTCCTTGCTAAGTGGAGAGACAGAAAGCGAAGATCGTCCCCCTTGTCAACCAGTGAAATCTGGCCGATACGCACGTCGTAGATGAACCTGTAGACAGAGATGGCATTGGGAATTAGCGGCAATGCCTAGATCTCTGTTACTGCCACGCCTGTCGAGCGCCGTGAAACGTGCGAGCGACGGCGCCGCGCAAGCCATTGCCCGCTTCCTTGCGACCCGCTATGGATAGCCGCGCGCTGAGGGGAGCGAATCCTGAACCATTCTGGATCGGGAGGAGGAGACGGACATGGAGCGGCGATCACCGCGCTGGCTGGCGCACATGGCGCGGCGCCGCCCGGCCAGTTAAGCGCCAGGGAACGTGATAGCGCCCCAGCCTCACATGAATGGGGCCGGGGCGCGGCGGCGCGGTCTTAATTTCCGGCGCCGCCAATGTCAGCGTCCGGCGGGATGTTCTGGTTGAGGCGGAACAGGTTCGTCGGGTCATACCGGCGCTTGAGGGCCACCAGGCGGGCGTACTGCGGGCCAAACGCGCCACGTATCATCGCGTCCCCTTCCTCCTGGAAGCCGGCGAAATTGAGATACCGTCCGCCGTCGGAGAACTCGCGCATATCCGCGACGAATTCGCGCGCCCAGCGGATATTGGCCTCGTCGTCGCGCGGATCTTCCCAGTTGGCTTCCGGGCTGAGCAGGAACGCGGCGTGGCGTCCGTGGAAGGCGCCGCGCGTCGCGTCGCCGCGCTTCATCGCGCCGCCTACGCTCCAGAGGTCCGTCGTGCTGAGCGGGGATGGCTGCTGACGGGCATGCGCGACGATCCGCGCGATCACCGCGTCGTCCAGCCGCATGAGGTTGAGCGACTTCCAGTAGTAGCGCATGCCGTCGGGATAGTCGGCGTCGAATGCGCGCTGGACTTCGACGTAGGGCCTGACGCCGCTGGCGTCAATGAGCGGCGCGCCGAAGTCCCGCAGCGGTTGTAGCGCCCGCTCCCCTTCTTCGGGTGGCCCGGCGTAGAGGGCGCCGAGCAGCGTGAACGGCCGCCCGTGAATCTCCACAGGGTACAGTTCCGGATGGGGCGGCACGACGCCGCAGGAGGCGATGGGGTTGACCGCGTCAGGCGCGCTGGCGCAGAAGTCGCGGTAGAAGCGGAGCGCCCGCGCCATGTTGTCGCCGCTGCCGTCGTGCAGCGTGAAGACGAACATCACCCCAGGCCCCACAGGATGCAGCTGGAACTCGAACTCGGTCACGACGCCAAAGTTGCCGCCGCCGCCGCGCAGCCCCCACAGCAGATCGCGGTTTTTGGTCTCGCTGGCGCGCAGGACACGCCCGTCAGCGGTGACGACCTGGGCCGCGACGAGGTTGTCGCAGCTCAACCCGTAGGTGCTGCGCAGCCACCCATAGCCGCCGCCCAGCGTCAGCCCCGCGACGCCGGTGCGCGAGAATACGCCGCCTGGCGTGGCCAGCCCGTAGGCTTGCGTCGCGGCGTCCACCGCTCCCCAGGTGGCCCCGCCCTCGACGCGGGCGATCCGCGCGCCGGGGTCCACCTCGACGCGCCGCATCCGCGACAGGTCAATCACCAGTCCGCCATCGCAGGTCGCGTTGCCAGCGACGTTATGCCCGCCGCCACGCACAGCCACCAGCAGCCGCTGCTCGCGGGCGAAATTCACGGTGGCGACAACGTCATCCACGCTGGCGCAGCGGGCAATGAGCGCCGGGTAGCGGTCAATCATGCCGTTCCATACCGCGCGGGCCTCGTCATAGTCCGCGTCCAGTGGCCGGATGATCCGCCCCTGGAAGCGCGCCGCCAGCGCATGGACAGCGCCCGGATCGAGCTCGGTGACGGCTGGCGGCGTGGCCTGTTCGTTCATGCCTGGCATGTCCATATTTGGCATCTTGACGCTCCTCCCTGGCGGATTTAGCGGAGATCATCGGTCACTGTCACGCCGCGCGTATCTTTGGGGCGATCTCTTCAGAGACATCGTTCCGGCCTCCTCATGTCACGGGCATTTCTGCCGGAGAGGCAAACCGCGAGAGGCGCGGCTTCAGCCGCCCGCCCGCCAGCGCCAATCGCCCGCCACCGGCTACGCCTTAAAGGCGTCTTGTCCACGAGCGGGGAGATGTGGTACACTATCCGACAGGGCGGAGCCCTGAGCGTCGGGTTGTGGCGCGAAGTGGATCTCCGCCCAATGTCATGTCAGGACGGCTTCAATCCGCCTGACCGCTTCGGGAGACCGCGCTACTTATGGAACTGACCTGGCTGGGTCACTCATGCTTCCGCTTGCGTGGAAAAGAGGCCACGGTCATCACTGACCCCCCGGCGCCCTCCACCGGCTACTCCCTCGGTCGCCTCACCGCCGATATCGTCACTGTCAGTCACCAGCATCTCGGGCATAGCTATGTCTCAGGGGTGGGGGGAAATCCGCGGGTAGTTGACGGGCCGGGCGAGTATGAAATCAAACAGACGCTGATCAGTGGAGTGCAGACCTACCACGATAGCGAGCGCGGCAAGCGCCTGGGGCGCAACACGGCCTATCTGATCACGCTGGACGACATTCACATTTGCCATCTCGGCGACCTGGGGGACAAGCTCGATAGTCACGCCCAGGAGGCGCTGGATGGCTGCGACGTGCTGCTCATCCCCGTAGGTGGCGGCAACGCGCTCAACGCCGAGCGCGCCGCCGAAGTGATCGCTCAGCTCGAGCCGAAGATCGTCATTCCCATGCATTACGCCACGCCAGCCTATAAGGGCGGCCCCGACGAGCCGCCGCTGGAAGGCGTCGAGCGGTTCTGCCGCGAGATGGGTGTCGAGCCGCCAGAGCCGGTGGCCAAGCTCAACGTTACCCCGGCGACGCTGCCGGCGGTGACACAAATTGTCTTATTGACCTATCGGGGATAGAGCAAGGGATAGCGCGATGCGAGCGAGGGGCCAGGGCCGCCAGCGGTGTCCTGGCCCCTCCCGCTATTGTTCTGGCTGTTCTGCCCGTCCCGTTCGCGCGCCATTCATCATCGCCGCTCGCTGTTCGCTGATCGCCCCATCCGCCGCGCCTGAGGGCGCCGTGGGAGTATTCCGGTATCTGTGAGGGGAAAAAGACATATGCCGAAATTTCTGTTCATGACCGGCGGCGTTGTGTCGTCGGTGGGCAAGGGTATCACAGTCGCCTCGATCGGGCGGCTGCTCAAGTGCCGCGGCCTCTCCGTCGCGCTGATGAAGCTCGATCCCTATATCAACGTTGATCCCGGCACGATGTCTCCCTATCAGCATGGCGAGGTGTTCGTCACCGATGACGGCGCCGAAACCGACCTCGATCTGGGCCACTACGAGCGCTTCACCGATGAAGGCGCCAGCCAGGACAGCAACGTCACCACCGGCCAGGTCTACAACGCCGTCATCAGCAAGGAGCGCCGCGGTGGCTACCTCGGCGGCACGATCCAGGTCATTCCGCATATCACCAACGAGATCAAGGCGCGCATGCGGACGCTGGCCGAGCAGACCGGCGCCGATGTGGTGATCGTCGAGGTCGGCGGCACGGTTGGCGACATCGAGGGCGAGCCGTTCCTTGAAGCGATCCGCCAGATGCGCAACGAGGTTGGCCGCGACAACGCGCTGTACATCCACGTCACCCTGCTGCCCTACATCGGCGCCACCAAAGAGCTGAAGACCAAGCCCACGCAGCACAGCGTCAAGGAGCTGCTGCGCTCCGGCATCCAGCCCGACGTGATCCTCGCGCGCTCCGATTATCCCGTCGCTGACGAGATTCGCGAGAAGATCGCCCTGTTCTGTAACATCGAGCGCCGGGCGGTTGTGCCGTTGGTGACGGCTGGCAGCATCTACGAGGTGCCGCTAATGCTCGAAGACGCCGGGCTGGGCGACTTCCTGGTGGAGAAGCTGGGGCTGACCGCGCGCGCGGAGGCGCCAGACCTGGCGGAGTGGCGCGCGCTGGTCGAGCGCATCCACGCCGAGAAGCCGTTCGTGCGCATCGCGCTGGTGGGCAAGTATGTTGAGCTGCACGACGCGTACCTCTCGGTGGTCGAGTCGCTCTCGCACGCGGGCTGGTCAGTCGGGGTGGACATCCAGATTGACTGGATTGACTCGCAGAAGCTGGAGACGGACTGGGAGGAGTACGAGCCGCGCCTGGCCGCCGCTGACGGGATCATTGTGCCGGGCGGCTTCGGCTATCGCGGCGTCGAGGGCAAGATTCGCGCCGCCGGCTACGCGCGCACGCATAATATCCCCTATCTGGGCCTCTGCCTGGGCCTGCAGGTCGCGGTGATCGAATTCGCGCGCGGCGTCTTGGGGCTGGCGCAGGCCAACAGCGGTGAGTTCGACGAGAACTCGCCCGACAAGGTGATTGACCTGATGCCCACCCAGCGGCAGGTGTCCGATAAGGGTGGGACAATGCGGCTGGGTCAGTGGGTCTGCTGCCTGACGCCGGGCAGCAAGACCGAGAAGGCCTACGACAAGGCGATTATTTTCGAGCGCCACCGTCATCGCTACGAGGTCAACATCGCCTACCACAAGCGCCTCCAGGAGGCGGGGATGTGTTTCAGCGGCAAGTCGGCGGACAACAAGCTGGTGGAGATCATCGAGCTTCCCGACCATCCGTGGTTCGTGGCGACGCAGTTCCACCCGGAGTTCAAGAGCCGCCCGACGCGCCCGCATCCCCTCTTCCACGGCTTCGTCACCGCCAGCGTCGCGCGCGCCCACGCCCAGGCCTCCGAACGCCTCGCCGCTGAGGCCGGGGCCGCGCCCAGCCACAATGGCCACAACGGCCACGCGCGCCTGGTCGAGGGACAGCCGGCGGCGGAGCAACACTGAGGGCGCGGCCCTCACATGGCCACAGCGCGGCAGATGGAGCTTCCAGGCCTGATGACGCGCGGCTGGGCGGAATCATAGCGCGAGAGCCAGCGGAGGTTCACTTCGCTGGCTCTCGCGCTATCACTCTGGCCCGAGGCATCGGCGCGGATGACGCCGCTCACGAAAGGCGCGGCTCTTGCGGTAATGGAGGCCTGCGTGAAGCGGAGACGCGCGCCTGGAGAACGCATCCTCATGCGCATGAGGCTCGCCTTGCCTTGATCTGGGCTTGACGCGCTTGTGATGGCGTGGCGCGCTCGTGAGTCCGGCGTGTGAGCGCGAGGCGATACGGGTTACGCCGTAATGAAGCGAATGCCTCGCTCTTGAGGGGCGCCGCGCATGGAATCGCGCCGCAAGGACTCAGGAGCCAGACGGCTCTTTCAAGGGAGCGGCGCATGGAATCGCAGGCGGCGCAGGGACAGGCCAGCGGCGAGCGGCGCGTAGAGCTTGACTGGCTCAGGACCATCGTTGTGCTGGGGACCATTCCGTTCCATGCGGTTCCGGTCATCGGCGCCGAGCGCGCTGTCTTTATCCTGAGCGCCGAGGCTAATCCAGTCCTGGCGCTGCTGGCTGGCTTTGTGCTGACCTGGGGCATCCCCCTGATCTTCCTCATGGCCGGGGCGGCGACCAGGCTCGCGCTCGATGTACGGACGCCGGGCGTATATATGCGTGAGCGCATTGCGCGGCTAGGCGTTCCGCTCCTGCTGGTGGCGCTGCTCTTCTCCCCCCTTCAGCTCTACTTCATACTGCTCAGCAATCCAGGCCTGATCCACTGGCTCCCGCGATACGGCGTCGCGCTTCCCATCCTCGACCCGTCGCGATTGCGCGACTTTGGCTATTTCTACGAGCAGTATCTGCGCTACCTCTTTACATCCGTCCGGGGATACTCGCCCGCGATTGGCAGCCTCACGCTGACGTATCTATGGTTCGTGCCACGGCTGCTCGCCGTATCATTCCTCTGTCTGCCATTCCTGCTCTATCTGCGCGGGCGGGGGCGGCGCGTGACGGAGCGCGTCGCCGGGGCAGGCTCCCATCCTGTCACGCTGATCCTCGCTGGCGGGCTGATTCCCGCGCTGCTGATCGCGCTGTTCCAGCCTGGCTGGCTCAGCGGCGTGACGGCGGGCTGGATCTTCACCGATGACTGGACAGCCTTCTTCCTCGATCTCGTGATGTTCCTGTACGGGTTCCTGATCTACTCCAGCGAGCGGCTCCGCGCCACCGTCCGCACGGTGGCGTACCCCGCGCTCGCGCTGGGCGTAGTCTGCTTCGGCGTCGTTGGCGCGCTTCTGGCGTTCCGGCTCGCGCCAGCGGCGAGTTTTGCGCCAGCCTCCCTGCTGTTCGCGGTCGCGGAGGCGTTCAGCGTATGGCTATTCATACTGGGTCTGCTTGGCCTGGCGATGCGCTACCTGACCGTCTCAACGCCCTGGCAGCGTTACCTGACCGCCGCCGCGTTCCCGGTCTTCGTGCTGCACGGGCCGCTGCTGGCGGCTTCCTCGTACTATCTTCTTCAGGTCCCGGTTCCGGGTATTGCGCAGCTCGCGCTCATCCTCGTGGTGACAGTGGCCGGCGCGTTCGGCGTCTACGAGTATGTGGTGCGGCGCACACCAGTGACCCGCGCGCTCTTCGGCGCGAAGGCGCCGAGGGCGAAGGAGCGCGCCTGAGCGAGCGATGGGCTGGAACGCCACACTCAGAGCGTGGTAATACCCGTAATACCGCTTAGGGAGCAGGTCGCGGATTTTCTGTACGCGCATAAGCGCAGTAGGGAAGGAGGGGACACGCGGCATGGTTGGGATTCCGGGAAACACAGACCGTAGCGGCTAGATCAAGGAGCGCCCAGGTTACATTCGCGGGTGTTTCTGGTCTGCGCTTGACAAGCGCGTCCGCGATTGCCCAGATATTGACGCTCTTGCGAGGTTCCGCTTGCGATGGGGTGATGGCGAAGATCCGTTGGATAACGCGGGCGACATTGGTATCCACAGCTGGCTCAGGGACGCGCCCACAAGTTGCCGCGACGATGCCCGCCGTATATCGCCCTACACCTGGGAGCGACGAGAGCGTCTCGACATCCAGAGGAATGATACCCTGGTGGTTTGCGAGGAGCGCGAGCGCAAGCGCGTGGAGCTGTTTGGCCCGCTGGATTGAAAGGCCCAATGGCGCGAGGGCGGCTGCGAGATCATTCACGCTGGCGGATGCGAGGGTGGCCGCGTCAGGAAAGCGCGCAAGGAAGGACGGTAGGAACCGCTCGACCGCTTGAGCTCCGGTTTTTCTGAGCAATATCTCGGCGATCAATACATAAAATGGACTGTCGCATTCCCGCCATGAGAACGTGCGACGGTTTCCCTCAAACCAGGCGAGCAGTGTGGAAACGACCGCTTCAAGTTGGGTGGGATTTTGTGTGATTTCGGGCTGCGCATTCTCCACAGTGTCACTTCACGATTGGGATTTGGGCCTGATCTTTGCGTACTTTGTCTCTAGCCATTCTAGCACGGCGAGCTGGTCTTCAATCGTAGCGCGGCGGATCTGCGCGAGCAGATGAATTCTATCCGGCTTGGGCGGCGCGATATTTTGCAGACCCTCGTTACAGTTCGCGCAGATCGCGCGCAGGTTTTCAGGAGTATCCGCGCCGCCTTTCGACTTGTCTATGATGTGCCCCATCGTGAGGCGCACCTTGCGCGAAGGATCGAATGGATCGGGGTCACCTGCCGCGAGTCCGCACATCTGGCAGGTGTAGCCATTGCGCTCCAGCACATAGGCGCGGGTCTCTTTCGAGATGTCACGCGCGAAAGCGGGCAGGCGCTTGTCGGTCTCCAGCAGATATTGCCCCGGTTTCAGATCACGGCGGTCATGATGGGTGAGGATTTGGTAGCCTTCTTCCGTGCGCAGTTCCCGCACCCGCCTGGCCCATTCCGAGGTATTGCCAGACGCCTCGCGAATCTCATTACCATCTATGACTCTGCCCATGTTTGCCAGCAGGAACTCAAGAATACGCCACTTTGCCCCGGTCTTTTCGCCCTCGCCTCGATCCATATATTCTCAACCTCTTGGGTAGTTCATGCCAAAACTTGCACGCCTTGCAATGGGCGTTTATACCGTCAGTAGGTGTGGCTGGGTGATACATGGAGCGTGCTGTTTATCCAGCAGATATTGACCATCCAGCGCCGCGCGGATCGCCAATCCCACCGCCCGCGCGACCAGTGGTGGTAGCGCGTTGCCAACCTGGCGGTACTGCGCCGTCTTGCCCCCCGCGAACTGCCATTCGTCCGGGAACGCCTGGATACGCGCAGTCATACGAACGGTCAGACGGGGCATGTCATTGATAGGGAAATCTCTTCCTGGCGGCTCGTCGGCTATGCCCAGTCCGTCCACACCCAGCTTTTCCCATTGCGCGCGCGCCCGTGTCGGACCAAGGTCTGGGCCTCCATGCTTCTTCGAGCCACCTACCAATGTGGGAGCGATGCCGCTAGCCCGCTCCTGCCAGGATGCGGCGCCCGGCCACCCCCGCGCAGCCATCAGGTCGCCAATCGCGGCGCCCACGCTAGGTGGCTCGACGGTTTGTTCAGGCCAGCGGAACCGGGCGAAATATGGCTCTCGTATGCCGACGAGCACGAATCGTGGGCGGAGTTGTGGCGCCCCGAACACCGACGCTTGCAGCACCCGCCAGTCAACGCCATATCCCAATGCGATGATGCGCGCGATCAGCGAGGCGCGGTAGCCATCGAATTTCGCGCTGGCGAAGCCTGGGACATTCTCCAGCATGAGCGCGGCTGGCCTGGCCTGCTCGATCAGGCGCAGCGCCTGGGGAAAGAGATCACGCTCATCGTCGGCGCCAAGCTGCTTGCCAGCGATTGAGAATGGCGGGCAGGGCACGCCACCCGCCAGCAGATCTATCCCGCGAAAATCCCATCCCAATACGTTGTGGACATCGTCCTCGATGACATTCCACGATGGCCGGTTTAATCGCAGTGTCTGGCACGCGGCGTGGTCGTTCTCGACCGCTCCAACTGTGTGAAATCCGGCAAGTTCAAGGCCTAGCGCCTCACCTCCCGCGCCGGAGCAGATGTCAAGCGATGTCAGCACAGGTGAAAGATGGTGATGCACGCTCTCGCGCCGGGCGATTGTCACCTGATGACGGTCGCTCTTTGCTCGGGAACGGCCCATAGTTTTATCCTTCCCCCGCAGCTATAGCTCGCGTCACGGGACGCCAGCTATCTTCACTATAACACCTTGATTTGCTCTCTATTTCACGACGCGCGCGGACGTATGTTACGCTCGTATACCAGACAATTTACTTTGGACTCCCCAAAAACGGAAAATGTGGCAAACAAATCGCTCGCCCTACCGTTCCGGCCAGCGGGGGTCCGTGCGGATGAGGGCGAAGATGAGGGTATCGCGGAGGGCGTCATTCACGAAGGTCCCGTTCCAGCGGAGATGGGCCTCCTGGGTGAAACCGAGGCGGCGCGGCACGGCGGCGCTGCGCTCGTTGCGCGCGTCGCAGCGCATCTCGACCCGGTTGGCCCAGAGATGGTCGAAGGCAAAGTCAGTGACGAGGCGCGCGGCCTCGGTCATGAAGCCCTTGCCGGCGGCGCTGGTTCGTAGCCAGTAGCCGATCTCGAAGTAGCCAATCTCCCAGTCGCGGATCATCAGGCCGATGTTGCCCGCGAAACGGCCCGTCGCGCGGTCCACCACAGCGCAACCCAGCGTCTCGCGCGTCAGCCAGCGCGCCTCGGCGCGCGTCAGCCAGGCGCGCAGGTCATCGGGGGACTGGTCGGCGAAGGGCAGCCAGGGACGCAGCTCGTCGCGCGACTCCTGGATGGCCTCCCACATCTCATCGAAGTCCGAGATGTGATGTGGGCGCACGATGACGCGCTCGCCGCGCAGCTCGTCGAACAGCGGGACCAGTTCACGGCGGATGGGCCTGGCTGACCGCTTCGGCGGCTCCTGCTCCACCATATGCTTCGCTTCGCTCATGCGCTGTGGCTCCTGTAGTGATGATTGCCAGTTCGTGCGCCAGCCACTCAGGGACGGGTGGCGCTGACCGCTAGGATAAGTGAAGGAACTCCGCCAGACCGTTGAGGATGAACTGCGCCGCGACGGCGGCCAGCAGCATGCCCTGCACGCGCGAGAGGACGGTAATCCCGGTGACGCCGATGCGCTTCTGGATGCTGAGGCTGGCGCGCATCACAATCCAGCAGGCGACGAGGGTGATCGCCGCCGCGACGCCAATCATCCCGCGCAGGCTCCAGTCGGCCCCGGCGGAATTGTTGAGCAGGATGATGGTGGTGAGCGTTCCCGGCCCGGCGATCATCGGAATGGCGAGCGGGAAGACGCTGACATCCTCGCGCTTCCTGGCCTCGCGCGCCTCGCGGGTCGTCTCGCGCGCGCCGGACTGGCGCCCAAAGAGCATGTCAATCGCCACGAGGAACAGCAGCGCGCCGCCCGCCAGGCTGAACGCGGGCGGCGTCACCCCCAGCGCGGCGAAGATCGCCTGGCCGAACACGCCAAAGATCGCGACCACCACGGCGGCGACAATCGCCGCGCGCGTGACCACGAACGCGCGCTCATAGTGCGAGAGATCGGCGGTCAGCGTCAGCGTCACCGGAGCCAGGCCGATAGGGTCCACCACGGTGAAGAGCGCCACCAGCGCCTTGAAAAAGAAAAATAGCATACGTTCTATCGTATCACATGCCGGTTAGTCGGTAGCCATGGCGCTCCACTTGATAACGGCGTTGGCGGCCTGCTCGCCACTGAGCATCGCGCCGTGGATGCTGCTGGAGCTGGTGTATTCGCCCGCCAGGAAGAGACCCTCAACGCCGGTTTCAGGCTGCGGCAGGCGGCTGAAGACACCGGGCGGCTGGCGGAACTGGGCGAAGCGGATGCGGTAGGTCGCCAGATGGCGCGGCTTCGCCATATCCTTGTCGGGGAACCACGAGGCCATGTCCTCGCGCGCGCGCGCGGCGAGGTCGGCGTCGCTGAGGTCGGGCGAGCCCAGGACGGTGGCGGCGAGCAGATGCTGCCCCTTGGGCGCGTAGGATGGCGCGACGTTGCTGATCTGGACCGCGTTGTTGACGAAGGCGTCGGGGTTGGCGTTGAGCAGGAGGCGGGGACCCTTGTAGAGGCTCTCGGTCGTGGCGAAGTACAGGCAAGTGACGGACGCCGGCTCGCTGGGCAGCTCGCGATTGAGCAGATGCTGGGCGGAGGGCGCGTCGGTGGCGACGACCACGGCGTCACCCTGCATCTCCTCACCGCCCGTCAGCGTGACGCCGACGGCGCGGCCATCGGCGTGGACGATGCCTTCGACGCGCGTCTCCAGCCAGATGGCGTTGGGCGGCAGCGCGGCGGCGAGCTGCTCGGTGATCGCGCCCATGCCCTGCTCCGGGATGACCGTATCACCGCTGGCCAGCATCTTGAAGGTGAAGAGCAGCATGCGCGCGCTGGTTTCCAGGGAGCGGTCAAGAAAAACGCCGCCATAGAATGGGCGGGCGAAACTGTCTATAAAGCCCTGGTCGCTGAAATGGCGGCGCTTCAGCTCGTCATAGGTCGAGCGGTCTTCGCCACCCTTGCCGCGCAGCTTGCCATGGAAAATGTCCCACTCCTTGCGCCGCCGGGCGTAACCGCGCAATCGCAGCGCGCGCAGGCGGTCGCCGGTGGTCAGCAGCGGGTTGCCCAGTGTGGCGGCCAGCAGCCCGGGCGCGCGCAATGGGTCGCCCATTTCATACCACTTGCCATCGCGGATCAGCACGGCGCCGGATGTGAACTTTTTCAGGCGTAGCGCAGCGTAATCCAGGTTGCGGCGCGCGGCGGGATAGGCGGTGAAGAGAACCTGGAAGCCGCGATCGAGCAGGAAGCCATCGGGGCTGTGGTCGGTGCGCACACGCCCGCCGACATGGTCGGACGCCTCAATAACGCGCACCTGATGGCCCGCCGCGACGAGCGCCTTCGCGCATGTCAGTCCCGCCAGTCCAGCTCCTACAACCAGGATCATCCAATTCCTCTATTCCACAGAGCGATTTCCAGCGACCCTCCCGTGGCCTTCAGCGTGAGCGGAACGGCCACCATGAGGAGCCGCGTGGCTTGTTGATCTCAGCCTGCATGTCTTCGATGCGCGCGCGCGCGGCGCGCTCCATCGCCTCATCACCTTCTGGCGTCGGGAAGGTCGCGTCGCAGGCGGCGCAGACGGTCGCGTCAGGCGTGTTCACCGTACCGCACCAGGCGCAGGTTTTTCCCTCCCCGGCCTCTGGCGCCAAAGGGGCGGCGGCCTGCGCCGGACCCGGCGCGTCAGGCGCGGGCGCGTCAGGCGCGGCTGGCTCCGGAGGACGCATCTCCGCGCCACAGGCGCCGCAGAAACGCGCCTGCGGCGACATCTCCTTCCCACACGCGGGGCAGATGGCGGTGGGCCGCGATTCGCCATCTGGCGCGCCATTCAGCGCATTTGGGATACCATCCATATGCCTGGCTCTCCCTTCTTCCACCACCGGGCGCGTCGCCGCGCGTTCCCGGCTCCCAGTCACCACACGCTCACCAGAGTGGATTGATCACCAGTCCCGTGATCAGCTTCGGATAGAAGTATGTGGATTTCTGCGGCATACGGTCACCCGCGCGCGCCACATCGCGGATCGCGGTGGGCGGCGTCGGATTCAGCAGGAAGGCGAGTTGCGCGCCGTCCACCCCAGCGCGGACCGCCTCGATGGCGGCGCTCGCGTCGCGCGTGTAGGCGATGCCCTCGCCAGCGCGGACCATCCGCTCGCTGACGCCCAGCCCTCGCGCCAGGATCAGCTCGTGCAGCGAGGTGACATCCAGCCGCCGCCAAGCCGCCGAGTCCCCGATATGCTCCCCGGCGCGCGCGGAATCCAGCGCGTCCATCGCGGCCTCGCCCGCCGCGGTCTGGCGCAACAGAAACGCGCCATCGGCTGTCACCATCACGAAGGCCACGCGCTGACCGTCCTCGCTGGCGGCGGTCAGCGTGGCGAGCGTCTCCGCCACATCGAGCGTCGCCAGCCCGCCTGGCTCTCCCAGTGGAGAGGCCTCGAAATACGCGGCGAGGTCATCACGGAACACGCTCAGCCGCTCTGGCGCGACGCCGCGCACGATGCGATGGGTGGGCAGCACGACCAGACCGGGGTCCTCAAGCGCGCTGAGCGCCATCAGCGTGAAGTTGGCGGCGTCGTTAGGCGCCAGATCGCGGCGTGTCTCACGCAGCTCCTCGCGGTAGGCCAGCGCCGTCTCGTAGCGGTGGTGGCCGTCGGCGATGTAGAGCTGGCGGTCGCGGAAGAAGTCCTCCACGCGGGCGATCAGGGCCTCATCGCGCAGTGGCCACAGGCGGTGTTCTTCGCCAGCTTCATCGGTAAACGCGACCTCGGGCTTGCGGCGCGCCGCTTTGCCGAGCAGCGCGGTCAGCTCGCCGCTAGGGTCATCGTAGAGCGCCATGATGGGGCTGAGCGTGGCGGATGTGGCGCGGGTCAGCTTGAGGCGGTCATCCTTGGGCTTGCTCAGCGTGCGCTCGTGCGGCAGGATGACGCCCTCCTCCCACGGGACGAGGCGCACACGCGCGAACAGCCCGCGCCGCTTGCGCGCGCCGCCCACGCCGGGGACGCTGAACCGCTGCTCATAGAGATAGAGCCCGGGCTTGTCCTGGCGCAAGACGCCTGAGAGGCGCCACTCAGCGAAGGTCAGCGCGGCGCGGGTATAGCGGTTGTTCAGCCCGTCATCGCCAGGCTCGTCGCGTCCCAGCTCCAGCCGGATGATATTGTGCGGGTCCCGCGTGTAGTAGCGAGCCTGGGCCTCCGGCGAGATCACATCGTAGGGTGGCGTGACCACTGCGGCCAGGTCAGTCTCCGGCGCGTAGCGGATACCGGGCAGGGGCCGGACATCGGCCATGTGCGAACGCTCCTCTGAATACACAATCGCTTAATTGAGCACAGTATAGCAGCAACACGCGCTCGCGCCCACGCGCGGGGGACTGCTGGCGGCCCGCGTCCAGCCCGACCCATGCCTGCGCCAGGGCGGATAGCCGCTCGTATGCCTAGCATGCGGGTATGATATAGTCGCTGGTAGCCCTGGTGGGAGATGGCGTAGCGCGTGGGCTGGCGCCACTGGGCGTCCAGACAGAATTGGGCGTCATGGCCCTATTCAGACACGCGCGATCGCTGGGCCGCATGGCCTGGCATGGTCTCAGCATGGACGAAGAAGGAAGGATGACATGGTAAAAGCGACCCAGCAAGCCTCAGTGCGGTGGGATGGCGATCTCGCCAGCGGGAGCGGCGTGGCCTCGTTCAAGAGCGGCGCCGCGAGCGACCTGCCTGTCTCGTGGGCCTCGCGCACCAACAACCTCGCCGGCAAGACCAGCCCGGAAGAACTGCTGGCCGCCGCGCATGCGAGCTGCTATGCGATGGCGTTCTCCGGCGCGCTCAGTAGGGCCGGCACGCCGCCTCAGCGGCTCTCTATCGTGGCGGACTGCACATTCGAGCAAACCGACTCGGGCTTCAAGGTCAGCCGCATGGTCTTGAACGTTGAGGGCGAGGTCGCGGGCCTCACACAGGAGCAGTTCGCGGAAGCCGCCCGCGCCGCGGAAACGGGCTGCCCTGTCTCCAACGCCCTGCGGGGCAATGTCGAGATCACCGTGAACGCGCGGCTCGTCTAGAGGGCGCTGGCTGCCGCGTCGCCAGCCTGTTTGACTAACCTGATATGCGCAGGGCCACCGTCCATTTCAGCGTCGCTGACGTGGACGGTGGCCCTGCTGGCTCCCGCGCGAACCATCCGGGATCATCACGTGTGGCGACGCGGCGCCGATGCACGGAAGAATCAGTAGTAGCCAGCTTATAGCAGGGGTCAAATCGCAACACTGGAAACGCGCTTTCCGCTCTCGCTGAGCGCGCGGTATTGCGAAGGTATCGGCCGGCGTGAACAGAGCCAGGAGCAAGGTTATGGGCGAAGAATCTGTGTCCCCATTTGACGCGATCCGCCACGAGAGCGCCGGCGATGAGTACTGAAGCGCGCGTGAGCTGGCCCAGTCGCTTTTCTCGCCGGTTGAGGAGAAGTGACGCGCTCGCCGCCCGGCGCGACGCGCTGGAAGCGCGTCACGGCGAACCCACTTTCCGGGTGTGGCCGCATGCACGGTATAACGATGGTATCGGCTCGTGTGGCTATGTGGCTGGAAAGAGTGAACAAAGGAACGGCTGATGGACGAAGACAGCGCCGTGTCGCTTCCATTCGATGACGGTCGTCGCGCGATTCGCCGCCAGTGGCGCAATGGCCAGTGGTACTTCAGCGTTGTAGATGTGATCGCCATTCTGACGGACAGTGCGACTCCCAACCAATACTGGCGCGATATGAAACGCCGGATGTCTGGCGAGGGGTGGGCTGAAACCCAAGCAAATTGCTTGTCCTTGAAAATGCTCGCGCTGGATGGAAAAAGGCGCCTCACCGACGCCGCGACAGTCGAGACCATGCTGCGCATCATCCAGAGCATACCCAGCCCAAAAGCGGAGCCGGTCAAGCAATGGTTAGCCACGGTCGGCGCGCAGCGGCTGGAGGAGGTCGCGGCGGCGCTCGATGAAGACCAGCGGCGCCAGCTCTTGCGTGGTGAGGTCGCGGACAGGAATCGCGCTCTCGCCGCCACCGCCGCGGGACGGGCGTGCTCACATCGCGCGACTTTGCCATCTTCCAGGACCACGGCTATCGCGGGCTGTACGGCGGCGAGACCGCGCGACATCGCCGCCCGCAAGGGACTCGGCGGAACGCGGCAGATTCTCGATCACATGGGTTCCACTGAGCTTGCCGCCAACCTCTTCCGCATCACGCAGACCGATGAAAAGCTCCAGCAGGGCGGAGCGAGCACACGCGAGGAAGCCAACGCCACGCACTACATGGTTGGGCGCGAGGTCCGCGAGGCCATCGCGCGTATCGGCGGCACAATGCCCGAAGACTTGCCGACGCCCGACCGCTCCATCCAGGAGATCGAGCGCGAGGAGCGGCGGCTCCAGCAGCGCGCCCAGGCCGGGCGGCAGCCGCCGCTCTTTGGCCCGGTTGAGGAGAAGTGACACGCTCCCGGCTCGATGCGGCGATATGGGCGCGTGTCATAGCGACCCCGCTTTCCGCATATGGCCGCATGCACGGTATAACGATGGTATTGGCCGGCGTCAGCAGAGCGTCAGCAGCGTAGCGTAAGGAGCGGAATGGTGAGCGAAGAGTTTGCGTCCCCGTTTGACGCGATCCGCCACGAGAGCGACGGCGGTGAGTACTGGAGCGCGCGTGAGCTAGCCAAGGCGTTGGGTTATGTAAAATGGAGCAACTTTACGCAGGTCATTACGCAGGCTCAAATAGCCTGTGAAGCCAGTGGCCATACGGTCTCGGATCATTTTGCTGATGTCGGCAAAATGGTCACAATTGGCTCCGGAGCGCGGCGCCGCATCGCTGACGTCCATCTCTCGCGCTACGCATGCTATCTCGTCGTCCAGAACGCTGACCCGGAGAAGCCTGTCGTGGCGCTTGGCCAGACGTACTTCGCCGTGCGGACGCGCGAGCAGGCGCCGACCACCGAGATGCTGGCGCAAATGACCGAGGAGCAGCAGCGCCTCTTCTGGCGTGAAGACCTCATCCGTCGCAACCACCGGTTAGCGTCCACCGCTCAAGGCGCGGGTGTCATCAAGCCCAAAGACTTCGCCCTCTTCCAGGACCACGGCTATATGGGCCTCTACAATGGCGAGACGGCGCGCGGCATCGCTGAACGGAAGCGGCTCGCCAGGGGCGAGCACATTCTGGACTGGATGGGGTCTGAAGAACTGGCCGCGAATATCTTCCGCGTCTCGCAGACTGACGCCAAGATCAGGCGCGAGGGCGTCACAACGCGAGATGAGGCCAACGCCGCCCACTATCAGGTAGGCAGCGCCGTTCGTAAAACCATCGCGGACCTGGGTGGCACGATGCCCGAAGACCTGCCGACGCCCGACCGCTCCATCCAGGAGATCGAGCGCGAGGAGCGGCGGCGGCTCCAGCAGCGCGCCCAGGCCGGGCGGCAGCCGCCGCTCTTTGGCCCGGTGGACGAAGAATAACATCGTGGCGCCAGCCCTTCCTCTCAGAGCGCGGAAGGGCTGGCGCCGGTCGAACGTTCCCGCGTCCTACTTCTTCTCTTTCTCCTCGATGCGCACCGCCAGGCTCAGCTCGCGCAGCTGCTCCTCGGTGACGGGCGAGGGGGCGCGCATCAGCGCGTCCTGCCCGTTCTGCATCTTGGGGAAGGCCGTCACATCGCGGATCGTCTCGCCGTCCGCCAGCAGCATCACCAGGCGGTCAATGCCCAGCGCGATGCCGCCGTGGGGTGGCGCGCCGTATTCGAAGGCTTCCAGGATGTGGCCGAACTGCTCGGCGATCTGCTCCTCCGAGAGGCCCAGCAGCTTGAAGACCTTGCGCTGCAGCTCGGGGATGTTGATACGGACGCTGCCTCCGCCGACCTCGTAGCCGTTGCAGATGATGTCGTACTGCCGCGCGGTTACTTTGAGCGGATCAGTGTCCAGCAGCGGCTCCTCGCCGGCGCGCATGCCCGAGAACGGGTTGTGCGTCGCGTGATAGCGTTGCTTGCCATCCTCCTCGATGAGCTCCAGCAGCGGAAAATCCACCACCCAGCACAGCGACATCACATCGGGGTCAATCAGCCCCAGTTGCTCGCCCATGCGAACGCGCAGCCGCCACAGCACATCGTTGCAGACCTTCTCACTGTCAGCGACGAACAGCACGAGGTCGCCCTCGACGGCCTCCATATGGCGGAGCACAGCGGCCAGCTCGGTTTCCGACATGAACCTGGCCAGCGGCGAGCGCGGCCCCTCGGGGAGCAGCGCCAGCGTCACCAGGCCCTTCGCGCCCAGTGTCTTGGCGAACTCGGTCAGCGCGTCCAGCTCCTTGCGGGTCGCGCTGGCCTGACCGGGGACGCGCAGGCCCTTCACCATGCCGCCCTTCTCCAGCGCGTCATGAAAGACCTTGAAGCTTCCCTGCCGCGCCAGCTCCACCGGCAGCGTGCGCAGCGGCAGGCCGAAACGCAGATCAGGGCGGTCAATGCCGTAGGTCTCCATCGCGTCGGCGAAGGAGATGTGCGGGAAAGGGACCTGCTGGATGCGCTTGCTGGTCGTCTTCTGGATCAGATGGATCAGCAGCTCCTCGATCAGCCCCATCACGTCCTGCTCAGCGACGAAGGACATCTCGACATCGAGCTGGGTGAACTCTGGCTGGCGGTCGGAGCGCAGGTCCTCATCGCGGAAACAGCGCGCGATCTGGAAGTAGCGGTCAATGCCCGCCACCATCAGCAGCTGCTTGAACTGCTGCGGCGCCTGGGGCAGGGCGTAGAACTCGCCAGGGTAGAGGCGGCTCGGCACCAGGTAGTCGCGCGCGCCCTCCGGCGTGCTCTTGGTCAGGATCGGCGTCTCCACCTCCAGGAAGCTCCGCTCGTCCATGAAGTCGCGAATGAGCTTGACGGCGCGGTGGCGCAGCTCGATATTCTTGCGCATCGTGTCGCGGCGGATGTCGAGGTAGCGGTAACGCAGCCGCAATTCCTCGGCGGCGGAGACGTGGTCGGCGATGGGGAAAGGGGTAGTTTTCGCGGAGTTGAGCATCTCGACCTTTTCCACCTCGATCTCGATCTCGCCAGTCGGCAGCGCGGGGTTCTCCTTGCCCGGCAAACGCCTGCGCACGACCCCTTCGACGCGCAGCACATACTCCAGGCGGGCCTCGCTGGCGATGGCGTGGGCGGGGGCGTTGGCCTGCGCGTCGAAGACAACCTGCGTCAGGCCGTAGCGGTCGCGCAGGTCAATGAAGATCAGCTCGCCGTGGTCGCGGCGGTGGGCGACCCATCCGGTCAGCGTGACCTTGGCGCCGGTATTCGCGGCGGTCAGCTCGCCGCAGGTAGCCGTGCGCAGCGCCGTCGCCAGGCGCGAGGGAGCGCCGCTCGCGGTGTCGCTCGCGATCTTGGTGGACTTGCGTGATGCCACGAGTCCTCTTCTCCTTGGAACTATGTGTTGGAACGATGTGGAAGGACGTTGAAGGCGTATCGTGTTTTGGGATGGCGCGGGCATGGAGAGCCGCGCGCCAGGGCGCGTTCTCTTCAGAATATCCAATGGCGCGCCGTCAGCGCAAACCGGAAGGCGCGCTGTTGGGCGCGCGCGATCAGGCGGCGGGCTCCGGGATAGGGAACGCGAGCAGCTGCGCGCCGTTCCAGGCGTACGCCTGAAGGGTCGTGTCAGCGCCACCCAGCGCCAGCATCGTGAAGGTGGGCGTCACGTCGCTGTAGACATACTGCCCGCTCAGCCCGGCCCCCGGCCCGCTGGTATTGGCGGTTAGCCGGATGATGCGGTGGACGCTGACATCCGCCAGCAGCATCTGCGTAGGGTTGAGGGGATCATTGACCAGCGTGGAGCCCGCGCCGAAGGCCGCGCCCGCTACCGTCGCGGAGGATGGCGTCGCCCCCGCTGGCGCCGTCGGAACCGGCGTCGCCGCTGTGTAGTCTGTAGAGGGGGAGATGGTGACTGGCTGTGGGGCCAGCACGCTGACGGTCTGGAAGGTCTGCGTGGAGTCCAGTTGACCCAGGCTGCCATCGGCCAGTGACATGAAGAGCGAGCCTCCCGCCATCCGCATGGATGTTACCGCCTGTGGCGTGGAGATCACCTGTGGCGCGGGCGGCGTCCCCTTGGAGGGAATCTGGAAGCGCCAGACGCCCGTTGGCGTCGTGGCGCCCCCGGTGAAGGCGAGGTAGACCGTCGCGCCGCTCGCCACGAGCGCGCCGGGCGTCTCCGTCTTGACTGGCGGCGTGAGGACCGTTTGCAGCTTGACGCTGGGCAGGCTGCCAGCGGCCGCTGGCTGTGGCGCGATCTGCGCCACCACATAGCCCTTGCTCGTCATCACCAGCGCGTCGAGGGCCGCGCCATTCGGGGCGATCGCGGTGATCGAGGTGATCCCCGCCAGCGGCAGCTGCTCGCAGGAAACATCGCCAGGCGTTGGGTTTCCCGTTGTATCCAGCGGAACGGCGATCTCGTAGAGCGCATTCCCGCTCAGGGCGTAGAGCAACTGGGCGCCGGCGACGAGTGGCGGCTTGTCAGACGGGGCCGAGAGCGCGATCAGCGCGGACAGCGAGGACAGCTGCGTAGTCGTCGTGGTCGCCGCGTCGGGGCCCGCGCATGTCAGCGTGTACGTGTCGGCGTCATTCATCCCCAGATGCGTGATGCCCGCGGCGTCGTCGTAACGCTGAAGGGCGGACTGCACCGCCGACGCGAACTGCACATCGAGGAAGGCTTGCGCCTCTGCGCGGAACGACGGGTCAAGCGCGGGATTGGCCATGTCAGCCAGCAGTGTGGCGCGCGCCTGCGCCAGCTCCCGCAGGGCGTCGGTGGGGTTCTGCGTTGTCGCCGCGCGGGCGGCGGTCTGCGCCTGGGTGAGCGCGGTCTGCGCGCGCTGATTCGCCTGGCGCTGCGCCGCCAGCGGACCAAAGCCCGCATACCAGACGCTCACGCCGATCAGGACCAGCGCGGCGATTTCGAGAAGCCGCAGCGCGGTCACTCCTGGGCCGCTGCGCCGCGCGCGCTTCTTCGCGCGCTTTGTCGGCGTGGACAGCGCCTTGTCAGACGGAGCCTGCGCCGTGACCGTCTCGCGCAGGGCCGTGACCATAGCGTCAGCGGGAACAGGCAGCGGCTGCGTCTCGCCTTCCTCGATAGGCGTCGTCGCGTTGGGCGGCAGGGGGACTGGCTCCGTGACCTCGGGCGCTTCCAGCACATCCACCACGATGGCGGTGATATTGTCGGGGCCGCCATTCGCGTTGGCCATGTCAATCAGGTTGCGCGTCACCGTATCGGGCGAGGGCTGCGAGCTGACCTCCTGGTAGATCGCGGATTCCTCGACGTAGCCATGCAGGCCATCGCTGCAGAGCAGTATGCGGTCTCCGTCATGCAGCGTCTCAACGAAAAGGTCGGCGGTGATATTCGGCTGGGTGCCGAGGCTGCGCGTAATGACGTTACGGTGCGCGTGGATTCGCGCCTGCTCCTCGGAAAGGACCCCCCCGCGCACCTGCTCGGCCACCCAGGAGTGGTCCTGCGTGACCTGGCGCATCTTGCCGTCGCGCAGGATGTAGGCGCGGCTATCGCCGATGTTGACGATGTAGCCCCGGCCACCAGCGATCACCAGCGCGACGCAGGTCGTACCCATCCCGCTGTACTCGACGGTCGCGCGCGCGGTGGAAAAGATCGCGTCGTTGGCTGATTTGACCGCCTGGGCGATAGAGGTAATGACGTCATGCCCGCGCATCGTGTAGTACACGTCGTGGATAGTCTGGACGCCCAGGCCGGAGGCCACCTCTCCCGCGGCATGCCCGCCCATCCCGTCACAGACGGCGAACAGGGCGCCCTTTTCCTCTAACAGGTCCGGCTCAGGAGGGACGTGACAGGTAACATTGTCCTGATTCCGTTCACGCTTGCGTCCAATATCGGTCAGCGCGGCGGACGCCAGGCGGAGCTGCTTCGTCAACGCTCTCCCCCTCGCCAGCGCGGGCGCGCCGTTCCCCACCCACCTGGGGTGAAGAGAAGTCTGACGCGCGCTCCAGCGTCATTATATGGTGTGAATGATGATTCGACTGAAGCGGAGTTTTTCAGCAATCGCGCACTACTATACACCCACTAGCCAGCTTGCGGCAACGGGCGACCGGCTGGCGCGCTGGCGCCGCTCTCCGTTAATCCTCGACGCGCCAGGTCTTGCGAACAGGCGCAAAGGCTCTACTGGTACTAACGAGCAAGCGCGCCCCAAGGTATAGAATGACGTGAGACGTCCCGCCCTCGCGCGTGGACGCCGAATCAGTGGCCCGCGCCGTGGCGAGGGGCGTTCCGCTCCTGAAGCCGCCCGCGAGCCTCAGATTGCTTGCGGAAAGGAAGCTCATGATGACAGAGCGCCGGACGCTCGTGCTGACCGTTTCCCCAGAGGGCGAGCCAGCGGAGCGCGTCGCTCAGGCGGCGGCGCTGCTGCGCGCGGGTAAGCTGGTCGCTTTCCCCACCGAGACTGTCTATGGCCTGGGCGCTGACGCCACCAACGCGACAGCGGTTGAGGGCATCTTCACCGCCAAGCAGCGTCCGCACACCGACCCGCTCATTGTCCATATTCCTGACGCGGATGGGCTGAGCGGCGTCGCGCGCGACATCCCACCCATCGCGTGGGAACTGACCCGGCGCTTCTGGCCGGGCCCGCTGACGCTGGTCCTGCCGCATGCGAACCGGATTCCGACAGTGGTCACGGCGGGCGGCGATACGGTTGGCGTGCGCTCGCCGTCGCATCCGGTAGCGCAGGCGCTGTTGCGCGCGGCGGGCGTTCCCGTCGCCGCGCCGAGCGCGAACCGCTTCATGCGCACCAGCCCGACGACAGCGGCGCACGTGCTGGAGGACCTGGATGGGCGCATAGACTGCGTGCTGGATGGCGGGCCCTGTGGCGTCGGCGTCGAGAGCTCCGTGCTGGATTTGACGGTGACTCCGCCGCGCCTGTTGCGTCCCGGCGCGGTGACCCTGGAGCAGCTGCGCGCCATCCTGCCAGAGACGCTGGGGCCGGACGAGCGCGGCGGGGAACGCGACACCCCGGGTAGCGTCAAGCGCGCGCCCGGGCAGATGCCGCGCCACTACGCGCCACGCGCGCGGCTGGTGGTCTTCGACGCGACTGGCGCTGAGGGCGCCGAGGCGGTGCTGGCGGCGGCGGGCGCGGCGCTGGCGGCGGGCGTTCCCGTTGGCGCGCTGGTCCCTGATGAGGAGGCGCCCGCGCTGGAAAGGCTGGGGGTCGTCGTGGCGCGGCTCGGCCCGGTGGATAACCCAGCGGAGGCCGCGCGCAGACTCTACGCCGGTTTGCGCTGGCTGGATGAGCGGGGCCGCGACCCGCTGCTGGCGCATACCTATCCCCGCGCTGGACTGGGGCTGGCGCTGTGTGACCGGCTGCGTCGCGCCGCGGGCGGACGGCTGACGGCTCCAGGCGCCGCCGCGTGGATGGAAACGGGGACCGCGCGCGATGAAGCGTAAGCTGGGGAGCCATCCTGGCTGGTGGCGTGTCCTCGCTCGCCGCTATACCGTCGCCCGCGCGGACGGCGCGCATGGCGGCTATGCGGGCGTCATCTCGCTCTATTCCTTTCAGCGTGTCGCCGAGCCGCTATGGAAGCCACTGGCCGGTCAGCCCGCGCTGCTGGCGGATGACGGCTTCGCCTGGCTCCAGTTCTACCCCGCCCACACAGGGATGATAGAGATGGAGGCGTATAGCGTCACGGCGATGATCGCGCCTGACGGGGCCATCGCGCAGTGGTATATAGACATCTGCGCGGGGATTGGCCTCACGCCGGAAGGCATTCCCTGGCACGATGACCTGTATCTCGATCTGGTCACAACAGGCCGGGGCGATGTCGAAGTCCTGGACGAGCGTGAGCTTGATGAGGCGCTGGCGGCTGGAGCGATCACGCCTGAGGAGCATCAGGCAGCCTGGCGTGGGGTTCACATTCTGGCGCCACACGTGCGGCGAACGGCGTTGCCGGAGATGCGAGCCGTCCAGCGCGCCTTCACTGCCCTGCGCGCGCTGGAGCGGGGTGAGCGCCCCGCTGGCTTTGACCTCCTCTATCACTGTCCCTGATGGCTCGCGCGGGGCCGCGCTATCCAATAATGAGGCGCCCCATCCGGGCGTTAATAATGTTAGAATACGGAATGTTGTTCATTTATTGCGTCGCGGCGACAAACGACGCGCTTCGCGTCCTGATATGACGCTCCTGGATTAGGCGCAGTCGCGATGAAACCACCAACCGATTCAGGCGGCCCGCTCCGCCAGCCATATGACAGCGAGCCCGGCGCCGCCGCTCATCATGAGGATAGTGGAGGCTACTTGCCGCTATCTTCCCAGCTGATTGACCTCGATTCGCTGGCCGCGCTGGCCAGCCAGATGAGTGACGGCGTCTGCCTGCTGAGCGCTGACGGCCATATCCAGTACGCCAACGTCGCGCTGCGGGCCATGCTGGGCCTCGCTGAGCCGGAAATCCTCGGCAGGCGGATTGGCGAGTTCCGCCAGATTATCAAGACCCTCCCGGATGGCGCGCATGGGGAAGTCCGCGCTGCGCCGTGGGCGGTCAGTGAGCGCGTCACGGTATGTGAATGGCGTCGCGGCGACGGCGGAGTCTTCGAGGCGCGCTGCGTCCTGACGCCGCTGGCGGATCGAGGCGAGCGCGGCGGCTCCATCCTGCTTATAACCCCCATCGCGCGTGTGGAGAGCGGCGCGGAACGGAGCGAAAACGTCCACCAGGCCCAGCGGGAGGAGCGCGCGCTGCTTGGGCGCTGGGTTGAGGTGATCGAGGCGGTCACTGACGTGACGCTCTCGCGCTTGCCCCCGACGGACATGATCGAGGCCATGCTCAAGCGCATCCAGCCGGCGCTGGACCTGGAAAACGCGGCGGTGTTCCTCATCAATGACGAGGGGTCCGCGCTGGTCGCGCGCGTGGTGGTGGGCGCGGGCTGCAACTTTGGCCGCGCCCTTCAGATGCCGCTGCGGGAGAAAATCATCAGCGGCGTGATGCGCTCACGCAAGCCTGTCGTCGTGAATGGCGCGAGCGAATTGATGCAAGAGAGCGGGCTTTTCCCAGAGTCCCTGCTAGAGAGCATGATAGTCCACTCGATGTTGCTGGCGCCGCTGATCGTGGAAGAGCGGACGATCGGGCTGCTCTATCTGGGCGCGCGCGAGCCGGACCATTTCACGGATGACGACATCCGGCTGGCGCGGCTGGCAGGCTCCCGGCTGGCGCTGGCGGTGGTGGGCGCCCGCATGCGCGAGGAGGCGGCGCGCTCGCAGTGGCGGATGATGACGCTGGCGGAGGCGAGCGAGACGCTGGTAGGCCCGCTGAATCACGAGCAAATCGCGGAGCGCCTGGTTTCGCTGGTGGCCCCTGCGCTCACCGACGCCTGCGCGCTGTATCTGGTGGAGGAGGATGGCGCTATCCGCCAGGCGGCGGTGAGCGGGCTGGCGGCGGAAGGCGCGCCCACCCAGGAGGCGGTGGCGCAAGCGCTCCAGCTGATGCCGCAGGAGTTGGAGCGCTTTGATCAGGCGCCGGACGAGCTGGCGCCTGAGATGAAGAAAGGGCGGAGGAAATCGGGATCGCCGCAGGTGGAACCTGTCACCGTGACCTGGGTTCCGGTGGA
>JAKAIY010000152.1 GCA_021814145.1 Chloroflexota bacterium
GTCTTCGAGGGACGGATGAAGCCGAGCAGCGGCCCGACCACTGTCGGCCCGGAGACGACGAGGAGCGCGCCGAGGAGCAGCGCGATCTCTCCAGAGAGGTGAAAGAGCAGATAGGCGGACGTTGCGCCCACAGCCCAGGTGATGAGGATCCCAATGCTCACCAGACGGATCACGACTTGACGGGCGTTGCCAGTCAGCTTGCGGAGGTTCAGATCAAGCCCGGCCTCGAAGAGGATGATCCCCACCGCGATCGAGACGATCGCAGAGATGAGGTTCTCGCCGAGGAGCGCGGTGGGATCAAGGACATGGGCCGCGCCCGCGCCGAACCCGAGCGCCAGTAGGACGAGGATCGAAGGGAGGCGGAGCGCCTGAGCGATGAGCGGCGCCGCCGCCGCAAGGATGCCTATCAAGCCAAGCTCGAACAGCGTCTGCGACTGGCTGAGAGCCGCCGCCAATACCGTGGCCATCGCATTGCTCATCTGGCTCTAACTGCTTTCCAGTCCGGGGAAAGACGGCTTCGCGTTCACAGACGTCCACCTCGAGACGCGATCAAGCGTTTGGACTGGCGCTGGGCCCGGTGGTTCCAGTGGTGTCGCTCGCCGCTATCTCCCTGAGCATCTGGTCGAAGTCCTGGTTGATCTCATCGGAATCAACCTGTACCGGGTACTCATATTGCTGAAGGGCATGGGTGACCGCCTGTTGCAGTTTCTCCTGCAACCTGGATTCCCCAAGGATGACGAGCGCCGCTGTGCTGGTATTCAACATGGCGCCGATCTGCTCCATGGCGTCGCGCGGCATCCCCTTCGCCAGATGACCTGCCAGGGCCCCTGCGCCAGCCCCGACCGCTGCGCCCACGAGAATCGAGGGTGGGAAGATGAGACCGGCGACAGCGCCGATGGCGGCGCCGGTCCAGGCCCCGTGCTGGGTCGGCTTCTCGTGCTTGGTGACATGCGCGTTTCCACTGGCGTCTTTACTGATAATGGCGGCGTCATAGGTAGCGATCACACCATTCTCATACAACACCTTGGCCGCCTCATAGTCAGCTTCGGCGTCATTCACGCTGCTGTAAGTAGCCACGTATAGGAAAACCTGCGCGTCAGACACGGTTTATGCTCCTTTGTCGCTGCGTCTCCATCAAGAGGATCGGAACATCTGAGGCGCTTGCTTGTCCACGGAGCGAGTGAGCGCCTGCACCTGGGAACAGGGGGCGACGCCGAATGGCGGCGCTCGTCCTCCCTTCACCTGCCATGCCCCGCTGGGTCGCCGCGCCTCCCCCACAAGGCGTCAGCCGTTGGGGCATCGCTAGCCGTACAGGGCGAAAGCGCTGACAGCTTTACGGCGCCAGGACGTGAGGAAAAGTCCCGTTTTTGGCCTCCACATAAGGAGAGGCTCCGGCGCGCATACCCACAATGCGAGGATAGCCATCAGGATGGGCGCTACTCCAACCGGCTGGCGCTGGAATGAGCCGGCAGGCGGCCAATTCATGGATCCGCCACACTCCTCCACCGGGTCGTGCGCTGATGATTGTGTGGCTGCCGGACAAGCCTCGGACGGCTGCATAGACCACACCAGCGAGCGCCGGTACACGTCCTCACAGTGACGAGCAGGGAATGCTGGCGCTGCCTGCCGATCATAAAAGACTGTGGGTTGAGGCTCCCGAGGTAGTCGCGTAACGCCGGCCCTAGACGCAGGCCCAAAACTGGTCCAGGGTCGGCACAGTCTTGCAAGGTCTTGCAAGGTCTTGGCTATGCGGTCGCGCTACTAGGCGTTCGCTTGCTGGGCCGCGGCGATGTCCGCTCCCAGCATCACGAGCGATCGGGGTCGTATCAGCCCCGACCCCAGAACCACAATGCCGGCTTTCTGCAACTGATCTTTGAGATCAAGCATCCAGCGATGCTCGATCAGCGCGATGGCGCAAGTCGCGCCCACCGGCACATCCTTGGCAAGCTCGCGAATGTCCTCGCGAACCTCATCTACGGACTCGCCGAACTCCTCCTGCGCAAAGGAGGCGACAACGCCCTCGCCGCCCTGGGCGCCCAGTTGGGCTCCAACCTTGGCCCCCTGTTTGGCTCCCTCTTTGCCGCCATAGTAGCCGCCGTATCCCATGCCCACCAGAGCGCCCACCGCCGCTCCGAA
Organism: Chloroflexota bacterium; assembly: GCA_021814145.1. Taxonomy (GTDB): domain Bacteria; phylum Chloroflexota; class Ktedonobacteria; order Ktedonobacterales; family JADMIN01; genus JAKAIY01. Next base: position 2,137 of record JAKAIY010000152.1, read on the forward strand.
CTGTTGGCGCTCCTGATCGGTCATGGTCGTTTGTTCTTGTATGGGCGCAAAGCTCCCATCTTCCCGTTTGGTGGTGTACGCGATGTCGAGCACACGGATAGTTCCGCGCTCACTGAGCGCGCGAAGCGCTTTGGTGACCTCAGCGCGCTGCTCATCTCCGCGTACGCCGAGAAACACAAATTGAAGCGGTCCTACAGCCATGATTCGCCTCCAGCGGCGGTGACTATCTCGAGTGCGCCACCGCCCAGATGTTCTATCCTTGTTACAACGCTTCGGATGGGTTAGCCACGTAGGTCGGTCGAAGCACAGTGGGAGCCTAACAATGCCCCGCCGCTACGTCCTAATGCCTGAGGCGCCTGAATCGCAAAAGCGATGCCATCTGGCTTGGCCTGTCCTTTGGTATCCATATCGCGTACAGATACCTGACAGGCGGGGAACTTTGCCACTCCCGGCGGCGTCCTGATCTCAGTGTACACAAACCATCGGTTGCGCCGGGTTTCAGCGCGTCGCGCGCCGGCGCCGGATTCAGGAAGGGATCATCACGTTGGAAAACACCTCGCGCGCTCCCCTGCTCTGGGCAAACAGGCCGGCGTGGCCAGCGCGCCGCCGCGCCATCATGACCGTCGCGGGCGCCGCCGCGCTCGCCCTGCTGCTCGCCGCGTGCGGCGCCACCGCGCCCGCCAGCTCATCCGCTCATCCCCGGCTCACCTGCGTCACGGTCATCGCTGGCGGGAGCATAGATGTCGTCACCGCCCACCTGACCTGTCAGGTCAGCGGCGCCGCCGCCAGCGACACCTCCTTCAGCCTCCAGTACCGCGTCACGGACGATAGCGGCCAGAGCCGCACCCTCGCGGACGCCTGCGTGGGCGCGCTCCACAATGGCGCGGGCTCCTGCTCGCGCGCCTACTCCGCCCCGGTCCCGCTCAGCCTGACGCCCGCCACCGTCTCCGGCTACACCTCGCCCGGCCATCAGGCGCTCGGCCCCGTCACCCCCACCGTAGTGACGGCCACGCTCGCCCCGGGCCAGCACCTCTAGCCCGCCAGCCAGCGCGCGCCGCCACCCGCGCCGCTGGGTCCTCAAGGGGCTGTGAATTGGTGAGCTTGCCGCGCCGCGCGCAAGCGATAGAGCCGGCGCAGGCCGGCTTCGCGGCCGTCAGGCCCCTAGGCGCGGCTTCAGCCGCCGGCGCGCGCCGCCACCCGCGCCGCGCGCAAGCGATGGAGCCGGCGCAGGCCGGCTTCGCGGCCGCCAGGCCCGTAGGCGCGGCTTCAGCCGCCAGCGCACGCCGCCACCCGCGCCGCGCGCAAGCGATGGAGCCGGCGCAGGCCGGCTTCGCGGCCGCCAGGCCCCTAGGCGCGGCTTTAGCCGCCAGCCAGCGCCATGCGCTATACTGCCCTCACCCCAGGCGCGCGCGCGCCATCTTCCACCATTCATCTCCCCTTCCCGACCAGGAAGGGGCAAGGGAGCGATGCCCTATCATGCCAGCCGGAAACATTCAATCGGAAAAGCTCGATCAGGCGGTCGAGATCCTGCGCGAACGTGACATAGACTGCTGGCTCACGTTCGTCCGCGAGTCCTCCGAGACGCCCGACCCGGCGATGAAGCTGATCGTCGGGCATGATGTCACCTGGCAGAGCGCCTTCATCGTCACCCGCGAGGGGCGGCGCGTCGCGCTCGTCGGCGGCCCCGAAGGCGCCACCGTCCGCCACGCCGGCCTCTATGAGGACGTCCGCACGTATGACGAGGGCTTCGCCCCCAGCCTGCGCGCCATCCTGCGCGAACTGGACCCGCGCCAGATCGCCATCAACTACTCCACTGGCGATGTCGCCTCCGACGGCCTCACGCATGGCATGTACCTGCAACTGGTCGCGGCCCTCGCCCGCACGCCCTACCGCGGGCGCCTCATCTCCGCCGCGCCCATCATCGGCCCGCTGCGCAGCCGCAAGACGCCCGCCGAGCTGGCCCGCATGCGCAAGGCGATTGAGATCACCGAAGAGCTCTTCGCCCAGGTGACAGCCTTCATCCAGCCGGGCCGCGCCGAGCGCGATGTCGCCGGGATGCTGCACGCCGAGACGCGCCGCCGCGGCCTGGAAACCTCCTGGGCCGCCGATCACTGCCCCGCCGTCAACGCGGGCGCCGCCTCCGAAGCGGGCCACGCTGGCCCCACCGACCTCATCATGCGTCCCGGCGACCTGGTCCATCTCGATTTCGGCGTCGCGTATGAGGGCTACCGCGCTGACCTCCAGCGCATGTGGTATCTGCGCAGCGAGGCCGACCCCGAGCCGCCCGCCAGCGTCCGCCGCGCCTTCCAGACCTGCGTGGACGCCATCGAGGCGGGCCGCAAGCTCCTCAAGGCGGGCGTCCAGGGCTGGACGGTAGACGCCGCCGCGCGCCAAACCATCACCAGCGCGGGCTACCCCGAATACAAGCATGCCCTCGGCCACGGCCTCGGCCTGGCCACCCATGATGGCGGCCCGCTGCTTGGCCCGCGCTGGCCGCGCTATGGCGACTCGCCCGAGCAGCCCGTCCAGCCCGGCTCGGTCTACACACTGGAGCTTGGCGTCCCCACCGAGCGCGGCTACATCGCCCTCGAAGACGAGGTGCTCGTCACCGGCGCGGGAGCCGAGTACATCTCGCCCGCCCAGCGCGAGCTGATCGTCGTGTAGGAGCGCGCGGCCTGGCGCGTCTCCCACACGATCACCCCGGGCCACGTCCCGGTAAAACGGGCGCCCGGCGCGGCAAACGCGCCGGGCGCTCCCTACGCCTTCACGCGCGCTTCCCGCAGCACAATGCGTCGCAGCATCCTGCCGAACGCGCCCAGGCCACCCAGCAGGAACGCCACCCCCGCGACACGGCTCGCCAGCGTGCCCAGATAGTAAAGATCAATATTCCATACCGGCGCGTACACGGTCGTATAGATCAGCGCCAGAATAAACCACGGCAGCGCCGTCAGGACGATGGCGACCTCCATCCGTTTGGACAGCGCGCCGATCAGGACCGGTAAAATCAGGATGGACGCTGACGAGATATTCGGGTAGAACGTCCCGATTGGCAGAAGAACGAGATTCAGCGCCACGCTGACCACCGCCAGCCCTTCCAGCGCCACCAGCGCCCCCAGCGCGATCAGCCGGATTATGTCGTTGCGTCTCAGCTCGGCGCTCTTGAGCATCATGGCCCTCCGCTCGCTATCACATCGCCTATGGCTCGACTACATCGCGTTCCGCGCCGCTCGCCCGCGCTCAGGCCAGCGGCGACCGCCGCCAGACCGGCGCCTCGCGTGGGAGCGGAACGCTCGCCAGCGACCCGATCCCCTGCGCCATGCGCAGGCCGGCAGCCGCTTCCACCGCCTCGGCGATCACTTCGTATCCTTTGTTCGTCGGATGAATATCGTGGGAGCTCGAGCAGTACCAGGTATAGGTACAGATGTTGCTGGCCATGCCCGCGCCGCTGTCGAACGCCGCGTACACATCCACGACGGGGACCTTGAACTGCGCCGCGTCGGCCTGCAAATGATTATTGAACGTCTGAATGAACGGGGCTGAGTTCGGGCACACCCTGGCGAACGGGTTGTAGTAGTTCAGCAGCAGCAGATCGCCCGCTTGCGCCCCTGTCGGGGTCGTCAGCGCCTTCGTGAGCTCCGGCAGGATGGCCTGGGTCAGATTGCGGTCCATCGCCGTCAGGTCAGTAGCGGCGTTTGGTCCGGCGCTGCACGTCACCGTGTCCCAGTCCGGCAGCAAATCATTCGCCCCGATCTCCAGCGTCACCGGGCTGACGCGCCCCCGGTTCCTGTCCTTGCTCAGGAAATTCACCGCCGCCGTAAGCTGCGCGCCCGTGTACGATCCCTTGTGCGCGTACCGCCCGATACACCCGCCCTGGATCATCGTCGCCGTCGTCTCGCCCACGCAGGCGTAATTGACGAGCGTCGTGACGCCCGCCTGGCCTTCCGTCTGGCGCAGATAGTTGAGAACATCGTCGGCGAAGCCTGAGCTGAAGTCCAGATTCGGCTGGTATCCAAATGAGATCGAATCGCCCAGCGCCATATAATAATGCGGGCTGAGCGCCTGGACGGGGTTCTTGAAACCCAGGACGGCGAAATCCACCCCGGCCAGCGCCAGCGTCAGCAGCAGCGACAGCCCCGCGAATATCATGAATCGCGGCCTGCGCGGCCCCCCCACGCCCGCCGCTGGCGTTTCCTTCGCGCTTTCCTCCGGCTGAGCCACACCACGCCTCCGATCATCCAGGGCAAGCCGCTGGCCAGCCCTGCCACCACTTCTCCACTATTATCTGTAATGTATCAACCATACCGCAATAGCGCGCTGAAAAATCCGCCGCCACCGTCCGCCACCGTCAGGTAATCTTGGAAGCCCCTGAGAGGGAGACATCAACGGTTCACCTGATGCGCCGTCAGGGCTGCGCCGTATAGACACCGCTTCAACCGCACGCTATGATGCCCCTGTGTTATATTTGGGCCCCGGGTCCTCCGGGCGCCCTAAGAACGGGAAGCGTTATCTCCCATGCGTTCACCATCCATCCTCACCCATACCCATGCCGTCCGCCGCGTCCCGGCGCTGGGGTTGCTGGCCGCCGCCGCGCTCACCGCGCTCATCGCCGCCGCGCTCACCGCGCCACCCGCCTTCGCCCACGCGTACTACGTCCGCTCTGATCCCGCCGCCAACGCCGTAGTCAAGACCGCGCCTTCCGTCGTAGCCATCACCTTCGCCGAGCCGGTCAATCCCGCCGGGAGCGCCGTCACGATCTATGACGCCAAGGGCGTGGTCGTCAGCGCCGCCGCCCAGGTCGAGCAAAACGACCTGACCACCATGCGCGTTCCCATGACCGGAGACGGCTCCGAGGTCTACCTCGTCGTCTGGCATACCGTCTCCGCCACCGATGGCGACGCCGATGTCGGCGCCTTCAACTTCTTCGTCAACGCCAGCGGGACCTCTGACCTGGCGCCCGCGCCCACGCCCACAACGACCCAGACGCCTGGCGGCGCGCCCGTATGGCTCGTCGCGCTCATCGCCGCCGCCGCCCTGCTCATCGGCCTCGCTGGTGGGTTCGCGTGGGCGCGCTCCCGCCGCGCGGCGCCGCCATCCACCATCAGCGGAGCCAGACAGGAGTAGCGCCACATCATGACAGAGCCAGCGCCAGATTCGGGCCAGCGACCGCCATCGCCAGCGGCTCCAGGGTCGCTGGCTCGCCCTGCCCGCGCCATCATCTCCACGGTAGTCATCATCGCGGTCGCCCTGGGCGTCATGCTGGGCTTCAACGCCCTTACCAGCCGCTTCAACCAGACCGGGGCCAAGCCCGCCTCGTCCACCTATCAGGGTGTGCCGCTTGGGGGCGTTCCCGCCCCTGACTTCACCCTGAAGGACCTGACGGGCGCCACCGTCACGCTCGCCAGCCTCAAGGGCCGGCCGACCCTTCTCACCTTTTTCGATTCGGTTTGCCCGCACGCCGAATGCTCGCTCATGGCCCAGTACCTCAATGTCACCGCCCAGGACATGGGCGCTGACGCCAGCAAGGTCAACTGGGTCGCCATCAGCGTCAATCCCTGGGATGACACGCCCAGGACCGCGGAAGCCTTTCTCAGCGCCCATCAGGTGAAGGTCCATATGATCTACCTGCTCGGCGCGCAGGATCAGCTCCAGCCGCTCTGGGACCTCCTCCACATCCAGTCCAACCTGGACTGTAATGGCGTCGCCATCCATTCCACCGGGGTCTACCTCCTTGACAGCCAGACCCGCGAGCAGGTCTTCATGGATGAGGGCTTTGATCCCAGCGTGCTCAGCAAAGACGCGCGGCTTTTGCTGCGCGAGGGCGCGAGCGCGTTCGCCGGCCAGCCAGCCGCGCAGCCAGCCAGCGCGATCGCGCTGACGCATACCGCGGGCGCGCTGCGTGTGCAGCTCACCGCGCAGCCCGGCCAGAATGGGACGTACAATTACGCTGTGCAGGCCCAGGACTGCGCCGGCAAGCCGGTCACGGACGCGACCGTGACGATGGACCTCACCATGCCCGGCGGGGCGGTGAGCCCGATCCACGCCACCCTCAAGCCAGCCCAGCCGGTCAACCTTGGCGCGTACAGCGTTAATGGCCTGGCCTCGAAGGCGGGCGAGTGGATGGTGACGGTGAACGTCACCTCACAGGGCGCCCCGGCTCCCGTCAGCGCCACGTTCGCTTTCCTGGCGACATCCTGACGCGGCCCCAGTGGGCCTCGCCACCTAACGTTAACCGTCCGCGCGCTGGCCCGGAAAGGCCAGCGCGCATTGAAGCTACAGGCGCAGCGAGGAACAGATGCGATACAGAGGATGGCGCAACGGATGGGGACTCAGGCTGATCGCGCTCGCGCTGCCGCTCCTGGCCCTGCTCGGGGCGCTGGCGCTCGGCGCGCCCGCCGCGCAGGCCCACGGCGCCACGCCCGCGCGCCCGCTCCACGCCCTGCTCGTTCGCTCTGACCCTGCGGCGGACGCCATCCTCTCCGCGCCGCCCACCCAGGTCAAGGCCTGGTTCAGCGAGCCAGTCAACCCCTACTCCTCCGAGCTGGTGGTGATTGACCCATCCAACCACGAGGTGGACACCCACGACTCGCGCGTCAGCTCTTCCGACCCCAGCGAGCTGATCGTTGACCTCCAGCTCCTGCGCCCTGGAACCTACATCGTTGTCTGGCGCACCCAGTCCACCGTGGACGGTCATATCACCGGCGGCAGCTTCCTGTTCCGCGTCGCCAACGCTGATGGCTCTGTCCCGCCTGTCCCCGCCACCCTGCCCACCGCGCGAATCCCGGGCGCCGCCGGGTATGGCTCCTCGTCCGGCGCGTTCGATAGCGCCAGCGCCGCGCAGGCGCTCTTCACCTGGCTCTCCTTCCTCTTCCTGACCTTCTGGGTTGGCGGCCTCTTCTGGGAGACCTGGGTCGCGCCTGTGAGCGCCGCCACAGACGCCGCCGCCAGTGAGGGCGCGCGCCTCGCCGCCCGGCGCTTCCGCCGCCTCGCGCCCTACGCCCTTGGCGGCCTGCTCCTCGCCGATGTCGGCCTCGCCGCCGCGCTCACCGTCGAGATCGCCGGCGGGCTGCGCGGCCTCCTTGTCCCCCAGTTCTGGCGCGCCACCCTGTTCAGATCGGA
>JAKAIY010000153.1 GCA_021814145.1 Chloroflexota bacterium
GGCATTCGCGACACCTTGCGCTCGCTCCTGGAAGATGAGGGCTACGAGGTCAGCGACGCCGCCGATGGCGATGAAGCCCTGCGCGCCGTGCTGGCCAGCGCGGAGCCGCTGGTGGTTCTGCTCGACCTGCTGATGCCCACCATGTCCGGCGAGGAGATGCTGGACACCACGCTGGCCCACGCGGGCGGCCGCCTGCCCGCGGGAGTAGCGTTCATCATCATCACCGCCAATGAGCGGCTGATCACACCACACCTGCGGACGCTGATGCAGGCGTACACCATTCCAGTGGAGTGGAAGCCCTTCAACATGGACCAGTTGCTGGCGCGAGTCGCGGAGGCCGCCACCCGCGCGCGTAACCTCGTCGCTGGCTGAGCGCGGCGCGCTCATACTCCCCCTCGCTCCTCACGACCTGGGCGCCGTAAACTCGCTGTCAATAGTTCCCCCGCTCGCACGATGTACTCCATAGACGAGAATCGCGAGCGCCGCCCCCATGCCTCGCGTCAGTGTGGGCGGCGGTGAGATCAGGAGTCGCCATGCGCGAGCGCTCCCCTGAGCGGGCCAGCGGGACGCCATCCAGCGAAGAGGATGGCGCGCTCATGCTGTCGCTCGCCGCCTTCACCGCGACGGTCGAGCGGCTGCAGCGCCCGCTCCACGCCTTCCTGCGCGGCGTCACCAGCGACGCCGAGCAGGCGCTCGACCTCACCCAGGACGCCTTTCATGACGCCTGGCGCGCCACCCAGCGCGGCGATTCTCCCTGGACGGCGGAGGATGATGACGAGGCGCGCCGCCGCTGGCTCTTCCACGCCGCCTACTGGCGCGCTGTCTCGCAGCTGCGCCGCCGCAAGATCATCCACTGGCTGCCGCTGGAATGGGTCCGGCCCACGCAGGAGGGCCACAGCGCGCGTGACGCCGCCAGCGCGGGCGAGCTGGAGCGCCCCGACGCGGCGGCGCCGTTCGAGGAGCGCGTCGTCGAGACGGACGCCCTGCGCGCCGCGCTGGCCAGGCTCGCCCCGGAAGACGCCGCCGCGCTGCTGCTGCGCGCCGTCGAGGGCTTCAGCGCGGCGGAGGCGGCGGCCATCATGCGCGTCTCGCCCGCCGCGATGGCCCAGCGCGTCTCGCGCGCCCGGCGGCGGCTGCGCGCGATCTACCTGGCCCAGAACCCGCCCGAGCGGGGCGCGAAGGGAACGGAGTGACGGCTATGCGCGACGATGACCCCTGCCGCATCCACGAGCCCACCCTCGCCGCGCTCGACGAGCTGGGCGAACTAGCGCTCGACCTCGACGCCGCGCGCGCCGCCCGCGCGCACCTCGCCACCTGCCCCCGCTGCCAGGCGCGGCGCCGCATGTGGGCGCGGCTCGATGACGCCCTGCGCGACGCCGTGGCCCCTACCGCCGCGACTCCGGCGCTCACGACCACCGACCTGCTGGCCGCCATCGGCGCCGACCACGAGCCGAGCGAGCGCCGCGCTCCCATGCTCAGTGTTATCTCTCTACGGGATGAGGACATCATGGACGACGACACCTTTACGACACCACCCATCAGGGCGAGCGAGACGCCCGCCGCTGAGAATGACGCGCCCACCCGTAATTTCGCCCCGCTGCCCTCACTCAGGCCCGTGCGCCAGCCCGCCTGGCGCCGCGCGCTCGCGGGGCTCGTCGCCGTGGCCGCCGTAATCGCCCTCGTCGCTGGCATCACCGGCGCGCTGTCCCTCACCGGCCACCTGCGCGGCGTCCGCGCCACCGCCAGCGCGCGCGGCGCCAGCGCCACCCAGACCGCCCAGAGCCAGCGGGGGCAAGCGGGTCCGGCGCAGCCGCAGATCGCGGGCATCGCCTTCACCTCGCCCAATGATGGCTGGATAGCCTTCAACCAGACGGATGGCGGCGGTGTCTTCTACCATTATGTGGACGGCAAGCTGACCAAGGCGTTCACTGTGCCGAATGTGGGCTTTACCTCCATGACGCTCTGGCCGCTCGCGCCCAATAATATGTGGGCGCTCTTATCGGGCGGTGGGGGAGCCTATCACTATGATGGCAGTCACTGGACGCGACAGCGATTCCCCGCGCCGCCAAACTCGGAGGGAGTGAACGGGCCTTTCGCGATGACCATGATTTCGCCAACCCAGGGCTGGGCGGTTGGAGATACCTTTATCTGGTACTTGGGGGCGCAGATTCTGACCCAGGTCTTCTACCACTACGATGGCTCCGCCTGGCGCATTGATCCGGCGGATAGCCAGGCGTCAGCGGGAACACCTGGCGGAAGCGCGACACCCACGCCTTCAAACAGCCAGTTTTATTCGAGCGACCAGATTCAGCTCACCGGGATTTCCGCTACTCCCAGCGGGGACGCCTGGGCGACCGGGTACATCCAGACGCAGGACCAGAATGGCGATCCCTCCACCACGACCGGCTACATCTACCACCGCGTCAATGGCGTCTGGCGTCTGGCCCAAACCTTGCCGCGCTACGAGCTGGACGGCATCCAGATGACAGGGCCAGCCAGCGGCTGGATCATGGGCAAAACGGTCGAGCGCAAGAAGGTCATCACCACCGTGCCATTGACCGTTACCAGCGAGGCGGCGGTCGTCCTGGGATGGAATGGCTCGCGCTGGTCGCCAGCGGCCATTCCCCAGCCCCCGCAGTCGCAGCCTTCGCTGACGTTCTCGCAGATTGCCGCGTCCAGCCCGTCTAACGTCTGGATCTGCGCCATATCGAACGGCTCCTCCTATACCATCAACAGTCCCTACGCCAGCGACAACGGCTATCTGCTCCACTACGACGGCGCCCGCTGGTCCAGCGTCAGCCTGCCACAGATCCCGTTCATCAATCCGGCGCATGACCCGACGACGGTGAACACAGTCTCATTCTCGTACATTTCCCCAACGCCTTCCGGCGATCTGTGGATAGCGGGCGCCCTGTGGGCGCAGAATCAGGGGCAGAGCGGGCGCTCCTACTACCTGCTCTATCACTACGTTCATGGCCAGTGGCGCGAGGTCCCGACGCCGAACCCCTAGCCCCCCACAGGCCGCTGGCGCAAGGATGCGCTGGCGGCGCGCGGACCTCACCCCCTGACCCCCTCGCCTCCGCGGAGGCGAGGGGGGAACCTGCGGCGGGAAGGCTCCTTGTTTAGGGCAATCCAACTCGCCCTGCGAGGAATGCTCGCCACGGGCCCTCTCCTCCGCGGAGGAGAGGGTGGCCGGAGGCCAGGTGAGGTCCCCTCCCCATCCGCGATGCTATACTGCCCCGTAGCGGCCATGATCGCCGCCCGGACCCACACATAGTCGTGAGGAGTCGCACACAGTATGGCAGAGGAAACGACCTATATCCTGGTAGAGCGCGCGGACGCCGTCGCCACCGTCACCATCAACCGCCCCGACAAGCTCAACGCCCTCAACTGGGCGCTCATCAACGAGCTGGCTGGCAAGCTGGAGGCCCTGGACCGCGATGACGCGATCCATTGCATCGTGCTGACCGGCGCGGGCGACCGCGCTTTCGCCGCCGGGGCGGACATCGCCGAGATGTCCGGCGCCAGCGCGGCCCAGATGGCGCTTGGCCCCTTCGAAGGCTGGGACCACATCCGCCGCGTCCGCAAGCCCATCATCGCGGCGGTCGAGGGCTATGCGCTCGGCGGCGGCAACGAGCTGGCGATGCACGCCGACATCATCATCGCCAGTGAGAAGGCCAGGTTCGGCCAGCCGGAGATCCTGCTCGGCATCATGGCTGGCGCTGGCGGCACGCAGCGCCTCAGCCGCACACTCGGCAAGTTCCGCGCGATGGAGATCCTCCTCACCGGCGACCAGTTCACCGCACAGCAGATGGAGGACTGGGGCGTCGTCAATCATGTCGTCCCGGCAGGGCAGGCGCTGGCCGAGGCGCAAAAGCTGGCCGCCAAGATCGCCACCCGCGCCCCCATCGCCGCGCTGCTTACCAAAGAGGCCGTCCTGGCCGCCTTCGAGACGCCGCTGGAGGCGGGTCTGCTTCACGAGAAGCGGCTCTTCGCCATGCTCTTCTCCACCGACGACCAGAAAGAGGGCATGGCCGCGTTCATAGAGAAGCGCCAGGCCCATTTCACCGGCAAGTAGCGTTATCCCACCCGCGTATCGCGCACGCGCTGGGCGGACTCGATGACGCCCAGCGATAGCGGCCCCGCTCCTGGCGCGCTTCGCCGGGAGCGGGGATGAGGGAGGCACAGGTCTCATGTCACAGCCTGACGAAGCGGTTATTCTCTCCGCCGTGCGCACCCCATTCGGACGCTACGCCGGCATCCTGAAAGACATCCGCCCCGACGACCTGGCCGCGCTGGTCATCAGCGAAGCCATCCAGCGCGCCGGGCTGGGCCGTGAAACCATCACGGCGGACCTCGAGGACGTGATCCTCGGCTGCGCCAACCAGGCGGGCGAGGACAACCGCAACGTCGCCCGCATGGCGCTGCTGCTGGCTGGCCTGCCCCTGGAGACGGGCGGCCAGACCGTCAACCGCCTCTGCGGCTCCAGCCTCCAGGCGATCATCTCCGCCGCCCAGGCGATCCGCTCCGGCGAGGGCGACGTCTTTATCGCGGGCGGCGTCGAGAGCATGACCCGCGCGCCCTTCGTAATGGGCAAGACGGAGAGCGCCTTCACCCGCACGCCGCCGCCGCTCCAGGACACGACGCTCGGCTGGCGCTTCATCAACCCGCGCCTCGCCGCGCTGCACCATCCCTATAGCATGGGCGAGACGGCGGAAAACGTCGCCGAGCGCTACCAGATCACCCGCGAGGAGCAGGACGGCTTCGCCCTCGCCAGCCACCAGCGCGCCGTCGCCGCCCAGGACACCGGGCGCCTCGCGGAGGAGATCGTCCCGGTGGAGGTCCCCGCCGGGCGCGGCGAGACGGCCACCGTCGCGCTGGATGAGCAGCCGCGCCGCGACACGACGCTGGAGAAGCTGGCCAGGCTCAAGCCCGCTTTCCGCAAGGATGGAACCGTGACCGCTGGCAACGCTTCCAGCGTCAATGACGGCGCGGCGGCGCTGGTCATCGCCTCCCGCCGCTGGGCCGACGCGCACGGCGCGCGTCCGCTGGCCCGCGTCATCGCCGGGGCCGTCGCGGGCGTAGACCCGGCTTACATGGGCCTGGGCCCGATCCCCTCCTCGCGCAAGGCGCTGGAGCGCGCGGGGCTGGCTGTCAGCGATATGGACCTGGTGGAGCTGAACGAGGCCTTCGCCGCGCAGTCCATCCCCTGCATGCGCGAGCTTGGCCTGGAACATGCGCGCGTCAACGTCAACGGCGGCGCCATCGCCCTTGGCCACCCGCTCGGAGCCTCAGGCGCGCGTCTCATGACCACGCTCGTCCACGAGCTTGGGCGGCGCGGCGGGCGCTACGGGCTGGCTACCATGTGCATTGGCGTCGGCCAGGGCATCGCCGCCGTTATTGAACGGCTCTAACACCTCAGAAAAATGCGCGCCCGCGCGTGTGGGCGCGCCCCATGAGCGGCGACCGGGCGCGGCGATCCCGCCGCGCTGGCTTCGCCGCCACCCTGACGTCCCTGTGATAGCGCCGTGAGAGCGGGCGCCAGATCATTGCGCCCATCGTGACACGCGCGGGCGTAGCTTCGGGTAGCCGGGAGAACACGCGGGACTTCCGCGCGGCCGGCTTCATGATCGAGCGTGTGTTAGGCGCGCGGCGGACAGCGCCGCGAAAGGCAGTGGAGCATGGAAACTTCCAACACCGTGGCGGCGCGTCTCCTCGAGCGATACGCCGCCGGGCAGCGCGACTTCCAGGGCTGGGACCTGTCAGGCGCGAACCTGCGCGGCGCCTATCTCGCGGGAGTGGACCTGCGCGGGGCGAACCTGCGGGACGCCATCCTCACGGGCGCGAACCTGATGGGCGCGAACCTGTCAGGCGCGAACCTGGATGAAGCGAACCTCAGGGCGGTCCGCTTCTCGGACGCGGACCTGATTCGCGCCAGGCTGGGCGGCGCCGACTTGCGCAAGGCCAATTTCGCCCGGGCCGATCTGACGCAGGCGGACCTTCAGGGCGCCGACTTGCGCGAAGCGATCCTGCTGGAAGCGAGCCTGCGGGATGCGCTGCTGGAAGGCGCGAACCGGCGCGCCGCCTACGTGCGCGGCGCCCGGATGTCGGGCGCGGACCTGAACGTGGCCGGGCTGGCGCAGGCCAACCTCGAGGGGGCGCAACTATCCGGGGCCAGCCTGGTTGACGCCAACCTCGAACAGGCCGACCTGAGCTGGAGCGATCTGTCCAGGGCGGATCTTACAGGGGCGAACTTGCGCCGCGCGGATCTGGCCAAAGCTGACCTCCGCAAGGCCGAGATGGAAGGCGCTGATCTGAGCGACGCCCGGCTGACAGGCGCCGACCTGACAGGCGCGAATCTGCGCGGCGCCGATCTGAGCGACGCCCGGCTGCGGCGAACGAATCTGCGCGGCGCTGGCCTGGAAGGGGTCAACATCGAGGTGGCGGCGGACCTGAGCGGCGTCCAGCTTGGCGGCGAGGAGCAGCCAGAGTTGGGGGCCGGATAGGGCGCGGCTTGAGCCGTCAGCCGCTGACAACAAAGCGAGCGTGAGCCTGAAAGGGGGAGGAACGATGAATAAAGAGAGAACAGCGGCCGAACTCCTCGCGGCTTATGGTCGGGGCGAGCGGGATTTCCGCTACTGGCGGCTGTCTGGGGTGGACCTGCGCGAGTCGGACCTGCGCGAGGTGGACCTGTATGGCGCGGACCTGCATGGAGCGAATCTGGCGGGCGCCGATCTCACAAGCGCGCTGCTGGACAAGGCGTTCCTGCGCGGCGCGGACTTTGCCCGGGCGAATCTGAGCGAGGCGGGCATGAGTGAAGCGAACCTGCGCGAGGCGAATCTGACCGCGGCGAACCTCACGCAGGCGGACCTGCGCGGCGCCGAGCTCAGCGAAGCGCGGCTGGCCGGCGCCACCCTGGAGGGCGCCAGTCTCGCGGGCGCCACCCTGGCGAATGGCCAGCTGGCCGACGCGCGCCTGGTGGAGGCTGACTTGCAGGACGCCGACCTGAGCGGAGCGGATCTGACGGGCGCCGATCTGACGCGCGCGGACCTCGCTCGCGCGAACCTGATCCGGGCGAATCTGCGCGGCGTGTACCTGGTGGGCGCCAATCTGAATGAGGCGCGGCTGACGCGCGCGGACCTGGAAGGCGGTGATCTGCGCGGCGCCGATCTCTCCGACGCGCTGCTGGATGACGCGAGCCTGCGCGGCGCGAATCTGGAAGGCGTCATCCTTCAGGGCGTGGATGCCAGTGGCGCCGACTTCTACGACGCCGATCTGACGGGCGCGGACCTGAGCGGCACAGGATGGGAGACCACCCTGCCGCCCGGCGCGTTCGTCATCCCGGAGCTGCTGCCAGAGTCCGCGGCGCCAGTGGAGGAGGAGGCTCCGGCTCCGGTGGAGGTAGAGGAGGGCGCGCCTGAGCAGCCGTTGCCCGTCTGGGCTGAGGAGCCTACCGAGTGGCCAGAGGAGCGCGAGCGCCGGGAAGAGGAGGAGGCATGGCCTTCCACCGAGGAAACCGAGGCGCAGGCGGCGGTAGAGGAGTGGACAGCGGGCATGGTCCGGCCACCAGTGGAAGAGGAGGCGCCGGAGTGGGAGGAAGAGCCGCCGTGGACCGCGCCACCGCCGCTCATGAAGGAGCCGGAGGAGGCTGAGGAAGAGTTCAAGTACGGCATCTAGCGCGCCATCCGGGTCGCGCTGGACGCTGAGAGAAGACGGCGCGCCGAGAAGTGGTGGCCCCCCACCACCTTCCGGCGCGCCGCGCATCACAAAATTCTCACAGGCGCTCTCGCCGCCCCCACAGCACTTGACTATAACATTCCGATGGTCTATACTTATGGACAAGCAAGAACGAGCCGACGCAGGCAGCGCCGCTCACGTAAAAGGCTCCCTGGAATCAGGTATCGTTCCCTGGTTCTGGGGTCGTGAGTAGTTTCCCTACGTGTACATGCAAAGGGAAACATGCCTAGTCCAAGCGGAGTGAGAAGGACGCTTCTCCTCCGTACGGCAATATCGCCCAGCGGCGTAAAAGCGCCGCTGGGCGATATGTTTTTATGCGCCGCTATGCGCGCCGGGGCAAACGCCTGCTTACCCATCAACGGCGCTCACCTGGCTGTTCGCGTCCGGGTGGGCGCTTCACATCGCGCGTGTGGGGCAAGAGCCTGGGCCGCAGGCTGGGATCACATCTTCCTGATGATCTCTTCCATCTCGCTTTCGTTGAAAGCCCTGAGCGTCTCTGTCCGGATGTTGCCGAGACTCCCTATCGTGAGCAGCTCGGCCATTCCAGTCTGCTCGTCCGGGAATTCGACAACGCTAACAAGGTCATACTGGCCTTGCGTCCAGTGAATGCTGTGGAGCTTGCCGCCGCGCCGCTCCACATCAGCGCGAAACTCACGGGCGCGCTTGACGGTATCCCTCGCGCCTTTCGCGCCCTGATCGGTCCATTTGACCAGCGAAATATAGGTTGGCATAGCGTTGCGCCTCCTGTTCGGTTGCGCCCGCCGCGCCTCCAGCCCTGCCCCACGCGCCAGCTCAGCAAGTCCCGCGCCACGGCCCGCGCCACCGAGGCGACGCGCCTGAGCGAGCGGTCCGCTTCCAGCCCGGAGCGCGCGGAAGGCCCTCCCACAACTGGTTGTGAGAGGGCCTCTGGCTTCTGCCCGCTGGTTGAGACTAGCGGGCGAAGATCTTCACCCTGCGGTAAGGCTCTTTGCCAAAGCTGCGCGACGCGAGGTTGTAGCGCTCAGCGATGGCGTGCTGCAACTTGCGGACCGGGGCGCTGGCCGGGGGCAGCTCCACCTGCCCAAAGCCGCGATTGAGCAGGTGATGAATGGCGTCCTCGGTATCACGCATCATCTGCGTGGTGGGATGCTCCGGCCGCGCATCGCGCCGCGCGCTAGCGCCATTGGCGGCGCTGGCGCCATTGGCGTCATTGGAGCCGTTACTCTGGCGCAGATCGAAGATGCGCGCCAGGCACTCCTGCATCTGCGCGACGGTGTTGGTGCGCAGGATATAGATCGGCTTGCGGTCGCCGCTCTCCGTGGAGAGGCGGCCCGACTGGCGGCGGTAGTAGGTGCGCAGGGTTATCACCGCGTCGGCGGAGCGCTGGTCC
>JAKAIY010000154.1 GCA_021814145.1 Chloroflexota bacterium
GGATGTGGAGGGCAGTGAGGCCAAGGCAAATACGGTCGCTCAGTGGATAGATGTCACGCGGCGCACGGACATTTCGACTCAGCCGGTACTTGTGGTTCACCCATCGCTCGTCGCCTACGATGACTTCTTTGGCCTCTCGCTCAAAGCGGGCGAAGTTGCTGTGCCAGAGGGCTTCTGGGCGCGGCCAGTTGAGCGCCATGTGCGACAGAAGCTCTTCAGCGGCGCGCCTCGGCAGAGCGAAACCTACGCGCAGCACATCGAGCGCATGCTCGACCTCTACGAGCAGCATCCTGTACTTGGCCCGCGCCTCACACGCATCGCGCCTACGGTAGAGGCATGGCTGGGCTGGCCAGCGGGCATGCTCGACACGCTCGTTCGCGCCGCCATCGTCGCGCATGACGCGGGCAAACTCAGCCCTGCATGGCAAGCGGGCGTCACTACCTACCAGCGGGCCATCAATCAACCCATGCGGCCCTGGCTCGTCCATACAGATGATCCGCAGGGCAAGAAAGCGCCGTGGAATGTGCCACCACATGCCCTCTCTGGCGCAGCGCATAGCTTGCCAGTCGGCGCGGCGCTCGACGCTACGGTCATCGCCGCGCAAGCTGACAATGAAGGTCCGCTGCCCTCGAATGTCCTCTTTACAGCGATTGCGACACACCATGCGCCAAATGTCCGTGAGCTCTTGTTGAGCGACGGTGAGCTGCTGGACGCGCCAGCCATCGCTACGCTCAACCAGTTGCTCAGTCGCTGGAGCTTGCCTGGGAAGGCGCGAGTTCCGGGCAATCGCAACCTTGTCGCTCACCAGAAGATGGTGGACCAACGCACCATGACCAACGTGAAGAATGGCGGAGAGACGTTTGCGCTCGCGCTGGTCATCCGTATGTTGCGGCTGGCCGATAGCTGGAGCCAGAACCCGGTCAGATTAGAGGAGGTGAACGCCCGCACATCGGAGAACAGGTGAAGTAGCACAAGGAGCATTGGTATGCTTACCACGACGCAGAGCGCGCTCGCATTGACGGTTCCGAAGCAGACGGGAACACATGGCGATGCGCTGATTGCCTGGGGATTGGCGATCTTCGTCTCCGAATTACTGGGCGATAGGAAGGTGATGCTCAGCGATGTTGAAGACGCTTTCCGCATAGAAGCGCGCGTTACGAACGCTGATCTAGAGCGTGCGATTGCAGGCTTCTCCTTCCCGCGTGCGCGCAGCCGCCTGAAGTGGCTGGAAAGCCAGCAAAACAAACGAATCGCGCCGCCCCAGATTGGCGCTGGATTCAAGGTTGACCGCGATGAACTGCGTGACGCTTACCGCTTGTGGCGCGAAAACATGCGCGCAATGAAACCGCAGGTGGATGGAGGAGAGCCAGTCATCACAGCTTCGGCGGACACGCAACTGTATCCCTTCTATGAAGTGCTCACTAATCCTGGTACGCAGTGGGCCGGGTATAACAGCTTTGTCGAGCGGCTGTACGCTGCCCTGACACCCGACGGAGTACGTGCGCTGCTCGCTCAGTACGGCGCGTTTGGCGCGGTGGAGTCAGGCGCGCGTCCATTAGCCAGGCGCGGAGCGAAGCCGCCGATGTTTAACCCGCCAGGCTTCTTGTACCCCGGCATGAACAAAGGTCCGACGATGCGTGTCACCGACACGCGCGACGTCACGGTCGGCTCAGCCAGCGCCGCTGACTGGACCCTCACCGATCGTGGCGACCGCACACTCTTCGAGAACTATCTGGCGTACATCGGCTACTTTCAGGTCGCGCGCATTGTGACCACCAAAGAGCGGCGCGTCGTCGTTGCGCCCATCCCCGAAATGGTTGCGCTTCCCGGTGTCTTGAACGCCATCAGCAGCGTCGCGCAAGGCGATGGGCTGCGCCGCGAGTTGGAGGCCAGCGACCTCACCGAGTATCTGGCGGCTCAGAACGCGCTGGACTACGGTGAGGCATCGCTCATGTATCTCGCGGCGCTCCAAGGTGGAGAGGAGGGCGCCAGCGAGCTACGAGCAGGTGGCGTGGCATTCAAGGGCGTCTATCTGAGCGTCTACTGGCGACCTAACGGTAATGTCTTTGCTCCCAGCCGTATGACGCAGGTAGCGCTGCCAGTTTGGCTGCCGGGGGTGCGCCAACTGTCTGTAGATCTGGCCATGGAGACTCTCAAGCAGCACAGAGCGCGCTTGAGGTCGGTGCGAGGCAAACCCTGGGAGGAGAACAGGCTTTCCTCGGAGCAGCGCACGGCGATCGAGGAGTATCTGCTCTCTCTCAACGGCGACCAGATCGCCTGGTTCCATGCGGTAACGGCGTGGTTCCCCGCCGCGCGCGCCGCCGCCCGCGCCAACTGGCGCATTGAACTGTGGAGTTCGGAAGAAGTACGGAGGATTGCGCTGGCCATGAGCACACAGGATCAGCAAGGGCAACAGCAGGAGTCGCTCACGGCGCTGCTCGACGCGCCAGAGTTCAAACGGCTCGCCTCGACCATTCGCCTCTCGACGGTTGTGCCGCACATCGCTCGTGAGGCGCGCAGGAAAAACCAGGCGTTGGAAGCTAGCCCGTGGGACATCCGCTATGAGCTGCCGACGCGGCTGCGGCAGGCGGCGGAGCGTGGTCACCAGGAGTTCCTGCGCGAGTTCTACGCCTTCATCGCCGCCTATAACGACGAGACAGCGCGCCCCAAGACGGGTCGGGGGCGTCCACTCGCCCGCACAGATGACCTCCAGTGGCTGAGCGCACAGCTTGATGACCCCAAGGTGCGCAAGATATTGCCTGCCGCGCTGCTCGCTTTCGGCACAAGCCTGCGGGGCAAGGCTGCTGGCGCTGGCAGCACTGGTGATGCGGATAGCACGACCGAGAATCCTGATGACACGCCCTACAATCAGGACGCGCCTGGTGGTGAGGAGTAGTCGCAGCGCGGATTCGTCGCGATGACAGCCTAATGACCGTTTGACAATGACCTGTGGCGATGATGGCGCCCCGCTCGTGGCGGACGCCGATAGGTGAGGAGTGATCTTCCCGCTATGGCAAACGAGAACAACCCGCAACTGGAGCAGCAACTCCGCGAGACCGCGACCCTCGGCAATGGACGCGCGCTGACTGGCCTGAGCATCGCCGCGCGTGCCAGCCTCTCGGCGCACTCCCTCAACAACGAGGGAACGATCAACAACGAGCAGATCGAGCGCATCGTGAATGTCGTGCAGGATGGCGAGGTCGTGCCAGTCAACGCCGTCTCGGGCGATGTGCTGAAGCACGGCTTCATTGACCACCTGCGCGCGCTGGCGCTGGGCGCGGATGGGGCGCTGCCGCTCTGCGCGAGCTGCCGACGCAGCGATCCCAACCGCATCAACGAAGACCCGCAGTTCCAGGAGGCGCTGAAGGGCATCAACAAGACCGAGAACGCCCGCGTGGTGGATGAGGTGGTGCGCCGCTGCGTGATTGACGACCTGGGTGGGCTACTGGTGACGCAGGGCAACCGCAACGCGCCGCGCCGCTCGGTAGCGCAGTTCGGCTGGTTGCTCGGCGTCCCTGAGCATGTGCGGACGGAGCGCTACACGCACATCAAGCTGGCGCTTGGCGCCACCGAGGACGACGCCGAGGGATCGAACCGGGGACAGAATCTCTTCAAGCGCCCGGCCTCCAGTGGGCAGTATGCCTTCGTGACGCAGCTCGCGCTGGGGCGCATCGGCTACAACGACATCAGCGCGAAGTATGTGGTCGAGCCAGCCGAGCGCGCCCGCCGCGCCAGCGCCGCCCTGCAAGCGCTCTACCTGACGCTAGCCGCCCCCACTGGCGCGCAACGCAACACGCAACTCCCGCATCTCCAGGGCGCGCACGGCGTCGTCTGCTTCGCCTTCGGCACGACTCCGCCAGTGCTCTTCAGCCCACTGGAAGAAGGTTTCGAGAACCAGATGCGCGACATCGCCAATGCTTTTGAGCAGCAGCGGCGCAGCCTGGCGTTGGTCGAGTTCGCCAGCGTCGCCGAGCTAGGCGCGATTCTGGAGAGGGCGACCCTGTGGGTTGGACCGGCGCGCGCCTGATACGCGCCTGAGCGATGGATGTTCACGTGGCGCACAAGCCGATTGCGCCACGTGAACGCCCCAATTCGTTCGCATTTTCGCATAGGGGAAAGCCGATGTATGCGACGATCACGGTTCACCTCGTTAGTCTCTTCTCACTGCGCGCGCCGACGACTAACGCCTTTACTGCTCGCACGCTGCCCTGCCCGACGCCTGCCGCGCTGAAGCTGGCGCTGCTGGCCAAGCTGATCGAGCGCGACGCGCCGGGGCAGGCGCCCGACGCCATCGCCGCGCTTGCGCAGCGCCACCTCGACTGGCTTGCGCCGCTGAGCGTAGGGTGGGCGCCGCCGCCGTACCTCACCATCAGCGCGGCCACCTTGACGATCATCAAGGAGGACAACGGTAAAACGCCGCTGATTCGGTCGGTGGGCATCCGCGAGTATGCCCATTTCGACGAACCGTTCGGCCTTACGCTAGGGCCAATTACAGACGAAGCGCAGCGGGCTGACCTGGCGGACGCGCTGCTGCGCTTGCGTGCGCTGGGCGTCGCGGAGTCGCTGATTCAGCCCGCAGGTCCGCCTACATGGAGTCTCGACGCGCCCGAAGGCTACACCTGGCTGACCGAGGACACCGAGAACACCGAGAACACGCCAGAGGGGCAGACCACGCGCCGGGCTGGCGAGGCGGTGGTCCTCGACGATCTGGGGCGCGCGCCCAGTTTCGAGCGACTCTCGCTCTACCGGCCGGTCGAGGCGGCATTTGTTCCACGGCTCGGCGAGGACAGACGGCGCACGATCGTCACCCTGCCGCTACGTCAGCGACGGCAGGACCTGACGGGGCGCACGCTGGAGCGTCTTGTGGACGCGCCCCAACAGTGAGCAGTTCGCGGCTCGCGGACCGTCATGCAGCGTTTGGGCCCTTGGCGACGCCGCGCGACACTCTGGGCGTACTCAGGCCACAGGAAGGCGCGGAAGAGCAATAGATGGAGACGAAAGTTGGAGACGATTGAGCGGGCTCCTGCCGATACGGGAAGCACAGCAAGCGCTGATCCTACGGATATCGCTACGGCCAAGGCGAGTGGCGCCATTGCGCGGGCGCGCCTAGCGTTCGCGGTCGAGCGCTGGCCAGGGAGCAGCGGCGCGACCCTCTATGGCGCGACGCTGGGGGTCTTTCTGGCGCTGCTGCGCGCAGGTGATCCGGCAGTGGCGACAGAGCTGCATGATGGGACGGCGCGCAAACGATTTGCCCTCAGCCCGCTGCGCATTACGCCGCTGGCGGGAAATATGGCGCGCGCCGAGGTGGTGGTGGCGCTGTGGGACCAGCAGCTGCTGACGACGCTGGGCCGTGGCGTCAATGCGGCGCTCGACGCCACACTGGAGGTAGCGGGTCATCCGGCGCACTTGCTCGATAGCGAGGTCAGCGAGCCGGCGAGCTTTGCCACGCTGTTGACCGCCCCAGCTGACGGGCAGACACTGCTCTGGGCGCGCTTCACCACGCCGACGGTGTTTAGCTGGGGGCGTGGAGTAGATGGCCGGCATCGCTATGGGCTGCTGCCCGCGCCAGAGCATGTTGTCGGCTCGTGGCTGCGCGCGTGGAACGCTGGTAGTGGACCCGAGACGCCCTTCCAGGAGGACGCCGAGTGGCTGCGCGAGCGCATCCGCATCCAGGCGATTCGCTCGCTGCGGACGGCGCAGGCGCACACCGGCAAGACGCCTATGAGCGGCTTTGTTGGCGAAGTGGCCTACGAGTGGTGCGGCGCAACGCCCGGCGGCCATCGCGCACTGCGAGCGCTGGGCAGCTTCGCGCGCTACTGCGGCACAGGCGCCAAGACGGCCTACGGCCTGGGGCAGACGGAGACCTGGACGGCGTAGCAAAGCAAACCGAGCCGAATTTCGTCGTAACGGCCACCTATGTCACAAGGGTCACAGAGGTCGGATGGAATCGCAGATCACTGGCTTTGTCGGAGGTGAGATGTGTGATGGAGCAGGATGAGAAGCGCACAACACTCGATACACTCGATGCTGGGTCAGTGGGTGGCCCAGTGGCGTCACAGCTACCTGAAGAACCCAAAGGACCAGCGGAAGAACTGAGCGAGGAAGATGCGTGCATTCCGCTGCGTATGGTGGAAGCGGCGACATATTGCCCTCGCCAAGCATGGTATCGCTTTGTCGCCTGCGATGACCCGATCAATGTGCATATGCAGCGGGGACTGAACCGACACGAGACGTTTGGCGAGCAGGAGCCGCGCGTGGCGCTGGGCGGGCAGGTCTGGCGGCATCTGCCGGTCTTCGCGCCGCTTCTGGGGGTGAGTGGCGTACTGGATGAGGTGATGTTGACACCGGATAGGCTCATCATCACGGAGTACAAGACGAGCCATCGCGCGGCGGCGATCTGGGAGGGGGTATTGATGCAGCTCGCAGCGCAACATCTGGCGCTGCGCGAGCATGCCGCCAGCGCACGCTGGCTGGGACCGCCACTGCCCGACGCGCTGACCGCGACGACGCTGCGCGTGTATTACACCGACTCTCGGCGCGACCGCGAGACGCCGTGGACAGCGGCGCTGGAGCGACGGGCGCGGGCGGCGATTGCGCGCTGCCACGAGATCGTTCGGCTGGAGGCGCCACCAGAGGGGCTGGTGGGGCCGCGCTGCGACGCCTGCCAGCACGAGCCGATCTGTCTGCCGTTCGATTTGCCGAAGCTGCGGGAGGGGATACGATGACGACACTGTATGTGATGGAGGCGCACGCCTTCGTGAGCAAGCGCGGCGGCACGCTCGTGGTGAAGCGTGATGGCGAATCGAAGGCGCTGCCGCTGGAGCGCGTGACCGATGTCGTCTGCTGCGGCGATATTTCGTGGTCGGGCGCGGCGCTGCGCGAGCTGGCGGAGAGCGGCGTGAGTGTGGCGGTCATGGGCCTGCGCGATGAGTGGGTGGGGCGCTGGGAGCCCCGCGAGGCTCGAACGGTTCCACTGCGGCGGGCGCAGTTTCGCGCCGCCGATGATCCGCAGCGAGCCGGGGCGATCGCACAGGCGATCGTCACGGGGAAGGTGCGTAATAGTCGGGCGCTGCTGGTGAGGGCGCGGCGCGAGGCACTCTATGAGGACGCAGGCGAGATCGAAGCGCTGGGGACGCTGCTGGAGCGGTTGACAACGAGCGTGGAGCCGGTGGAGGTGGCGCGCGGGCTGGAGGGCGAGGCGGCGAGCGTGTATTTCAAGGCCTACGGGCGCATCATCAGCCGCGACGGGTTTGAGTTCAAGACTCGCACGCGGCGTCCGCCCGCGGATGCCGCGAATGCCTTGCTCTCGTTTGGCTATGCGCTACTGGCGCATGCGGCGGGGACGGCGGCGCGCGTGGTGGGGTTCGACGCGCACGTGGGCTTTCTGCACGCGGACCGCTATGGGCGCGAGTCGCTGGCGCTGGACCTGATGGAGGAGTTTCGCGCACCGGTGGTGGATGCGCTGGTGGCGGCGGTGATCCATCGTCGGGTGGTGACGCCAGATGATTTCGAGACTGAGCCAACGGGCTGCCGGTTGAAGCCGGGGGCGCGTCGGGCGTTCATCGAGCAGTATGAGCGCAAATTGGCCGATGAGGTGACGCATCCGGCGCTGGGGCAGCGGGTAACGCACCGGCGCGCCGTTGAGCTGCAGGCGCGCATCCTGGCGAAGCATCTGACGGGTGAGTTGGACGCCTATGTGCCATTCAGCAAGCGATGAGTTCGCAGGGCCTGCGGCGAGAACGCGACGAGAGCGCGACAAGTACGCGGCGAGAACGCGACGAGAATGTAAGGAGGTGAGGCGCGGAGATGGCGGACAGGAGCCTGCGAAGTCTGGTGATCGTGGCGTATGACATCAGCGATGATAAGCGGCGAGGGCGTGCGGCGAAGACGCTGCTGAGTTATGGGGCGCGGGTGGAGGCGAGCGTGTATGAGCTGTGGTTGACGCCGCGCGAGATCGAGAAGATGTGGCACACGCTGACGCGGGTGGTGAAGGACGGTGATCTGGTGCGCTGCTATACTGTCTGTGACGCCTGCGTGCGACGGGTGCGCTCGACGACGCTGAGCGCGCCACAGGACGAGATCGCATTTTTCGCATAGCCGCTGAGTATGGGTCGAGACAGCGTATTAACCAGCAGACGGTATGAGATGCTACCAAGCGGGTAGCGCGAATCCGATTGCACGGCAAAAGCGGGGGGATTCGCGCCGCGCTTGAATTCGGAGTCTGGTATGATAAACGTGTCTTGGGCGAGTTCTCAAATAGGTCGCCTGGAGGCTATTCGCGCTGTAGAGGGGCGCCAGCGCCGAACCTGTGCGGGTTGAGCGCGCGAGCCGCCACAATCAGCGACCACCCTGCTGAGGGATTGAAAGCGAGCAAGAGCGACTGTTGCTGCATCTGTTGCGCGGGCCACAATCAGCGACCACCCTGCTGAGGGATTGAAAGCGCGAGCGCAGCGCCTGGACGGTCGTCAATCCGAAGCCACAATCAGCGACCACCCTGCTGAGGGATTGAAAGGATAGGTGCGTCGCGCCAAGTCGCCGCCAAGCTGGACGCCACAATCAGCGACCACCCTGCTGAGGGATTGAAAGGCTCACCATCCCATCACGTCGGTATTGCCGACGATCACGCCACAATCAGCGACCACCCTGCTGAGGGATTGAAAGCACCAAGGTCGTCAGCGATGACTATGGCCCCAAGACGGCCACAATCAGCGACCACCCTGCTGAGGGATTGAAAGTCCGTCACCTTCAGCCGCTGGTCCACATAGGCCGGGCCACAATCAGCGACCACCCTGCTGAGGGATTGAAAGCTGCTCATGACCGGCGAGCGCGGACTGGGCTGGGGCCACAATCAGCGACCACCCTGCTGAGGGATTGAAAGTCCTACGGCGAAGTGAGTCTGGTGGACGCGCCGAGGCCACAATCAGCGACCACCCTGCTGAGGGATTGAAAGGTCACTCGTCTCTCACTCATCCTGTGCGCTCCGGGCAGCCACAATCAGCGACCACCCTGCTGAGGGATTGAAAGCGCAAACAGGCGCTAGTCCACAACATCCCCATGACGCCACAATCAGCGACCACCCTGCTGAGG
>JAKAIY010000155.1 GCA_021814145.1 Chloroflexota bacterium
TGATTCACGCGGCGCAAATGAACCTGCGCTATTCCGTGGAGAACCTCGACGGTCACGACGTGTACACGCCTGTGCCCTGATGAACGGCCCGCCGCCTTTCCTGATCGTGTGATCGCCGTGGCGACATCGCCTCTCACACCACGAGGCGGCCCGCGATGGCCTGCCGCTGGCAAACCGGCGGACCATCGCGGGCGCCTCAGCCTCGCGGAGTTGGCGGGGGCGTGAGATCAGGGGCGAGCGCGCGGCTCACGCCCGCTCAAAGACAGCCTGGATGACGGTGACGCGCCGCTTTCTGAGGTTGCGGACCATATTGCCAAACGCCGGCCCGAAGCGGTCGCCCAGGAGCAGATGCAGGCCGAGCGGCGGGAGGTCCGCCGCCGCGCGCTCGAAGATCGCCAGGCGCTCCTCGAAGAAGGCGAGCGACGCGGCTGTCTTGTCAACCCAGGTTTGCTCGCGCCAGCCGCTTCCGGTGAGGAGTGACCGCACCTCTTCCGGCGGCCAGAGAAAGCTGATGCGCTGATCGGTGGCCCAGGGCACGGGAAACGCGATGGGCGCGTTTGGCCCCGCCATGATCTCGTGGAAGGCCAGCCGCCCGCCGGGACGCAGCGTGCGCGCGAGCTCGGCGTAGAGCCGCGCTTTCTCGGCGATATTCATCGTGGCGTGCTGGGTCCAGACCACATCGAAGGACTGATCGGCGAACGGCAGCGCCAGCGCGTCGCCATGCTGGAAGGTGACCCGCTGGCCCAGGCCCGTCCGGCGCGTCAGCATCTCTCCGACCTGGCAGTACGCCTCGGTGAGATCAACGACGGTGACCGCGCATCCCGCCTGGCTGGCGAGCAGACGCGCCGCGCCGCCGATGCCGCCGCCCACATCGAGGACGCGCGTCCCGGCGCTCAGGGGAACCAGCTGGGCCAGCTCCAGGGTCGCGGCTTTGCCGCCGGTGTGAAACTGATCAACCGGCGCCAGGTCATCCAGCGCGGGCGCCTCGGGGTTCTTGCCTTGCGCGATCAGCCCGGCCAGGATGGCCGCGCCCAGGTCGCCGGGCGTGTAATGCGTGTTGATCGCTCGCGCGCGGTCGTCGTTGTCCATAGCTCCCCTCGCTTGTGAAGCCAGGCGCAGAGAATAGATCGGAAACGCCGCCCATCTCCGCGCCTGGCGCTCTCGCTCACGGTTTTCCGCAAGCAGGGCTTGTGAATACGCCGACTGGCGGCTAAAGCCGCGCCTAAGGGCCCCGTGCGGGAACCCCGAACCCGCACGAGGGCTTCGCTCCGCTCGCCTGGCGGCCACGAAGCCGGCCTGCGCCGGCTGGGACGCGACGGAGCGCTGAGGAGCCCGCGCTGGCGGGCCTGGCGGCGGCGTGAGCCGTCCGTAGACGCAGGTAAACCCGCGAAGCCTCACAGCGACCATTCACAAGCCCTGTTCCGCAAGCGGAATGTACTCGACAACCGGGGGCCTGACTAGTACAATAACTGGACCAATGCCGGGCGCCACGAGAGGGGAGGAGCGCCGATGCGCACGTATGGCCAGTACTGTCCAATCGCGCGAGCGGTCGAGATCTTCGCTGATCGCTGGACACCCCTTATCATTCGCGAGATGCTGGAGGGCGTCTGTCACTTCAACGAGCTGGAGCGGGGGCTGCCGGGAATCTCGCGCTCGCTGCTGGCGGAGCGCCTTCGCCGCCTGGAGCGGGCTGGCGTTGTCGAGCGGCTGGCGCCGCCGGGCGGGCGCGCCGCTGAGTATCATCTGACGCCAGCCGGGCAGGAACTGAGGGGCGTTCTCGATGCGCTGGGGCAATGGGGCGGGCGGTGGACCTTTGGCGATCCGGAGCCGGAAGAGCTGGACCCCACGCTCCTCATGTGGTGGATGCGGCGGCGGATTCAGCGCGACCGGCTGCCGTCGCGCCGCGTGGTGGCGCAATTCGACTTTCACGGGCGGCGCGATGGCAGCTACTGGCTCGTGATGGAGCGGGCGGAGGTGTCGGTCTGCCTGCATCACCCAGGGTTCACGATTGATCTGCTCGTGACCGCGGATATCGCCGCCTTCTACCGGGTGTTATTCAGACGCCTGACGCTGGCTGAGGCGCTGCGGACGGGGCTGATCGAGCTGGATGGGCCGAGGTCGCTCGTGCGGGGCTTCCCTACGTGGTGGGAGTGGTATCCTGTCCCGCCTCCCGCGGCGCGAGAGGCGCCGATGGCGGGAGACTCCGCCACTCAAGCGTAGCGCCCCTTCGCCCGCGGATTGGGGTGGGCGCGCCTCTCATACCACGAGGCCGCCCGCGACGCTCCACTGCTGGCGGACGCGCCAGCGCGCCTCGAACAGGCGGTACTCGACCCCGGCGATCTGCTCGTAGTCCAGGCCGCGACCGGCGAGGGGCTCGCTGGCGATCACCGTCGGGACGGTCCCGCCGAGGCGCGCGTGGCGCAGCAGGGCGGGCCAGAGCGCGTCTCGGATGGCGAGGATCTTCTGTTCACCCGCGTACCAGTCGGCGCGCATATCCACAAACACCTGGACGAGCGCCTCGAACTCGGCGCTGGCGCGCCCGTTGAGGCCGTCCAGCGCCGTCCCGGCCTCCAGCGCGGCGCTTTGCTCCGGCGGAATCCAGATGACGCACTGCGGCAGACAGGCGTCGTTGAAGTCCTTGGGGCGCCCGATAAAGACGGCGCTGGCGACGCCGTAGCGCGCCGCGTCCGCCGCCGAGAGCGCCGCGAAGGGCGAGACGCCGCCCACCAGGCACTCCGCCAGAATGATGTTCCGCATCGCCGCCAGCGCGCCCAGCGTATCTGGCTGCCCCGGCAGCGCGATTCCCGTTGGCATGTATCATGATCCTCCTGTGACCTCACCCCCTACCTCCTCTCCTCAAAGAGAGGGGCAGCCGTGTGGACGGTGATGCTGTGGGGCAAGCCGCGCCCCGCTTCACATGCTGGAGGTTCGCGAATTCGCTCGCAGGGGGTGAGGTCAACCACCCACAACGCGCTCGCACAGCGCCTCCTGGTGGTCGCCGTCGAAGGTTTCCACCGCGCCGGTGACGCGATACTTCGCCAGCGCGCCGGTCTCGGGATCGGCGCCGCGCTCGTCGAAGAGCGTGTCGCGCCGCCGCAGCGGAACGGACGGGACACCCTGCGTTGTCATCACCATGACCAGATCGAATGGACGCGCGCCCTCGAAGTCCACTCGCTCCGCGCCGTCCGCCACCGCCTCGATCACCACCGCGACGCCGCTCGCGACGACGGTTCCCTCCGGGCGCTCCACCCGCACGGTTGTAAAGATCATCGCAATCACCTCCTCATCACACACTCGCCGAAAACAGGATGCGCGCGTGTCGCGCGTATCGAGGTCGCCACCGATCCCCCAGCAGTCCTCCCCACATGTGGCACGTGGAGTGCGGGCGCGTGTTCATGCCGCGCGCCACATGCGGCGTACGCGTGAAGCGCGGCCAGCGCGCTTCGCGCCGGAGGATTGGAGGGCCTTGTGGAAGGGTTTGAATGGGCGGAAAACAACCTGGGCGTCCAGACGCCGCATCAGTTGCAGGACCAGGGCGTCAACGTCTACTTCGCGCCGATGATCGCGCCCGATGAGAAGGTCGTGAATCTCGCGAATGGGCGCGTCGAGCGGTTCGCTGAAGATGAGCCGCGACCGGACACGGGATACTATGCGGAGTTCGGGTCGCTGGAGCGTTTCTGTCTCGCCAACAAGCTGCCACTGACGGAGACTGATGGCCAGGCGAGCGTTCTTCCCGTTGGGTTTGAGGAAGCTGGCAACCCGTTGCCGCACGGTGGCGAGTAGCCGCCGCGCCGGGCGCCAGCCGTTCAGGGCCGCGCCGCCTTCGTCCTCACCATTCCATCCGCCAGGGCTGCAACGCGGCCTTGGCCTGGATCAGCAGGATCGAGTCGCCGCTGGGGTCGTCGCGCGGGCGGGCCTGGAGCTCGAAGCGCCCCATGCGCACGGCGGCCGCGCCGCTGGGGTTGCGCCGCTGCGCCAGGAAATCACTCACCACCCATACCAGCGCCTGCCGCAACTCGCCGGGGACCATGCCTGGCGTGACGCCGCCGGTGTAGCTCAGCGTCACCCACTGGCGCGCGGCGCCGGCGGGCGGCAGGGTGACGGAAGCCAGCGCGGCGGCGGGGACCTCGATCAGCAAGCCGCTGGCGGTCAGCTCGATCCGCGTCACATCCACCGCTGAGCCAACCCCAGGGAAGGTTTCGACGGTCAGGGAGGAGACGCTCTGCGCCGGGAAGTGCGCCGGGCGGATGGTCAGGCCGCCATCCGGCTCGCGCCAGGCGCGGACGCCCGGCAGGCCCCAACGCTCCATCCGGGGCACGGCGAAGAGCGAGCGGCTGCCCGGCGCGCCCTGCCGGCAATAGTTCTCGACCCACGCGCTGGCCCGCAGGATGATCTCCGCCAGCGCGCCCGACGCGCCCGCCTGGCTGGCGGAGACGCCCGCCGCGTGGGCCTGCGTCACGCCCGGCGCCGCCAGCGTCAGGGTGACGCTATCGGGCGCGGTCACGACCTGGACGACCTCGGAGTATGGCCCGTCCAGCAGCCAGAGCGGCCCGGCGGCCCACCCCGCCGACGCCAGCACGGGGAGTGATGTCGCGCCGGCCACGACCGCCGCCGTGAGCGTGGTGTTCAGCCCCAGCAGGGAAGCGGTCTCCTGGCTGGTCGTCGCACGCAGGTATTCACCGGTATCCAGATAGGCGCTGACGCCTCCCGTCAGTCCCATGACGGCATTCCTCCATTCCACTCATCCACCACCATCACCACGCCGCCGCGCCGGGAGCGGCGCGCCCCGGTCAGGTGGGACGCGCCAGGCGCCGGCTGGCCAGCGTCTCGATGGCGCTGACGATCAGCCAGGCGAGCAGGGCATAGACGATCATCGCCAGCAGCGTCGCGAAATCCAGCACACTGCCGCTCGTTTGCGGGCTGGGAAAGACGCCCTCGAACGGGGCGACGAACAGCTCGGTCACGCTATAGATAAAGATCGTGAACGCCGCGTCGGGGTTGGCCCCCAGCAGCTTCAGGAAGAAGCGGATGACCAGCAGCGTTTCGACCACACTGAGTATGAGAAAGATAATCTGACGGACACGCCCGGTCGTCAGCCAGCGCGGACGCCCCGACGCGCTCACCGGCTCTGGCATGCGCGCCGGCCAGGCGGCGTTATACGGCTCGGTTAGTTGTTCCCGCGGGGTAAGGTTGGGGCGCGTCGGCTCCGAAGGCAGCGCGGTTTCCGCGTCTGGCCATCCATTGCCCGCTGGTTCCGCTGGTGGCTCCACAGGATTCATAGGGTATCGCGACCTCCTCGCGCTCCCGCCCCGGCGCGACCAGAGTCACGCGCGGCGGGGCGCATCTCATGGTGGAGGGATGCAACCCCGGCGCCAACGCATCAGGTCGCGTGAGAATCCCCGGCCTCACCTTTCTCCCCTTACGGGAGAGGAGCGCGGCGGCGGGCTAGAAGCTGGGGTAGAGGCCGCGCAGCACGCCCAGCCCGCCGAGGAAGTAGACCTTCAGCGTCTCATCCACGTAGTCGGCGAAGCGGAAATTGCTATCGGTCAGGGCGAAATCCACGCCCCAGTACTCCTGATTGGTCTCGATCTCGACCGCGCTGGACACCTCCGGCGTCGGGAAGGGGGTGGTCAGCGGCAGGAAGATGATGTGGCCCTGCGGGCAGTAGCGGTCAATGATGATCGGCATCTCTTTGCCGGTGGACTTGTTGAGGTAGCGCGTGACGCGGTACTGCGCGGTCAGCTGGCCCTGGTCGGCGCTCTCGCCCGCCTGGACGATGTAGCGGAGCTGGCCCGCGCCGACGACGAGGTTGGTGAGCCGCACGTTGTCGAGCGGGTTCATTACGATCACGTCAGGATCGCCCGCCGCCTGGAGGTACATCGAGGCCAGCAGGTTGTCTATGTCGGCGAGCGCCAGCTTTCCCGTGGGGTCGGCGGGCTGCGCCACCTGCGCGCCGAGCGTCGCGCCGTTGGCCTGGCTGGCGTTGAGCAGCGCCTGCGCGATCAGGCCGTCCCACATCAACGGATTGCCTGACCCATCCACAAAGGTCCTGGCGGTGTTGGCTGTCACCGTCGAGAGCGCCGTGCCGCTGGTGGCGGGCGCGGCGGAGAGCGTCACGGTCAGGACGCCGGGATTGACCTCGCCGGAGGGCATGATGGTGACGCCGTCAGAGAGCGTGACGGTCGCGCCGATGGCGGGCTGCGCGGCGTTCGCGCCGGAGAGGCTGGCCTGGAGCCAGAGCGCGCTATCGGCGGGCTGCGTGGAGCCCGTCCCGATGTAGACGTTGTATTGCGTGGCGTTGGGGACGGTGTAGATGATGATCGCCAGCGTCGAGGTCGTCCCGGTGGTCGTCGCCGAGCGGACCGCCGAGCCGGTCGTCTCGCCCTGGGCGTTCTTCGCCGTCACCTTCACCCAGTAGGTCGCCGCCGCCAGCGAGCCACCCGTCGCCGCGACGCCCAGCGTGGGCGCGGGCGGGACCATCAGCGACTCGGAGGCGCCCAGGACCCAGCGTTCCTCGGTCATCTTGAGCTGGTAGAGCAGCTCGGCGATGCGCCGCGCCCGCACGTCGGCCTCCAGCGAGCGCCCGCGCCACTGCGCCTGGAAGCTGACCTGGTTCATCAGGCCGATGGTTTGGACGGTGTTTTGCATTGGCGCGACGGCGTAGCTGACCTGGCTGGGCAGCGCGCCCTCCGCCAGCGTGCCCCAGTTGCGCGCGGTGTCGAAGCTGGTGATCGCTTTCCAGTGGACGACATCCACGCCCGCGCCGCGCCGCCGGGGCAGCATGTTGACCAGCGGCGTGACCACCGGCACAATCACCTTCGCCGGGCGCTCCAGCTCGTAGCCGGTCAGGCCGGTGCTGGTCGTGATCGCGCGGGTCGCGTCGCTCATCGCCTCGCGCACCAGCGTCACGGTCTCGTCGCTGACGCGCTGCCCGGGCTGCGCGCCCGGAGCTGTGGTGTAGGGTATCGTGGTCATAGTGTGGAATGCTCCTTTTGTTGACTTGTATTGGTGATGTGGCAGGGCGCGGACCTCACCCCCGGCCCCTCTCCTCAAAAAGGAGAGGGAGGAATCGCGCGCAACGTCGCCAGGAGGGAGCCAGCGCCGCTTGCCCCTGGCTGCGCTGTCTGCGCTGGGCTTTCCCCTCTGAGGGGAAAGCCCCTACCCCCGCTCCTGCTGCAAGCGGATGATCTCGGCGGCGACGGCCATCTGCGCCTGGGGGTCGCGCAGGCGTCCGGCCAGCGCCTCCAGCGCGGAGAGCGGCCCGGCCCCGCTGGCGGGCGGCATGCCGTAGCCATCGAGCGGGGCGGCGGCGAGCGTTTTCTCCACCGCGCGGACGGCGGGGCCGCCCGGCAGCGGCTGCGCCTCCAGCCGCTCCACACGCGCCCGCAGCGCCGCCACCTCCGCCTCCGCTGTGGCCGCCGCGAGGGCGCCGCGCTCTTCCCGCCTTCCTTCCGCCAGCGTCCGCAGCGTCCCATCCAGCCGCGCCAGCTCCCGCGCGCTGGCCCGCAGCGCCGCCGTCATCACCCGCGCCCGCGTGTCTGTATCGCCGCCGTCATCCGGGGCGAGCGCCGCCAGCGCCAGCTCGCAGAGCGCGCAGCCGCAGCCCGCGAGGACCGCGCGCGCGGCGCTGTGGAGCGTCTCGCGCGCCGCCGCCGCGCCGTCCGCGCCCTGGGCCTGCGAGGCCGGGGCATCCTCCGCCGCCGCGTCCTCCTCCGGTACGATGGGCTGGGGAATGTCCCGTATGTCACCGCTGTCGAGCAGCGCCAGATCAGGCTCGCCGTTCCGCACGATGGACACGCCCAGCGCGTCGGGATTGCTGGGGTTGTCCACCAGGCTCAGCTCGGCCAGGTCGTAGCGCGTGGCGACGCTCACCGGCCGCCCGCGCCCGCCGAGGCTGCGCCGCTCGCGCCGCCAGACGACGTTGGTGGCGCCAATGCTCGCGCCGCGCAGCGTGCCATCCAGCACTTTCTCCCAGGTGTCCTGCGCGCCGCGCGAGATGCGCACACGGACATACACACGGCGCGTCTCGTCGTCGCAGCGCACGGCGACGCTGGAGCCGACCGCGCGCCGCTCGTGCATCTCGCGGACGTTGCCGATCCAGCGCGTAAAGGCGTCTTTGCTGGCCTCGTAGTCGAAGATCGTGTCGTGGGCGTCCAGCGCCTCGCTGGTGGCGCACAGCTCGATCTCGCGCCGCGCGGCGTCCACCCGCACAATGGGCGCGTAGCCCACCCGGCTGGCTGTCGCGCCCGCCGCCCCTGTCTCCTCACCCATCCAACTAACCTCCCTGGAGCGCGCCTCCGCTCCTCCTCCGCCTGTCCGCCTGAGCGCCGCAATGAGTGGGCGCTCGCGCCCGCCCGGCGTCAGGTCTCTGGCGGCAAGTGTAGGTCAAATGTTCTATTCTCCGCAAGGGGGGAGACAGCGGATTGGCGAGGGAGCGTGTGGCTTCATGTCGGGCGCTGGCCGCGCGCGGGCGGCTTGGGGTGGAGGTGGGGGCATGGGGAGAGGCGCAAGGGAGA
The DNA here is from genome assembly GCA_021814145.1 of Chloroflexota bacterium. Lineage (GTDB taxonomy): Bacteria > Chloroflexota > Ktedonobacteria > Ktedonobacterales > JADMIN01 > JAKAIY01. The sequence goes on from JAKAIY010000155.1 coordinate 8,517, forward strand.
AACCCGCGTTCGCGGGTCGCTGGCGTGAGCCGTCCTGAGGCGCGGCTTCAGCCGCCAGCCGGCGCCGATTCACCAGCTCCCGCCTTTGCGGAGGCGAGAGGGACGGGGGTTGAGGCCCTACTCTCGCAGCAGCAGCACATCGCAGGGAGCGTGGTCGAGGACGAAGCGGGCGACGTGGCCGACGGAAGCCGGCCCGGCGAACGGGCGCCCCTCGGCGCGCTCGCGGGCGCGCACCACCACCAGTTCGGCCTGTGTCTCACGCGCCACCGACACGATCACCTGCTCTGGCCTGCCGCGCTCCACCCGCGCCACCGCGCGGACGCCCGCCGCGCGGGCCTCCGCCAGCGCCTCATCGAGCGACGCGCGCCCCGCCGCCTCTTCCGCGGCGTCTATCGCCGCGCCGTGGCGGGGCGCGGGCGGGCGCGGGCCGAAGCGCAGCGGGCCGGAGAGCTGCGCGAGGTCCCTGCCTGGTCCGGTGTCAATGACGTGCAGCAGGACCAGCTCAGGCTGCGCGCCCGCCGTTATGGCGAGCGTATGCCGCGCCAGCTCAGCGCC
>JAKAIY010000156.1 GCA_021814145.1 Chloroflexota bacterium
GTTCTCGACTGGCACATGCACGTTGTCGAAATACACCGTGCGGGTAGACGAGCCCTTGATGCCGACCTTCTTCTCCTCCGCCCCGGTGGAGACACCCTCCCACGCCGACTCGACGATGAAGGCGGTGTGCTTGGTGTCGTCAATCTTGGCGAAGACGATCATCACGTTGGCGAAGCCCGCGTTCGAGATCCACTGTTTGGCGCCATTGAGGATGTAGAACCGGCCATCCTCAGAGAGGGTCGCGCGCGTGTGAATGCTCATCGCGTCGGAGCCAACGCCCGGCTCGGTCAGCGCGTAGGCGCCAATCAGCTCTCCGGTAGCCAGCCTGGGCAGATACTTTCGCTTCTGCTCATCCGTGCCATAGAAGACAATGGGCAGCGTGCCAATGGTCGTATGCGCGCCCTGCGCCACCGCGAACGACGCCTGGCGCATCTCCCGCGCGACCAACGCGCTAACGACCATGCCCAGATCGGCCCCGCCATACTCCTCTGGCACGTCAACCATCAACAGGCCCTGCTCGCCAGCCTCTTTGAGCAGCCTGGCCATCAGGCCCGGCTCCTGCGCGTCAATTTCGTCGCTCTTGGGCAGGACTTCACGCTGAATAAAGGTTCTCGCGGAATCGCGAATCTCGCGCTGCTCGTCTGTCAGCCGCTCCAGCGTCAGGAAATCGGCGTCCGTGACCAGCGTGGTCAGAAAGCTCGCGCCGGAATCAGCCCTGGCTTCAGTTACCATCGTCTTTCGTCTCCTCTCGCGGGCCAGCTTTCGCCTGCGCGTCTCGCGCCAGCCTCGCGCAATGAATCAGCGCCTCTATCCAGAATCATCGCGATAGTCTATCAGCGCGCCAGATCACGCCGGCTCATGCGGCTCAGCGGCCCGCGCCATCGCCTCTTCGCGCAGCGCGCGGCGCAACACCTTGCCCACCAGCGTCTTTGGCAGCGAATCGCGGAACTCGTATTCTTTGGGGACCTTGTAGGCCGCCAGCCGCTCATGGCACCACTGGTCCAGCTCGGCTACCGTCAGCTTCTCGCCAGGCTTGACGACGATAAACGCGCGCACCGTCTCGCCGCGATACTCATCAGGCATGCCCGCGACCGCCGCTTCCAGCACCTTCGGGTGGGCGTACAACACTTCCTCGACATCTCGTGGGTAGACGTTGTATCCACTGGCGAGAATCATGTCCTTGGCGCGGTCCACGATCGTAAAGTACCCGTCAGCGTCCATAACGCCAATGTCACCCGTGCGCAGCCAGCCATCGCGTATGACTTTGGTGGTCTCATCGGGCCTGTTCCAGTAGCCCCGCATCACCTGCGGGCCACGCACGGCGATTTCGCCACGCGTGCCCAGTGGGACGGGTTCCCAGGTGTCAGAATTGATAATCATGGCGTCCGTATTGGGCAGCGGCAGGCCAATTGTTCCCACGTGCCGCTCGCCATAGACCGGATTGCAGTGCGTGACTGGCGAGGCCTCCGTCAGGCCGTAGCCCTCGACCACCTTCGCGCCGGAAACCGCCTCGAAGCGCCGTTGCACCTCGGCGGGCAGAGGCGCCGAGCCACTGATACACACCTGAATGGAGCTCAGGTCACGCTTATGTTGCTCGACCTCGCGCGCCAGCGCCAGATACATCGTCGGCACGCCAGGGAACAGGTCAGGCCTGTACTTCTCGATGGCGTCCAGCGTGTCCTTGACCGTGAAGCGCGGCAGCAACGCCATCGTTGAGGCGGCGTAGATCGTCAGGTTCATCGCCACGGTCAGGCCGTAGACATGGAAGAATGGGGCCACACAGAGCGTGATGTGTTTCGAGCCTTCCGGCTGCTCGTTCCACGTCCAGCATTGCACGGCGTTCGTCAGCAGGTTGCGGTGCGTCAGCATCGCGCCTTTCGAGACGCCCGTGGTGCCGCCGGTGTATTGCAGCAGCGCCAGATCGTCCGGCCCGGCCGGCGCTGGGAGCTGATAATCTTCAAGGCTCTGGCCGCCAGTTTGGGCAATGAGGCGGCGGAAATCGTGGACGCTGGGGTCATGGCGCGGGATTCGCTCGGGCTTGTGGCCCTGCCGGCGCGACGTAATCGCCTCGCGCGCATGGTACGCCAGCGCGAGCGGCAGCGGGAAGTAGTCCGCGACGTTGGTCAGGATGACGTGCTCGATGGGTGTCTTCGCGCGCACCTCCGCCAGATTGTGGTAAAGCTGGTCGAGCAGCACAATCACCTTCGCGCCAGAATCACGAAGCTGGTGCTCCAGCTCTGGCGGTGTATACAGGGGATTGGTCGGCACAACCACCGCGCCGGCTTTCAGCGCGCCATAGAACGCGATGGGAAACTGTGGACAGTTTGGCAGGCAGATGGACACCCGGTCACCAGAGCGCACGCCCAGTTTCACCAGCGCCCGCGCGAAGCGGTCCACCAATGAGGCGAGCTGCGCGTAGCTGAGGTGGGCGCCGTAATACTCGATGGCGGTGAATGCGCCCGACGTGCGCGCCGCCTCGTCCAGCAGCCACGTCAGCGGCTGCTCCGGCACGGTGATGCTGGCAGGCACGGAAGAAGAGTAATGCGCTATCCAGGGTCGCGACGCGGGCGTGGCGTCGCCAGGAAGCGCATCATGTGGTGTGGCGTCATCCATGAGCGCACTCCTCGTTGAGTGAACGGCTGGGCCTGATGAAGAAACACAAGGGATAGATGCAGTATATCCGCTTGATATTGACAAGCGCGCCGTTGCCAGCTAACGTCTTTACGTGCGTATACTGCCATCTGGCTAACACTTTGTCCGCAGAGATGACTACAGGCTGGAGAGCGAGGCGCGTGAGCCATGACCCAAAAACAACCAGCGGAGAGACCAGACGCGGCGACGCCATCCGCCCCCGCCGGGCCAGAGGGCTTCGGCGCGCTGATCGCCGAGCTGCGTCAGAAGCGCGGTCTCTCGCAGGGGCAACTCGCCCGGGCTGCGCGGCTCTCGCGCACGTACATCTACCACCTGGAGACGGGCCAGCGCACAGCGCCTTCCGCGCGGGTCGCGCGCTCGCTGGCCCGCGCGCTGGAAGCGCGTGGCCCTGACCGCCTGCGGCTGGCGGAGTCCTTCACCGCGCTGACTGGCGAGCAGATGGAGGATGAGAGCGAACGGCTTGACCTCTTCGACCAGCGCGAGCTGGCGGCGCTGCTCGTCCATAATACCGCGTTTCCGGCGCACAGCCTCGACCGGCTCTGGCACATCACCGCGTGGAATGCCCCAGCGACAGAGCTCTTCGAGCTGGATGAATCAGTGCTAGCAAGCTACGACCAGAACCTGATGATGGTCGTCTTCGATCCCACCTACCGCGCGCGCTTCCGTCCGTGGGAGGCGCTCGCGCGGCGCATGCTGGCCGATTTCAAGCACAACACCCGCAGCCTGACCTATCTGCCGGAATACCGCGCGCTCTGGCGTAGCCTGCGCGCCATGCCTGACTTCCAGCGCATCGCCAGCACATCGGACGCCGGCGTCGCGGTCGCGCCGAGCTTCGTCTTCCACATGCGTCACTCGCGGCTGGGTCCGCTGGCGCTGCGGACGACGATCACCGTCTTTAGCGGCTCATCGGACTACTCTATCGTCACCTACGTCCCCGGTGACCAGCAGACACTCACCATCTTCGCCCGCAACGGCTGGCAGCGCGAGGGCGTGACGGAGTAAGCTGACTCGACTGGATATAATGGCACGACGCGAGAAAGCGACTGGCATGCGGATAGATATCTTCACCCTGTTCCCTGAAATGATGCGGGGGCCACTGGACGCCAGCATCATTGCCCGCGCGCGCGCCCAGGAGATCGTCGAGATCAACCTCTACAACCCGCGCGATGTCACGACCGACCGCCATCACATCGTAGACGACTACCCCTACGGTGGAGGCGCGGGCATGGTGATGAAGCCCGAGCCGCTCTTCACCGCCGTCGAGCGGGTCTACGAGTCGGGGCCGATCATCCTCATGTCGCCGCAAGGCCGCCTCTTCAATCAGACCATTGCCCGCGAGCTGGCCGCGGAGCCGCGCCTGACGCTGCTCTGCGGCCACTACGAAGGCGTGGACGAGCGCGTGCGTGAGCATCTCTGCACGGATGAAATCTCGATTGGCGACTTTGTCCTGACTGGTGGCGAGCTGGCGGCGCTGGTGATCGTGGACGCCGTCACGCGGCTGCTGCCTGGCGCGCTGGCTCCCGGCTCAACTGAGGAAGAGTCGCACACCGCCGGGCTGCTGGAGTATCCGCAATACACACGCCCGCCGGAGTTTCGCGGCTGGCGCGTCCCCGAGACGTTACTGAGCGGCAACCACGCCGCCATCGCCCGCTGGCGGCGCAAGGAGTCCCTCCGCCGCACGCGCGCGCGCCGCCCCGACTTGCTCGCCGCGTTCGACCTCACCCCGCTCGACCGCAAGCTCCTCGCGGAGATCGAGGCGGAAGAAGCGGCAGGGAATGGTGAGGAGCCAGATCAATAAGGAGCATGGCGGGCTTTCCCGGAGGTGGCGCGGCTGTCCTCTATAACGCAAGCCCCAACGTCTGGCTGAAGCAAGGACCACCCGCGCAGCGCCAGCGCGCCGGCTGATGATCCCGCAGATCAGAAAGACACATTACGCCTTTCGCGAGCGCCTGAACGCTCATTGCGGGCCACCGACCGGTTCGCATGACTGGGCGCGGCTCCCTGCTTGCCACCCCGCGCTCTCAGGCGCTAGACTCCAGACGGGCGTGATACGGCGTCCCGGTGGCCGCGAAGGAGCCACCCAGGAGCAAGAGGGGGTGTTACCACATGTTCATAGCCGTCAACCGCATCAGCGCGCCAAAAGAGGCGATGGACCGCATGGTCGAGGCGTTTCATCGCAACGCCGCGTCGCTCAAGGACTTCCAGGGGTTCATCGCCTTCGAGCTGTGGCGCGGCGAAGATACACTGGAAGCCGTCTCGAAGTGGGAGTCGCGTGAAGCGTTCGACGCCTGGCGCAACAGCGAGAACTTCCTCGCCAGCCACGCCGGCGCGCGCGGCGGCCAGGGCGGCGGCTCCTCAGCCGCCTACTATGAGGGCGAGATCGTCGTCGAGCGGTAGAGCCGCGCGGCGAGCTGGACTGGCACGGGCCGCGGCGTATTCCACAGCTCCCCTGCCAGGCGCTGGATGACCTGCTCCGCGCCCGTCGCCAGCAAGCGCAGGCCAAAGTACCCCAGCGCGCAGGCGCACAGGCCGTCAATCATCCGCAGGACAAGCGGACTGAGCAAGCGACGGCCCCAGCCGACCAGCAACGCGAATCCACCGCACCACAGTGTCGCGCCGACCAGAAACCCGCCGAAGAACGGCAGCGCGGCCAGCCCCACCGCGCCTGAGAGCGCCACCGCGCTGCCCAGGCCCGACCAGAACGCCAGCCCCACCGGATTCGCCAGCCCGAAGACCAGCCCCGTCGCGAATTCGCCCCGCTGGCTGGCCGGCGCTGTCTCCCGCCGCCCCAACAGCGCATCACGCCCCGCGCTCCACGCCATCCGCAGCAGGAAGAAGCCGCCAGTAAGCGCCAGCGTCAGTTGGACTGGCCAGAAGCGCGCCGTCAGCGACACCCCGATGAGCGCCAGCGCAGCCCACAGCCCGTCACCCAGCAGCGAGCCAGTCTCCACCAGCAGCGCCGCCACGCTGCCATGCGCCGACCCGCGCCGCATCGCCTCGGTATTCACCGCGCCCGGCGCGGCGGCATAGGCTAGCCCAAGGGCGGCGCCCATCAGCGCCAGGTGAAACAATCCGCTCATGCGTCATACCCGCCAAGCTCAACCACATAGGCTGTACCCCACGCGGCGGGGTCAGCGTCACGCGGGCCGCGCGGGCCGCCGGCCCGCATCTTCACCCCCAGCTCTATCACCGGGACCTGCAGCACCTCCAGCGCGCGAATCTGCTTCTCCGTCGCGGCCTCGTAGTCGGTTCCCGCAGTGCGCCCTGGAAAGTAGCGCAGCGTCATGCGCTCCAGGATCGCCCGCTTTTTAGTCATGTTTGTCACCCGTTCAGCGCGGCCATAGACCACCACCGCACGGTAGTTCGCCGAATGGGACTCCGCGTCACGCGAGGCGATCAGCCCGTCCAGCAGGGTGATCTCTATCGCCACATCCACTCCGTCTCGCAGCGTTTTCAGCGTCCGGCTGGCGGGCGCGCCATGCAGGTACACCGCCCCGTCGGCGTAATCGTAAAGAAATGGGATGACATACGGCTGGCCCTCCAGCGCATACGCCACATGCGCCACACGGCCTGCCCGCAGGATGCTCTCCGCCTCCGCCGGAGCAGCGCGCTCAGCATGCCTGCGGATGCGTGAGCGCGGCGATATCCCGGCCCGCGCCTCCAGCCCATCCAGCGGCTCCCACTCCGCGGTTATATCATCCGCGCCGGCATTTACCCGCGCGGCCTCCCGCCTGACCGTCATCAGCCTACTCCCGCGTCACTTCGCATGGGGTTATCGCGCGCTTGTCGCGTCTGTGGTATGGTACAGAGGCGCATTGGACTACCACAAGATCCATTCTGACAAAGTGAGACAAGGCCAATCATGACGACCATGCGACGCCGCGCGCTCGATCTGCTCATTACCCTCGACCGCACCGACCGCGCCAGCGAAGGCCTGACGCGCCAGATTTACACCAGCCTGCGCGAGGCGATCCTCTCAGGCCGGCTGCGCGCGGGTGACCGCCTCCCACCCAGCCGCGCGCTGGCCCAGGAGCTAGGCGTGGCGCGGCTGACCGTCGCCACGGCGTATGACTGGCTGAGCGCCGAGGGCTATGTCGCCGGGCGGGTGGGAGCGGGCACCTACGTCGCGACGGCCCTGGCGAGCTACGCCGACGACATCCCTCCCCGGCAGGACGCGCGCCAGTCGGGCGCCGGTTCCGACGCTTCCAGCGCGGCGCTATCCACCACGCCAGCGCCACCGCGCCCACTCACCGCCTGGGCGCGGCGCATTCAGGCCATCCCGCTGATGGGCGCTGGCGCTGGCGAGATCGCGGGAATGACCCATGATTTCAATCCTGGCGCTGGCGCGGCGGACGCTTTTCCCTGGGCGCGCTGGCGGCGGATCGTCGCCCAGCAAGACACAGCCGACCCGCTGGCTGAGTGGCGGGCCCGAGCCCGTGAGCGCGCCGTATCCACCGGGCGCTGGGACACGCTGCTCGGACCGCTGGAAACGCGCGTCGCCATCGCCGCCTGGCTGCGCCGCTCGCGCGCTGTCCGCTGTGAGCCAGAGCAGCTGTTGATCGCCAGCAGTGTGCAGCAGATCCTCGCGTTGCTGGCGCGGCTACTGGTCGAGCCAGGGCAGCGTCTGCTGGTCGAAAATCCCGGCTACATTGGCTTCCATGCCGCGTTCCTGGCCGAAGGCGCCGCGCTCCAGGGAATCGCGGTAGATGGCCATGGCATTCGTCCTGACGCGCTGCCCCAGACACAGCCGCGCGAAGCGGAATCCGCCGCGCGCCTGCTGATCGTCACCCCATCGCATCAGTACCCCACCGGCGTCACGCTGGCGCTGGAACGGCGCATGGCGCTGATCGAATGGTCACGCCGGCTGGGCGCGACAGTGGTTGAGGACGACTATGATGGCGACCTGCGCCTGGAAGGCCAGCCACTGGAGGCGCTGCGGGGACTGGACGACCGGGACGAGGTGATCTATCTCGGCACCTTCGCCAAGGCGCTCTATCCGGCGGTGCGGCTGGCGTTCGCGGTGCTGCCACGCTGGCTGGTCGAGCCGGCGGCGCGAGCGCGGGCCGCCAGCGACCGCCATCCCACCTGGCGCGACGCGCTGGCTGTCGCCCGCTTCATCGAGTCCGGCGAGCTGGAGCGCCACCTCGCCCGCGTGCGGCGGCTCTACCGCTCCCGGCGCGACGCGCTTACCGCCGCCCTGCGTGAGGAGCTGGATGGTTACGTGAGCATTGGCCCCGCTGACGCCGGCGTCCACCTGCTCGCTGGCCTGCGCGCTGGAGTGGACGACGTGGCGCTAACGGCGCGCGCACGCGGGCAGGGACTGGCTATCGCGCCACTCAGCCCACACTATCAGGACCAGGCCCGCAGCCGCTCCGGCCTGCTCCTCGGCTTTGGCGCCTTGAATGAGGAGCAACTGAGAGCGGGCGTCCATCTGCTGGCGCCGCTCGTGCGCGATGCCGTCGCGGCGGTATAATCTGGCGAAGGGATGTGAGCCAGCCATGACGCGGGCGCTCCCAGCGAATCGAGGAAACCAATGGAACCCGGGGCGAACACACCTGAAGGCCCGCGCTCGCGACCTGACAGCGACCAGCGTCAAGGAGCCGCGGCGCTAACGTGGCCCGCGCCCTATCAGCCCTATCCGCCTCAGCCGGTCTATCCCCCACCTCCAGAGGCGTATCAGACTGGCGCGTGGCCACCACCCCCAGAGGCGCCGCATCCCGCTCCGTGGCCACAGCCGGGAGCGTATCCACCGCCACCGTCCTGGTATCAGACCAGCGCGCAGGCGACCGCGCCCCAATGGGGCGCGCCCGCCGCATCGTGGCCGCCATCACCTGACCGCGCGGCGGCACCGTACCCGGTCTATCCCGGCTATCCCGGCTACCCGCGGGACTACCCCTCGCAGCCCGGCGCCCAGCGGCCCGCGCGCTCCCGGACATCAGGAACGGCGGTTGTTGGGTTCATCTCGAAGGTCGCCGTGCTGATCAAGCTGGCGCTGCCACTGTTCAGCGTTATCGCCAGCTTCGGCGCCTACGCCCTGCTCTTCGGCTGGCAGTTCGGTCTGGGCATCATTATCCTGCTCTTTGTCCACGAGATGGGACACTTTGTCATCATCCGCAGCAAGGGGCTACCAGCCAGCCTGCCAGTCTTTATCCCTCTGCTTGGCGCGTTCGTCGCCATGCGGCGCATGCCGCTGAGCGTGCGCGACGAGGCGGAAATTGGCATCGCTGGGCCTATCGCAGGGACAGTCGCTGGGGTGGTCTGTCTGTGGCTCTACGCCCAGCTTGGCCTGACAATCATGCTGCCGCTCGCCTACTTCAGCTTCTTCCTGAACCTGCTCAATCTGATTCCCGTCTCCCCCCTGGATGGCGCGCGTGTTACCTCCGCCATCTCGAAGTGGAT
>JAKAIY010000157.1 GCA_021814145.1 Chloroflexota bacterium
GGCGGACTTCCCGCCGCTGGCGCGCGGGCGGCGCTCGGTGCGCGCGTTCCAGCGGCGGGAGGTCCCACAGGCGGCGCTGGAGGAGATGCTGGAGGCGGCGCGCTGGGCGCCCTCGCCGCACGGACGGCAGCCGTGGCGCTTCGCCGTGCTGACGCGCCCGGAGCCGAAGGAGCGGCTGGCGGCGGCGATGGGCGACGACTGGCGGGCGATTCTGGCGCAGGACGGGCAGCCTGACGCGACGATTGACCTGCGGCTGGCGAAGTCGCGCGCGCGCATCCGCGAGGCCCCGGCGCTGATTCTGGCCTGCCTCTATCTGGACGGCCTGGACCGCTACCCCGACCCTGAGCGCCAGCGCGCCGAGGAGATCATGGCGATCCAGAGCCTGGGCGCGGCGGTCCAGAACATGCTGCTCGCCGCCTACGCCATCGGGCTGGACACCGGCTGGATGTGCGCGCCGCTGTTCAGCCCCGACGCCGCCCGCGCCGCGCTGGGACTGGACGCCAGCCTCATCCCGCACGCGCTGATTCCCGTGGGCTACGCCGCGCGCGAGCCGCAGCGCCGCCCTCACCGCCCGGTGAGCGAGCTGGTCGCCCGCTGGGACTGAGCGGCGCGCGTATATTAAGCGCGGCGAGCGGCGAACTGCGCTGGACGGTGGCGGCGGATCGCGACGCGCAGGCGCTCAGCCTGACGCTGCATGGCTGGCAGACGTTGCGGGTGTTCGCGGAACGGCGCGCGGCGGCGGGAGTGGCGTCGGCGCCAGTGTGAAGAGGGGCGAGCGATTGAGATCGCGCGAAAGGCGGCAAAGCCGCCACGAGACCCGCCTGTGCGGGTCCCTATCCGAGGGAGCTGATGGCGCGGACCCTCCTTCGGGCGCGGTTGCAGCCGCGCGCGAAACGGAAGGGGCCGTACTCCCAGTGTAGGGAGTACGGCCCCAGTGAGGGACGCCAGCCAGTTTCACGCGGTGTAGAGAACCCGCCTCTACGCCCGGCGCGCTTGACTGGTCCGCGTATCAGCCAGCCAGGGTGCTGATCAGGTTCGCGACGTTCGGTGAGCCAAGGCCCGTCGGAAGGTCATAGCCAGTACCCGCCGGGAAGCCAGGGCCATAGAGGGCGTTGTTCCCGACCGTGACATCATGGAAGTCCGCCGCGTACTCCTTGGCGTTGGCGCCAATGGCGTAGAGCTTTGGATTCAGGAACCCGACTGGCGTCCCGGCCGCCTGATCAATCAGCGCGGTGATCGCCGCCCACTGCGGCGCGCCCTCGCTCGTGCCGCCGAAGAAGTAGAAGCCGCTATTGCTGCCGAGGAAGCCAAGGTAAGTGAGCACTGCTGTGTAGACTGAAGCGTTATAGCTCACGTCAGACGTGGTGCGCATGCTCTGATGGCTCAGAGCGTTCTGATAGCTGGGCGCGGAGAAAATCACGCTTGGCGCGCCGCCCGTCGCCCCGAAGACGCCGTAGTCGCAGCCGAAGGGGCAGGTGCTCGGGTCGCTATCGTTCCAGGTATACTCGCTGCCGTACGCTCCCTGTCCGTTGACGAACAGATCGGTGCCGCCGACGGCCGTCACATAGGGATCAGAGGCGGGGTAGAGCGCGTTGGCGGTCGAATAGCCCTGGCTCGCGCCGCTATCGCCCGACGAGGCGAAGACCGAGATGCCCTCAGCTGCGGCCTGCTGATAGATCGCGTGCGCCTGCTGCAGCTGGAGATTGTTGCCACCGCCAGCGATGGCGGCTTCAGGAGCGCCGAAGCTCATGGACATGACGTTGCCAAGGTGATTGCTGACGGCGTATTGCTCGGCGTTGTTGAGGACGTTGCCGGAATTGCTCGCCGCGACGACGAGATCAATCGTCGCGTCAGGCGCGATCGCGTGCGACCACTCGACATCCAGGCTCGTCTCCTCAGCCCAGCCTACTTCGTTGCCCGACAGGGAGTTGAAGACAGGTGAGCCACCTGGATAGATGATATTGAGCGTGGGGTCGTTCAATCCAAACGCCTGGTCAAAGACGTGCAGGTCGTTCCGGATGGTAGGGCTGCCATAGGCGTCCACAATAACAATGGTCTGGCCCGCGCCGGTGGCGTTGGCGGGAACGTTATAGGCGCCGCGAATCTGCGCGGGTCCATAGCAGGCGAGGCCATAGAGCTTCTGACACTGATTTGGCGTGTAGGACGCGGCGTTTGTCTGGGTGATTCCGGCGGCGTACTTTTCAGGCGGGTTGGCCTGATACACAATCGTGCTCGTGTTGCCGCCAGTCGCGGCGTAAGCGCCAGTTCCGGCATGTAAAACAAAAGTGCTCGCGAGAACAGCCGCGACGCCAAGCGACGCGGCGCTGATCAAGGCGATCCGTTTCTTACTCGCCATGCTGGGATAGCCTCCTTAAAATCCTTGTGCGCCCGTCCCTCTGGTCACGCGCCAGAGAGACTCGTGACATGAGAGCGCGAACGAGTCACCCAGCGCCCTGGAGCCAGCGCTCCCGCGACGCGCTCTTTTTCGCCCGCCATGTCGCGCGTGGGTCTCACCTTCGATAGTCTGGACGTCCTCATCCGCGAGGGCGCCCGACTTCCCCTCCGCGCCTGGGCAAACCAACCTTTCTAGCGCGTTCCCCCCGCCACCTGCGGTGACGATTGCGAGAGCGCATACAGCAAGGCAGGAATCCGGTCAACGATTGCTCCAAGGTAGACGCGCCCGCGCCGTAGTGCGGTTCCTGATGCGAAAACCATCCTCACATGCGGAGCGGGCGCTGGCATGATCCTGAACAGGCTGCCAGAAGCCCCCCTGGTACGCCAACCACAGGCGCAGTGACCTGCTCGAAGCAGTCTCCAGGAGCTTTCAGACAGGTCTTTCACCCGCTAGCTGGTCCTCAGGCTGGCGACTTTCCATCCACGGCCATCGCATGACCGCTTCCAGTGGTATTTAACGTACAGCAAGGCGGCGAATCACACAATCACGCAAGCCATTTGGCGCCAGCCCGCCGTGTTCCCGCCTGTGTGGATTTCGCGCCTGGCTTCTGAAAGACCGGGAAAATGCGTAACCCATGACACAGGCGCGTTCGTTAACTACTATCATAGCGGCGTCTGCCCGCCTGGTCGCGCCGAGAAGGTCTATCAGGCGCTCGCTGGCGGCGCGGATACCGCTACCGCTCGCGCCTCTTCCCCGCGCTTCTCGCTCTCCTGATCCTCGCGCGTTATTCAGGCGCTATATCGTGGAACACCATCGGGTCAGTCGAGCGCCCGGGGAAAGACCCGGCGGCGTGATGTATCTGGCGTTTGTATTCCCCCTCGCTCTAGGGAAAGGACCGCACGATGACCAGAGGCAAACGGATCTGGCTCCTTGTCATGGCGTTCGTGGCGGCGGCCACGCTGCTCTTTACTCACTCAGCGGCGGCGCCCGCGCAGGCCTCCGCCGCCAGTGGCGACGGCATCGGCACAGCGAAATACCTCACGGATGGGAGCGCCGGGACAATCTCATCGAATGCGGTGACGATTCCCAACTGGGGCTCGTCGTTCACGGACCCGACCAATGGCGTGACGTACCCGTATTCGATGGTTGGCGCGAATCCGGCGACCGATAGCTCGACAACGGTCCCATTCGTGATCATTCCGCTGGACTTCACTTTCAATTCGTACCCGGCGGGTGTTGACCCCACCCTCGCGGGCTCGTCGAAGGTTGACGCGACGGTCGCCTCGCCAATTTTCCAGGGAACCGCCGACATTGGCAAGGCCAGCAAGAGCGCCAGCGCCGCGCCGACGTATCCCGGCGTCGCGCCTTCCCCGCGCCTGGAGCAGGAGCCGAGCGATGTGACGCAGGTCGGTGACGCTTTCGTGCGCGCGCAGTGGAACAAGGTTGGCACGGGCTACCATGTGCTGCTGAGCGAGACGGTGGCGCCAGCGGTGAGCATCGCGGTGCCAAGCAATCAGGGCTTTGAGATCGTCGGCAGCCATTCGGGCGCGCGCATCGGCCTGATAAGCTACTCCTGGTTCTCGGCGCAGCTGCAGAACCTGATGGTCTCGATGCATGTCTCACCGACGGTTGTGCCGCTATTCCTGGTGTACAACACGTTCCTCTACATCGGCTCGACATCCAACTGCTGCGTTCTTGGTTACCACGGCGCCACCAGCTCGACCAACGGCTCCGGCAAGCAGCAGATCCAGACCTACATGTTCGCCGCCTACAGTGATCCTGGCATCTTCGCCGCCAATCCGGGCGACAAGATCTCCTACATCCAGGACATCCACGCGCTGAGCCATGAGGTCTCGGAGTGGCTGGATGACCCCTTCGTCAACAACGTAGTTGACCCGTGGCTGACGCCAACGGCCCCGCAGTACGGCTGCACCAGTTACCTCGAAGTTGGCGACCCGGTGGTGGGCTACGGCTTCACGGTGAAGATGCCGTCAGGCGCGACGTATCACCCGGAGGACGAGGTGTTCTTCTCCTGGTTCGCGCGCCAGTCGCCCTCGATCTCCTCGGCGGGCTACTACACCTACCTCAACAACTTCGCGAACGTGGCGCAGGGCTGCTAGCGCGATGACGCCTTCGCCGCCCTCCCCCGTAGAGCGCGGCGGACGGCCCAGTGATGATGAGGCGCCGCCTTCCGAAACCGGACGGCGGCGCCCCGTCGTGTCTCAGACTTCCCGCGCGGCGGCTGGGGCGATGGCTTCGGCGGCCTCATCGGGCGCGACGCGGCTGTTGAGCGCGCGGACAGCCGGGAAGAGCAGCGCCACCGCCGCCAGCGAGACGATAGCCACGCCGCCAATCCACAGCCCGGCGCGCGGCCCCACGGTATCGCCGAGGACGCCGGCGAGGATCAGCCCTGGCGGATTCATCGCCATCGCCGGCAGACCGACCAGGCTATAGGCGCGCCCGCGCATTCCGGCTGGGATGACGCGCTGCAGCAAGGCGCCGAACACGACCTCAGGCACGACGAAAGAGACCCCCATCACCACATAGGCGGCGTCCAGCGCCAGCGCGCCCGGCGCGAGGCCCATGCTCGCGATGGCGATGCCGAAGACGGCCAGCGAGCCGCAGACCACCTGCGCCCGCCGTCGCAGGCGCGGGGCGATCAGGCCGGCGGCGAACGCGCCCAGCAGCGCCCCCGCGCCCATGCAGCTCGCCAGCAAGCCAAACGCGGTCGCGGGCAGCTTCATGTCCAGGCGCACGAGCCGGGGGACCAGCACCTCCTCGACATCGTTCAGGCCGTTGGTGAGTGAGAAAATCAGGATGAGGACCAGCACGCCCGGCTCGCTCCGCAGGAAGCGAAAGCCGCCAAACAGCTCACGCCAGCCCGACTCACGCGGCACCGCGCCGCTTTCCCCTGGCGCCTGCGCGGCGCGCCGGGCGCGGACGCCCAGCAGCGTGAGGAATGAGATGGCGAAGGTGGCGGCGTCGAAGGCCAGCGCCGCGCCGACGCTCCATTGCGCGATGAGGTAGCCAGCCAGCGCCGGGCCGCCCAGCCTGGCGAGCTGGGTAGTCATCTGGCGCAGGCTGGTGGCGGCGTCGTAGCGCTTCGGGTCTATCAGGGACGGGTAGAGCGCGCCCAGAGCGGGATTAAAGAAGGCGCTAATCAGGCCGGAGAAGATGGAGAAGATGAACACTTCCGCCAGATTGATGACGCCCAGTGTCACCAGCGTCGCCAGCGCGCCTGTCGCTAGCGCGCTCAAGCCGTCGGAGATCAGCGCGATCGCGCGCCCGCTGTAGCGGTCCACGATGGCGCCGCCGAAGAGCAGCAGCAGCAGCGTGGGGAAGTAGGAGACCGAAAGAACGGCGCCCATCAGGACGCTCGAGCTTGTCAGTCCGACGAGCAGCCAGACCAGCGCGATGGCTGAGCAGGCGCTGCCGATCCCCGAGACGCTCTGGCCGAGCCAGACGAGGGTGAAGTCACGACTGCGCAGCGGGGCCAGCAGGGCGCGGAAACGGCGCATAGTTGATCTCCCTTCAGAGCGCGGGCTGATGCGCCATATCGTAGCGCATCTCTCTATCGTCGCCAGCTATGCTACTATATTGTTACTATGGTGTCAACATGTGATACACTAGTGTTTTTCCGTGGTGGTGATATAGTGTCTCATGAGAGGCGGCGGGAAATAGAGAAACAGGGATAGAGCGGGACGCTATGGCTGATGAAAACGCGCTGTTGCGCCAGTACATCAAGGCGATGTCCGATCCGACGCGTGGCGCGATTCTGATGGAGCTGGGCCACGCCGGCGAGCTGACGCCGACGCAGCTCGCTCGGCGGCTGGGGTTGACCGCGAACAATGTCTACCACCACATGCGCGTCCTGCGCGAGCTGGGCGTGGTGGACCCACCACGGGCGGAGCCGCGCGAAACGTATGTGGAGAAGTATTACCGCGTCACGCCGCCGCTCCTGGCGCTGACAAACAATGACCCCTACTGGATTGACCGGTTGCAGGCGGATATGACGTCAGGCGACCGCAAGGCGCTGATCATTGGCATGTACCTGACGGTGGCGCGGCTGCTGACCCGCGCGGCGCGTCGCTATGAGGCGATGGATGACGCGGCGTTCGACGAGCTCATGTATCAGCGCCAGTTAGGGATGGTCTCGATCAACAACCTCACGCGCGAGGGCCTGGAGCGGCGCCTGGCCGCGCTGCGCGAGATCATCCGCAAGGAGCATGAGGCGCGCGAAGCGGCGGGCGCCGGGGAAGCGGAGGGGGAAGCGGAGCGGGATACGGTCATCATGACTTCTCTGCCCCTGATGTGGGACAACGAGGGCGAATAGCCGCAAGGCGGCGCGGGCGGCAGCCGCCGTCATGCCGTATGATACAAACGTGGAGGGGCGCGGGGCGTGTATCCTGATGGATGAGGGCTCGCGACCCGCGCCATGCCCGACACGCTCGGCGTCTGTCGCAAGCGCGACCTGTCCGATGGGCGCTTCACCGGACGCGCTCCCACGCTCATCGAGCGCGCGCTCTTTCCGTCCGGCCAGCCTGGCTGCGGCGCGCCCACGCGACAGCATGCCCGCTGGCGAGCGGCGAAGGAGGCGGAACATGACCTATGACAGCATTCCCGTTTCACCGCTGGGCGGTGAGGCGCCTGTCCGCTCGGTGGCCGACCCGTTGCGCCAGGTCACCGTCCAGGTGACGCGCTGGCGTGGCGCGGCGGCGGACGTGGCGGTGGACGAACTGGCGGTGGAGGAGCCGCTGGAGGTCCGCGCCAGCTCGTCCGCCAGCCCGACGCCGGAGACGGTAGCGGTCATCATGCGCACGCCCGGCCTGGATGATGAGCTGGCCGCCGGATTTCTCTATGGCGAGGGCCTGCTCACCCGCCGTGAGGAACTGGTGGCGATCCGTCCCGGCCTCGATAACGATGGCCTTCCTTCGCCTGACATCCTGGAGGTCGTGACCACGGAGCGGGCGGATATCGCCCGCCGGGCGCGCGAAGGCGGCTACTCGCGCCAGTTCGCCGTCACCAGCGGCTGCGGCGTCTGTGGCAAGACGACGGTCGAGGCCGCCTGCGCCCTGCTGCCACCCGTTTCGCGCGAGGGATTCGCCATCGCTCCGGAGACGCTCTACCGCCTGCCCGATCTGCTCCGTGAGCGCCAGCGTGTCTTCAACGCCACGGGTGGGCTGCACGCCGCGGCGCTCTTCGACGCTGAGGGACGGCTGCTGGCGCTGCGCGAGGATGTGGGCCGCCACAACGCCGTGGACCGGCTGGTGGGCCGCGCGCTGCTGGATGGCGCGCTGCCGCTGGCGGGCCGCGCGCTCATGGTCAGCGGGCGCCTCTCGTTCGAGATCGTCCTCAAGGCGCTGGCGGCCGGTATCCCCCTGGTGGCCGCTGTCTCCGCCCCCTCCAGCCTGGCGGTGGACCTCGCGCGCTCGGGCGGCGTGACTCTGGTGGGCTTTGTGCGCGGCGAGCGCCTCAATGTCTATACCTGGCCGGAGCGCGTCCGCTCGCGGTCCGCTGCCCCGTCGTATGGGCCTGGCGAGGCGGCGGCCGGGTAAGGTCACTCGCTGGATTCCGCCGCGGCATCGCGCTCCTTATCAAGCGACCGGCGCAACCACGCGCCAAAGAGCGCGCCCCACGTCGCCAGCACAAGGAGCGCGCCCCATCCCACGGGATTGAAAACAAGCGCCGGTATGAAGCTCACTATATAGACATATCCGCCTGGATCATCTCCTTCGGGAATGGGGCGAGAGGCGGTGAATGGGGTTAGCGCGAACAGGATGACACACGCGATCAGAACCGATACGAACGGTGATATGACTGCTACGAACCCACCGTCAACCGCGGTGACGCTGCGACCGACGACGATATACGACCACCACAGGAGCGCGCCGCCAAGGGAACATGCCAGCCCGGCGTACACCACATAAACGCCTATGCCCGCGTAGAGCGAGGTAAGAGGTGGCCGGTATCGCGCAAACGCATAGTCCACCGCGAGCATGGTGAACAGGTATGCGCACACAAGTGTCCCAGTCCCCAGGGCGAAAATCGCCACAGACCAGCGCAATCGGGCCTTCTCGCGCGGGCTGAGATCACCGAGCCGCGGAGAAACGCTCACATCATGGTGACGCATGCGCTATCGCCTCCTCTCATCCTGCGATGAATCCATTACCCAACACTACGCCGCGAAACACGCGTCAATCACGTAAGCTTGTCATACCCTCATCTCAGGTTGGTCTTAGTTTGCCCTGATACGCTCCCGGAGCCAGAGAGGGGCGTGGGGCGGAACACACCGCCGCGAGACAGAGAGGGTGAATCGCCGATGACGACACACGAGGCGCTGATTTTGCTGCTGATCGCCGCTGGCGCGCTCGCCGCGCCGCTGCTCGGCGAGCGCATTGGCTGGTTCACCGCGCCCGTCGAGGCGCTCTACGGCGCGCTCGTCTCGACCTTCATTCCTGACGCCCACGCCCCAGGTCCGTTTATCAGCGGCCTGGCGGAGCTTTCCTTCCTGCTGCTGATGTTCCTTGTCGGGCTGGAAATTGATTTTACCTTGCTGCGCCAGCGGGGCCCGCGGGCGCTCGCGAAGGCGCTCGCGGTCGTGGTGGGCATTCAGGCCGCCGCGTTGCTGCTCACCATCGCGCTCGGCCAGCCGCTG
>JAKAIY010000158.1 GCA_021814145.1 Chloroflexota bacterium
GCCATGCTAGTCTCGTCGGCCATGCCGTGATCCTCCTCGAACGGGTTCTTCATCTACCCGATGAGAATCACCTGCTGGCCGATCTCGTCAACCGACCTCAAATCCCCACACTCAATTGGACACTATCGCGCTAAGGTGAGGCTACTCTCAATACGACGGCTTATAGCCAAATACATTATCCTCTTGATCGATATAGTTGTCTACACGGGGCACAAGTTGAAAGAGCGCTGTATCAAAGCCGATGGCAAGCGCTCCCACTACCCAGCAGAATCCTGCCGTGGCAGGATTACCCGCGAGAATAAGCGTCAACCCAGTAAGCAACGTTCCCAGCAACGCAACACCAAAGCCAAACCATCCCGCTCTACTCGATAGATTCGGGGGATTGCTCCAATAAGCAGCAGTCTGACCTGCCTGTTCCGCAAATACGAACTCCTCTGCAACCCAGGCAACGACCCCATAGGCGAGTGTAGCTATGGTATCAATGTAAAATGCCATCTGAAAGATATTGATGGCGTCGAGTGCGGTGACATTATGTTGGATAAAGGCGTCTATTGTCTCCATGATACCACCAGCGATATCCGAACCATTGAACGCCAATGCCATCGTAGAAGTCAAGAAGAACGCCCCGAAGGCACTTTGCATGGATGAATTGAACGTATTATTGAAGTCTGCCGCTGCTCCACGCGCGATCCCCTGCGCCACGGGGATCGGCACTGCATGTCACAGACCATTTGTGGGTTCTGCGACGTCACGCGCGGCGCCTTAGGCTTTGGTGGTTTATAGCCACCATTCGTCGCCATATAACGGTCCACGCGGGCGACTCCCGCACCGTGGAACCAGCGCCGCCTGAACGGTACTGCCCGCTGGGGTCCACGTTGCTTACCGGATTGTTCCTCGCGTAGGCGTACGGCTGGTCGGCGAAGAACAGCGGCGCGCGGCCCAAGGGGTCATGCGCGATGAAGCGGCCCACCGTCGGGTCGTAGGCGCGCACGCGCATCCAGTACAGCCCGTCCGAAGCGTCGTAGAGCACGCCGTACTCGCCGCTGAGCGGAAGGGGTTGCTCCAGCCACTGGCGTTGGGGATGCTCTCGCTGGCGCTGGTGGGGTTGCCCCACGTGTCGTAGGCGTAGCTCGCCACCATGGCGCCCGACGCGTCGACCAGATTGGTCACGTTGCCCTGGCCGTCGTAGACGTAGTCGTACACTCTGCCAGCCTAGTGTTAGTTCGAGGTTGGACTAGCACGTTGTTTGATGCGCCCCGCATATCGTAGTCCCATGATCAGCGCCACCAACATCACTCCGGCTGCTATGGCCATGACCAGTTTCAAGATAGTATCCAACGTCGTTCCCTCAGGTACACTTACGGATATCCCGTTACATATCTCCCATACCCCCAGCCCGATCACTGCCACGCAGAATGCAGCCCAATAGCGATGCTGTGCTCCCGTGGTTGCCCGTTTCCATCCAATGATCGTTACTACGATGGCGCCAACCATGGTTACACCGCCTAAAAGGATTAATGGTGATGACAGATAGTGCAGGAGCATGGTCTGCCTTTCTCTCTTGGTTCGCTATCTACGGAGAGTAGCTGTAATGCTCATCACCCTTCTAGTACAGCATCTTTCTAGTACGGCGCAATGAGCGTTCCGGTGTCCAGTACATACTCTTCCCTCCGGAGCATATCATAGGCCAGGGCGGCGAATGCGCCTGTCTCTAGCACCGCGAGTACCTTTGCTCCTACGCCAAAGAGAGCGCCAGCGCCTGTCAGCACAAGAACAGACCCTAGCGCCGTTCCTGCAGCAGCGAGTAATGCCAGCGCTGTTCCAACATCCGACTTAATCCACACGTTCAAGTTTGCGTCTGTGAACCATCCTGGCGCATATGCTCCCTGGCGATTAAAGGCAGCAGAAATAACCGCAGCCGCCGCTATCGCAGGAATGAAGAGCGCCGCGATGGGCATCAGCCATATTTGGATGCCAGCCAATAATGCAATTGCTCCACCAATGGCGGTTAGCGCAATCGCGATGTAACTCCATAGTTTCCCATCATCCAAGGCAAGTCGCTGCGTATCGCATGCTCGATCTCCAACCTCACAGCCATAGCCATCAGTCGCCGGAGAAGGCGAAGCCGTCTGCGCTGTCTTGATTTGGCAGCCACCACAGCTTCCCCCGCTGGTCGACGATGCTGACGTCCCGCGATGGTTGACCACCCGCGCCACCTGCGCCATGTGCTGGTTGGTCGCCTTCCAGTCCTCGGCTTGTATACCCGCATGGGTTATCGCCGCGCGGTACTGCCCGCTGGGATCGACGTTGCTCACCGGGTTGTTCCCCGCGTAGGCGTAGGGCTGGTCGCTGAAGAACAGCGGCGCCCGGCCCAGCGGATCGCGCGAGATGAAGCGGCCCACCGTTGGGTCGTAGGCCCGCACGCTCATCCAATATAATCCATCGGCGGCGTCGTACAAGACCCCGTACTCGCCGCTGAAGCGGAAGGGGTTCGTCCAGCCGCTGGCGTTGGGGATGCTCTCGCTGGCGCTGGTGGGATGGCCCCACGTGTCGTAGGCGTAGCTGGCCACCACGGTGCCACTGTCGTCCACCAGGTTGGTGACGTTGCCCTGGCCGTCGTAGACGTAGTAGTAGCGCGGCGCGGTCGTCGGGTCGGCGCCGACCGCGACGCTGACGGGCGTCCCGTTGGAATCGTAGGTGTAGGTGGCGAGGAGATTGCGATTGCCATCGGTCTGGTAGATCAGCTGGCCATTGGTGTAGTAATTGTCCACCGCCGTCGCGGAGCCGCCGCTGGGCGTGACCGTCGCCGTGGCGCGCTGGCCGGTGGCGGTGTAGGTGTAGGCGATGGTCGTCCCGTTGGGTTCGCTGACGCCCGTCAGGCGGTTGGCGCCGTCGTAGGTGTAGGTCGTCGTCTGATTCACCGTGCTGGGGTCATAGACCTGCCTGGTCAGGTTGCCGCTGGCGTCGTAGGTATAGTCGGTCTCGTTGCCCGCTGGGTCCACCTGCTTCACCAGTTCGGTGTCCGTCGCCGTGTCGTAGGTATAGGTCGTTGTCCCGGCGCTGGTGGTCATCTGGGTCCGATTGTGGTTAGCGTCGTAGCTGTACTGGATGACGCTCGCGCCGCTCTGCTCCTGGGTCAACTGGTGCGCGCCGTCGTAGGTGTAGGTCGTCTGCGTCCCGTCTGCGCTCAGCGACGAGCGGTCGCCCGCTGCGGAGAGCGCAACCGTAGGAGGTTGCGCCCAGCGGAGCGCGTCGCGGGCCTCTCTACTTGAAGTGGCGAGCGAGCGGAGACAATGCCCCCGCTCGCTCATAGTTGTCGGGCGTCACCCTCTCATCGCTCAGCCAGTGGACGACTTCATTGTTGGGTGACCAGCAGTATTGTGCGCGTACACAACACCACACAGCGCCCCGCTCGCGCTACTCCACGGTCACTGACTTGGCGAGGTTGCGCGGCTGGTCCACGTTGCAGCCGCGCGCCAGAGCGGTGTGATAGGCGAGCAGCTGCAGCGGGATCACCGAGAACAGCGGCGTGAACGCCTCCGGCGCGGCAGGCACGGTGATAATTGTGTCGGCGTGCTGGTGGATCGAGTCATCGCCTTCGGTAGCGATGGCGATCACATAGGCGTCGCGCGCGCGGGCCTCCTGAATGTTGCTGACGATCTTCTCGTAGGTTGCGCTGGCAGTGGCGATGGCCACCAGGGGCGTCACCTCGTCGAGCAGCGCGATCGGTCCGTGCTTCATCTCGCCCGCCGCAAACCCCTCCGCGTGAACATACGAGATTTCCTTCAGCTTCAAGGCGCCCTCCATCGCCAGCGGGAAGCCCGCGCCACGCCCAACGAAGAGCGCGCTGTGGCAGTCTTTCAGCAGCGTGACGGCATCGCTCAGCGCAGCGGCGTTCGGCCCTTCGCTCAGCGATTCCAGCGTGCGGCGCATCAGCTCCGGCGTATCCATCAGCGCATGCAGGATCTGGCGCTGCTCCGCTTCAGGCAGCATGCCTCGCTGACGGCCCAGCCAGGCGCCCAGAAGGTAAAGCGTCAGAATCATTGTGACGAACGTCTTAGTGGCCGCCACGCTGATCTCTGGTCCCGCCTGAAGATACAGTGTCGCATCCGCCAGGCGGGTGACCGCGCCGCCGACGGTATTCGTCACGGCGATGACAGGCGCGCCCGCGTCTCGCGCCAGGCGTGTGGCCGCCAGCGTATCGGCTGTCTCGCCTGACTGGGTAATAGCGACGCACAGCGTCTCTGGCCCAACGATGGGGTCGGCATAGCGGTATTCCGACGCGACAGCCACCTCGACAGGCAGGCGTGTCCAGCGCTCCAGCGCATAGCGGGCGATCATCGCGGCATGGATGGAGGTGCCACAGCCAAGGAGCGTCACCCGGCGCACGGCGTCAAGCCGACCTGAGGCCAGTAGGCCATCGAGCGCGTCCAGCGCCAGGTCTGGCTCCGGCTCGCGTGTCAGGATACGACCCATGAGCGCCTTGTGAGCCGCGTCAGGCTGCTCGTAAATCTCTTTGGCGAAGAAGTGGGAATGTCCGCCACGCTCCGCCGCCTCGATGTCCCAATCCACATGTGTCGGCGCATGGCGCGTCTCCACACCCGCCAGCGTCATGACACGCACACTGTCCGCCGTCAGCTCGACCATCTCACCGTCATCCAGCGGAATGATCTCGCGGGTGTGGCGCAGGATGGCGGGAATGTCGGAAGCCAGGAAGTTTTCTCCCTTACCTAGACCGACGATCAGCGGGCCATTCATGCGCGCGCCGACGAGCGTCCCGGGATGGGCGCGACTGACGACGGCGATAGCATAGGAGCCGGTGACACGGGCCAGGGTCGCTCGCACGGCTTCGGCCAGATCGTCCGTCTGGCGCAACTCATCCTCGATCATGTGCGCCAGCGCCTCGGTGTCGGTCTGGGAGCGCAGGATATGCCCCGACGCCTCCAGCTCGGCCCGCAGCGTCGCGTAATTCTCGATGATGCCGTTGTGCGCGACGGTAACCATATCGTGACAGTCCGCGTGGGGGTGCGCGTTCTCGTCGCTGGGACGGCCATGCGTCGCCCAGCGGGTATGGCCGATGCCCACTACCCCCACAGGCTCCGCGCTTGCGACCAGCTCACGCAGCGCGGCAAGCTTGCCCTTGGTCTTCGTGACCTGAAGTGATCCATCGCTGGCGATTACGGCGATACCCGCCGAATCGTAGCCGCGATACTCAAGACGCTCGAGTCCATCGAGCAAAATGGGCGTGGCACTCTGTGAGCCCACATACCCAACAATTCCACACATAGAGGGTGTGTGTCTCCTCATGAATCGCCAGTGGTCGCGTCCTGTCCCGGCAGTCACCCGCCGTATTTGCCCGCGGCCTTTGAGAAGGGCGCTGGCCACGCCCTGAGGGCTCCCCGCTGATCAGTCCGAACAGCCCCCACCTCGTCAACTGGAGCCCCTCCGACGCCCCAGCCCATGCGCTAATCAACCGCGACGGTAATCATGCGCCGGCCATGCCCGCGTCCCCCTCATCGGGGTACGCGTCTCCAGTACCGCCGCCGGCGCTGGAAGGAAAGCCATCACGCTTGCGCGGCGCCGCGGTCGCGCGGCGAGGCTCTCCTGTGTACTGTCAGGCTTAGTATTATACACGCCCGGCGGCTGGACGGCGCGCGCCTCCGCGAAATGGATGAGAACAATCATCAGGCGGCGCCAGGGCGCCGATTCACCCACAGCTGCGCGGCCTCAAGCTGCGCCGCCAGTGAGAGCAGCAGCGCCTCGCCCAGGGGCGGTCCCGCCAGCTGAATCGCAAGCGGCAGGCCATCCTCGCCATGGAACAACGGGAGGGAGATAGCGGGCTGCCCGGTGGCGTTGAAGACAGGCGTAAATGGCGTGAACATCGCCGCCTTGCGCCATTCAGCCGCTGGATCGGCGCTCTGGGTGTTGAGGTAGCCAATCGGGAGCGGGCGCTGCGCCAGCGCCGGCGTCAGCAGCGCATCGTAGATGGAGAAGAACGCGACAATCCGGCGGGCATGTCGCTGCAAGGCGCCGATGGCCTCGAGCAGCTCCGCGCTGCTTGCGCCCATCGCCTGTTCGTAGAACATCCATGTCAGCGGCTCAACCAGCTCTGGCGATGGCGCGCGTCCTGTCGCGCGCGCGCCCGCGCGCACACCACTGGCGATCCCGGCGGCATAGACGCGGTTGAAGGCAGGCTCAAGCTCCTCCGACTGCCAGGCGGGCGGCGTCACTTCCTCCACCATATGGCCAAGCGACGCCAGCAGGCGTGCGGCGTCATGCGTGGCGGCGACGCAGAGCGGGTCCACGGGCGTTCCCAGCGGCGAGACGGTAGTGAAGGCGATGCGCAGGGAGCGCGGGGGGCGCGTCAGCGCGCTGGCGAACGGCTCTGAAGCTGGCGGAGCCCAGGTCGCGTCACCAATCTCGTAGCCCGCCAGGATGTCCAGCAAATGCGCGGCGTCGGCGACAGTGCGCGTCAGCGCGCCATTTGAGGAAAGCATGTTGTCACCGAGGTCGGGTCCAGCGGAGACACGTCCACGACTGGGCTTGAGCCCGACCAGCCCGCAGCAGGCGGCGGGGATGCGCAGCGAGCCGCCGCCATCGCTACCCTGCGCCACTGGCAGAATGCCCGCCGCGACTGCCGCTCCCGCGCCACCAGACGAACCGCCCGCGCTGCGCTCGCGGTTCCACGGGTTGCGCGTGGGGCCAAAACGGCGTGGTTCCGTTGTCGGCACGATGCCAAACTCCGGCGAGGAGGTGCGTCCGATCAGCACGAACCCCGCGTCACGCAGCCGCCGTGTGGTGTAGGAGTCCTGAGGCGCGCGAAAGTCGCCGAAGATATCTGATCCCATCGTGAAGGGCTGGCCAACCGCCGCGTTGAGCTCCTTGATCGCGATGGGCACGCCAGCGAACGGGCGCGGATCGCCTGGCTGGATCGCGTCCGCCGCGGCCAGCGCGGCCTCGCCGTCTACGAATGTGAAAGCGTTGAGGTCCTTGCTGGCCTCGATTTGCGCGAGCGCCACCTCTACAAGCTCACGGCTGCGCACCTCGCCAGAGCGCGTCAGCGCCGCGACTTCCAGCGCCGGACGTGTCAGCAAGCCAGCCATTTCTTCCCGCATATCCCGCCCCCAGCGAAGCGAACAATCCAGCTCCATCGCGCCACAGCCGCGGCAAGCGCTATGTGGCTGTAGTGTAACACTCCGTTGGTGTGGACGCTCGCCAAACATCTGGCTGTGGGTGATACAGTCTGGGTACGCGCGGAATGCGCGAGGCAAGTCATGCCGTGGACGCAGGCGATGAGGTGGGTATGTTCTGGCTTCGACCCGGTCTGGGACGCGCGGCGCTGGGTAGCGCGGCCTGGCTGGATACTGCGCTGTTCGACATTGATGGTGTGCTGATTGACACGTCTAGCTCGTACCGCCGCTCCGTGATCGAGGCGACCGAGTACCTGGTGCGCGTTCACGCTGGCCTGGCCGGTGGGCCTGACCCACTGGTAACGCCGGAGGATGTGACGGCATTCAAGATGGCTGGCGGCTTCAATAGCGATTGGGACCTGACGCCCGCGCTGGCCGGCCTCTGGATAGCGCGGCTGCGTGAGTGGCGCGGCGATCCGCGCGCGGGGCGCCCGCTCTCGGCATGGGCGGCGGACGCGCTGGCAGCGACACAAGCCGGGCGCGGCGGTGTCGCCTGGCTGCGCGCGACTGTCCCCGCGAGCGCATTGCCTGACTGGGAAATGGCGCGTTGGGTCCACGATGAGCTGTACTGGGGCGCGGCGGCGATGCGCACGCTCTACGGGCGCGAGCCTCAGTACGCGCCAGACGCGCCAGGCTTAGCCCACGTGGAGGAGCCGCTGCTGCCGCCAGAGACGCTCCCCGCGCTGGCGGCGCAGGGGATCACGCGCTACGGCGTCATCACGGGCCGGATCAGCCCGGAAGTTGAGCAGGCGCTGCGACTGATCGCGCCAGACGGAGAGTCGCGGGCCGTCAATGGGCCGCATGGCGTGGCGGCGCACCCGCCTTTCGGCGTGATCGTCCCCGCTTCGCTGCACACCAAGCCTGACCCCCAAGCGCTGGTTTACGCCGTGGAGAAGCTGGGCGCGCAGGCGGCGCTCTATACCGGCGACACAGGTGACGATCTGGACCTGACGCTGCGCTACCGCGCGGAGGTCCTGCCATACCGGACTGATTTGCCAGCGGTCATCGCGGTCGCGGTTGGCGATGGCGCCAGCGCCGGGCAGTTCCGTGCGCGCGGCGCCGACATCACGGTAAGCGGCGTAGGTGAGCTGCCAGCCGCGCTGGCGGCGCTGCGGGCGCGGCTGGTGGCTGGGTGAAGTCGGCGCCGCGCGCTCAGGGCTTCCGCCCACAGGCGACGAAAAACGGCAGTGTAATGCCGCCACGCGCGACCTCCTCATGCGCCTGCGCAATAGTGGCGTCGAAGGCGTCTCCGCTGGCGATGCCCAGGCTGACAATTGGGGCGCGCAACCCACCGAGCGCGGAGAACGTGTTCGTCTCGACCATCGCTCCAATGTGGCCGCCAGTCTTGCCAACTGGCAGGGTGATGGTCCGCACGGATACGTTGGCCGCGCCCGCGCCCTGAAGGAGCGGGCCGACTTCGCGCGCCACGCCCGCGTCAATTCCCTGTCCGCCGAGCAGCATCTTGCCCCAGGAGCGTAGCTGGTCCCATGCCGCGCCTGGACCATAGACATCACCGCCCTCGACCAGCTCCACCCAGCCGCCAGGCCGCGTCACGCGCAGCAGCTCCGCGACCACGCCCGGCCAGCGGTCGCGCGGGATGGCGAGCACGAGCAGCCGCTGATGGGTGAAGTCGAAGCTGTCATCAGGGAAGGGAACGCGCTCCAACACATTTCCCTGAACGAAGGTGTAGTTTTCCGGTCGTATGTCCAGTGGCGCGCCCGCGTCCACTGGCGGT
>JAKAIY010000159.1 GCA_021814145.1 Chloroflexota bacterium
CCCGATTCCGCGGACACTCCATATGTCGCTCGCGGGGATCCGGGACATGACGACGATGGAAACCCCACCGGAGGACCGCCTGCCGATTCGAACGTTTGTCGCCGAGTACAGCGACGGACTGGTCAGGGAGGCGCTTCTGAGGGAGATGGACCGCGGCGGCCAGGTGTTCTTCGTCCATAACCGGGTGAAGGGCATCCAGGCGCTGGCGGACCGGCTGCGGCGGCTCGTGCCGGAGGCGAAGTTCGTCGTCGGCCACGGCCAGATGCGCGAGGACCAGCTGGAGCAGGTGATGCTCGACTTCTCGTCAGGTGAGGCGAATGTGCTGGTCTGCACGACGATCATTGAGAACGGGCTGGATATCCCTAACGCCAATACGATCATCGTCAACAACGCCGCCTTCTTTGGCCTGGCGCAGCTCTACCAGCTCCGTGGGCGCGTCGGGCGCAGCTCCAGCCAGGCGTACGCCTATTTCCTCTACCAGAAAGGCGCGCAGCTGACGCCGGTGCAGGAGAAGCGGCTGCGCGCGATCTTCGAGGCGACCGAGCTGGGCGCGGGCTTCCGCATCGCGATGAAGGACCTGGAGATACGCGGCGCGGGCAATCTGCTAGGTTCCGAGCAATCGGGCTTCATGAACTCCGTGGGCTTTGAGATGTATACGCGGCTGCTTTCGGAGGCCATCGCCGAGATGGAGGGCAGGCGTCCGGAGACGGTTCAGCGGCTCGCTCCGGTGGCGCTGGAGCTGCCAGTCAACGCCTTCATCCCCGACGAGTACATCAACGACCGCTCGCTGAAGATGAATGTCTACCAGCGGATGGCGAACCTGGAGCGCCCCGAGCAGGCCGAGGCGATAGCCGCCGAGCTGGCCGACCGCTTCGGCCCGCCGCCAGAGCCTGTGGCGAACCTGCTGGCGGTGACGCAGTTGAAGACCGAGGCGGCGGCGCTGGGTGTCGAGGGCCTCAGCGCGCGCGACGGCGAGGTGACGATCAAGCTCAAGCGCACCATCGCCCCCGACCGTGTCGCGCTCTACAAGCGCTACAAGACCGACGTGCGCGTGCAGCTTGGCGAGGTGCGCCTGCCCCGCCGGCGTTTCGCCGAGGGCCAGACCGCCTTCCTGCGCGAGCTGCGCGAGCTGCTGCCTGTCATCGTCGGCCCCCAGCGCGAGGCGGCGGCGTCGGGCGGCGCGGCGGGGTAAAAGGGAGCGATGGCGTTTGCCCGCATGACGCTGTGGCGCGTACAATGCGGCAAGGGCTATTCTGTGCGGCAAGCGCGCGGGAGGGAGAACGCAGCATGGAAACAGACACCATCACGATTCGCGTCGGCGAAGAGGCGGCGCGCATTTTCAACGCCGCCTCGCCCGAAGAGCGCCGGAAACTGGAGGCGCTGCTTGCCCTGCAACTCCTCGCGGCGCCAACCTCAACGCCGCCGCTCACTGAGGTCATGCGCATGCTCGGCGAGCGCGCCCGAGAACGTGGCCTGACGCCGGAAATCTTGCAGGAGATTCTGGATGAGTCAGCCTCCTGAGCTGCGTTGTGTCTTTGATACCAACGCGCTGGTCAGTGGGCTTCTCATACCCAATTCCATCCCTGCTCAGGCGCTGACCTGGGCGGGAGAACAGGGAACGATCCTTACCTCACTGGATTTGCTCAACGAATTGCGAGCCGTTCTCAGCCGCCCCAAATTTGATCGCTATCTACCCCGCGATGAGCGCGACATATTCCTGGCATCGCTTATCCGCGATTCGGCGCTCGTGGACATTACGGAATCCGCCGCGGACGTTGCGCTGAGCGGCGTCGCGGTCTGTAGCGCGCCTGGCGAGGGAGTGCGGGTGTTAGCCAGTTGGGGCCGTGGTCGCGCTTTGCGTCAACTGCTTGAACTGGCCGTATAAGTGGGCGCTGACCGCGAAGGCGTAAGGCAGGGTGAAGAGCGCGCCAATCACGAGCAGGATCACCCCGAGCGCCCCAATGATGCCAGCCACGATAGTCATCAACCAGACGATGACGGTCATTCCCGGCTGCATGCCAGCCCGTCGAAAGATAGCCCGAAAATCAAAGGCGCCCGCAAAGCCACCCTCCAGGAACTGGCTCCAGATCGCGGCCGTCAGCAAGCCAAGAAGCAGCGAGTAAAGCCCGCCGAGTGGGGCGAGGACGTTGGGGGTGTAGGTGCAGGAGGTCGTGTTCACGCAATGCAAGCCACCTCCTGAGGAAGACAGAATCGATCCGGGCAAATTCCAGATGAAGAGCACGACAGCCAGAATGAAGCCTTCTCGCAGCTTTTGGTCAATATTGGACCAGGGCGGCAGTTCACGCTCGCCACGGCTGATAGTCCGCGCGGTTTCCACGAAATAGCCGAGCAAGATAAAGACTGGAATGAAGAACAGCCAGAAAAACAAGAGACAGAGGGCTCCGACCGCGAGACGCCCGAACCAGTTGCGCGAGCGGAAGACGAAGCCAAAGGCTTCGCCGACATTTATCTGAGCTTGTGGCGACAGTGGCGCGCTCATTAACTTCCTCATGTTTTCCAGCGGGCAGCAGGCCGAGCAGAAGCAGCGGTTTCCTGGCGACTGCGTTCAGATCATGGCGAATCGCGTACAGAACGTTTCGCAAGATGTGTTCCATGATTGGCGCCATTCGACGATCACGCTGGCGCCGGCGCGCGGCAATCTGAACCATGCGCTCGCTGAACAGGTGGGGCTCCGCATGGTATCCATATCGCCGCCGCCAGCCACGACCAAGCCACCCGTATCTGATGTATGCGCCCTCGTGATTCAAAACACAAACTGGCGCACGCTCACCCGCACGGTGTCACCGTCGGGGGGCCAGGCGCGCTGGTAGGTGATGGCGGTGTGGGGCCAGCCGTGGGCGAGGGCGGCTTCGACGAAGGCGTGCGAGGCGCGGCGGCCCGGCTCGGCCAGCCAGAACGAGCCGCCGGGGGCGAGCAGGGCGGGAACGAGCGCCAGTAGCGGCTCGATGTCGTCCTGCTCATAGAGCACATCCGCCGCGAGCAGCGTCTCGTAGGGCGCGGCGGCCAGCAGCGCGGCGCGCCCGGCTGCCGTGCGCCAGTTCAGCAGCAGCCGCCGGGGAACGCCGCCCGTGTGGCGTAGGACGTTATAGCCCGCGAAGAGCAGCGCGTCGGGGAAAAGGTCGCTGACGGTGAGCCGCGCGCCGAGCAGGGACGCCACCGCCGCCGTCGCGCCCAGGCCGCAGCCCAGCTCCAGCGTCGCGCGGCCCCGCACGGCCTCCGGCCCGGCAAGCAGCGCCTCCGCTAGCGCCAGCCCGCTTGGCCAGAGCAGCGCCCAGTAAGGCAGATGCGCGCCCTCCGCGATGGTTGCGCGGGCTGAGAACGCCGCCGCGCCCGATCCGCTGGCGCCGCCCGCGCCTCCTGGCGCGCCCCGCCTGCCTGTGTGGCGCGCCTGCTCCGCCGCCATCTCGTCCAGTGGCGCGTCGGGGTCGGCGGGCGCGGCGATTGTAAGTGGATGGGGCAGGCCATCGAAGGGAACGGAGATGTCACGCAGGGCGTAGCGGCGCGCCAGCCGGAGGCGCAATCTGATCGCGCGCGCGTCGCTGACGCCCCACGAGGTCATACATCCTCGCCGGAGAGATCGCCGGCGTCGGGCAGGGCGAGGGCGAAAACGCTGCCCCGTCCCGGCTCACTGCTATGCAGCCAGACGTCGCCGCCCATCGCGCGCATGGTCTGCCGGCAGATATACAGGCCCAGGCCCGCGCCGCGAATCTGGCTGGTCTGCGCTGACTCCAGCCGGGAAAAGCGGCCAAAAAGATGTCCACGCTCCTCGTTGGGGATGCCCATGCCCTCATCGCAGACCAGCACGGCATGGTAGCCGCGCCGCCGCGCCGACTCCACCACCGCGAGCGAAGGCGCGCACGGGTCATTATCGTGGTCAGGGTTGCCATCATCCCCGCCATCATCCGCGACGGAGAGCGCGTGGAGAATCACCGTCGGGCGCTCTTCGGTGGCGGGCGTCGCTTCAGGCGGCTCGAACTCCTCACTGTCCAGCGGCTCGAAGATGGCGGGTGTCCACAGCACACGTACCCGCCCGCCGTTGGGGCTGTACTTCAGGGCGTTGGAGATCAGGTTGTCCAGCGTTTCCTTCAGCCGGCTCCTGTCGGCCATCACCATTACCTCAGCCGGAACATCCAGCTCGATCTGCCGGTTGCCGCCTTGCGCCGCGTCGAGCGCGCGGAAGGTCCGCAGCGACTCTTCGATCACCTCCGCCAGCGGCGTGGGCGCGGGTCGCAATCTCAGCATGCCCGTATCCAGCCGCGAGGTCTGGATCAGCCGCTCGGCGATCTCCTCCAGCTCCATCGCCGAGCTGGCCGCCTGCTGGATGAACTCCGCCATCAGCGGGTCGGCCTGCGCGGCGGGATAATTCAGCAGCAGCTCAAGAAAGCCTTTCACGCCTGTCAGGGGGGTGCGCAACTCGTGAGAGGCGTTGGCGATAAAATCATCCTTCATGCGGTCGAGCTCGCGCTGCTTGCGCAGCGCCGCCTCCAGCTCGACGAACATGCGCGCGTTCTCCATCGCCTGCGCGGCCTGCGCGGCGAAGAGCTCCAGCAGCCAGAGGTCATCGTCGGTAAAGACCCGCCGGCCGGCGTCGTCCAGCACATCCAGCACACCGACGACCTGATTGTGGTGGACCAGTGGCACGGAGATAACCGCAGTGAAGCTCTCACCATCATAGACGCCGGCCTGCTCGGGATCAGCGCGGTAGTCGGCGACCACGCGGCCCTGGCCCGACCGCGCGACGTTGCCGGCCAGCCCCTGCCCCATGCGCACACGAGCGCCTGTGTAGTCAGCGCGCAGCCCCTGCGAGACCACAACCTCCAGCTCGTCGCGTCGCGGCGCGCGGGCGTAGATTACTCCGGCCTGCGCTTCGAGCAGGCTGATCGAGCGGCGCAGAATGTTGGCCAGCAGCTTGCGCGGGTCCGCGCCAAGCTGGCTGGCGGTGGCCAGCGATGTGTCGTGGAGCGCGATCATCTGGGCGATGCGCTCCTGCGCCACGTCGGCGGATTCCTGGGCGCGATGGCGCGCCGCCACCTGCCGGCTGACATCCACCGCCGCCACCAGGACACCGCCGATGGCCTCGCCTTCACCAATCACTGGCGACGTGGTGACGTTCCAGTAGGTCACGCCGCGCGCCAGCGTAATGGGCAGCTCGACCATCGCCTGGGGCTCCGATCCCTGATAGACCGCGTCGAGCCGTAACGCGAGCGAGAGGCGCTGCGAGCTTTCGGGGATCACATCCGCCAGCGGCAGGCCCAGCGCCAGCGCGCTTTCTTCCACGCCGAGCAGCTCGAAGAACGCTGGATTGGCCAGCGCGATGACGTGATCGGCGCCCGTCAGCAGCGCCATCGCCACCGGGGCGTTGCGCACCATCGTCTGCGCCAGTGCCTCCTGAGTCCGGGAGTAGCTCAGCAGCCGGTCGCGGTCCGCGGCCAGCGCCACCAGATCAGCCAGCTCCTGGAGCGCGGTGAGCTGGCGCGGCGCCAGTTGTGACCGGGAAGCGACCGCCATCACGCCAAGGAACTGCCCTCGCGCGCGCAGCGGCAGCGCCAGCAGTGAGCCAATCACCGTCGCGCTGGGCGGCGCTCCGCCGGAGACATCGCGCAGCCGTGGCAACCAGGCCCGCGCCAGCGCATGCGTATCGGCGTCGTTCAGGATGACCATGTGGCGGGCGGACGCCACTTCTTCGATCAGGGGGTCGGTGGCGATAGCCTCGCGGGAAATGGTGACGCCTGGCGGCAGCGCCGCCGCCTGCCCGCTGGGCTCCTCACCCAGCCCGACTGTGGCGCTCTCCACATGCGCGGCGGTGACGGTGACGCGCGCGCGCAGTGTGGGGAATAGCTCCAGCCCGCCGACACGGTCCGTTTCGCCGCCCCACACGCCCGGATCGGCGATCCAGAACTGGACCACGCTCGGAGCCAGGCTCGCGCCAAGCTGAGCGCCCGCCGCGCGGAGCGCGTCATCCAGCGCGCGGTTCAGCAAGGTGTGCCGCATGGCGGGAAGCGCGTTGAGCAATGGGTCGAGCAGTGGGGTGGCGAAGTTGCTGGAAGCGAGGCGCGCGCGCTCCGCCAGGCCGGTAACGCCGCTCTCACGCGCGTGTCCACGGCCAGCGGCGCGGCGCGCGTGGGAACTGGGCGTCCTGCCTGGCGCGGGGGTGGTCGCTACATCCGCGTCAACACCAGTGGTCATCGCATCGGGATGGCTGGCGATGGAAGGCTCCGCGCGCCGCCTGGCGGTCGTTTCAGTCTCCATCGCGCCACACCCCTTCCCACAGAGCCTGCTGGCCCGTCATCATCAAAACGGCTCAATCGCTGGCGCCCGCCCAGCTTCGCCAGCCCGGCCCGCGCATCGCCAGAGACGGGCGCGCGCTGCGCTTCTCTACCGCCGGGCGATAATAGGATAGTGTACGCGGCCCGCCGTGACGCGGTCAATGCGCCGCCGCCTGGCTGGGAGAGATGGGTCTGGGGAAGCCATGACGCTCCCTTCAACCCTTCCATCTCGTACACTATAGCGAGAGCTAGTTCTGTAGCCCTGATCGGGAGGCGAGCGATGAGCGATGACGCGCGGGTCAGCGCGGAGGGCGCGAGCGGCGAGTCCGGCGGGACAGGACGGGACATCGCGCAGGAGCCTACTGTGGTGGTCGCTGGCGGCGCGCTGGAAGCCACGCTCGCCGTGACGCGGCCAGCGGAGTCACAGGCCGCGTGGCAGCGTGGCCAGGACGCGATGCGCAGCCTGGAGCGCGAGATCGGTGAACTGGCCGCCGCGATGCATCGCCACGCGCGCGCGCTGGAGCCGTTCGTTGAAGGGACGTTCGCCAGCGACACCACTGACCCGCGCACGCAGCTGCTGATCCAGGCGCTCGATCTGGCGCGCAACGCTGACCAGCGGCTGGGTCGGCTTGACACTGACCTGCGTCACCTGCGCGAATCCGCCCGGGTAGTTGGCAGCGACTGGAGCACGGTTGGGGCCGAGCGCGAGCGGCTGGCCACGCTCTATACCATCGCGCAGGAGCTTAATACCTCGCTCGATCTCGATGAGGTGCTGGGGCGCGTGATGGCGTTGCTGATCGAGGTCGTGCGCGCCGAGCGCGGGGCGGTCCTGTTGTGGGACGCGGCGGAAAGCGCGCTGCGCTTCACCGCCGGACGCGACGCCGCCGGACAGCCCGTCACCGAAGACCAGCTGGCGCTTAGCCACAGTGTCGTGGATCAGGTGTGGACCACGCGGGCGCCGCTGCTGACCACTGACGCGCAGGCCGATGACCGGCTGCGGCTGAACTACAGCGTCGTCAGCTTTGGCATCCGCTCGGTGATGTGCGCCCCCCTGCTCACGCGCGGGAGCGGCGTCGGTGTGGTGTATGTGGACAGCCGCCGCGAGGCGCGGCTCTTCGACCAGAGCAGTCTCGACCTTTTGGCGGCGTTCTGCAACCAGGCGGCCATCGCCATCGAGAACGCGCGGCTGGTCAGCGACCTGCGCGCCAACATCCATGAGCTGAACGCCATCCGCGCGTTCATGGAGAACGTCTTTGCGTCCATCGCCAGCGGCGTCATCACGACTGATCCGGATGGGCGCGTAACGACGCTCAACCTGGCGGCGGAGCGCATGCTGGGCCGTGCGCCGGATGCCGTGATCGGCGGGGCGCTGGTGGAGGCGCTAGCTGGCGCGGACGGGCAGGCGGAAGATCCCCAGGCGGATGACGTGCTAGCGAGCGCGCTGCGGCGGGCGGTGAGTGAGCGCGCGGCGACGCTGGGCTACGAGCTGACGCGCGAACTGGCCGGGCGCGGCGAAGTCTCGCTGCGGCTGAATGTGACGCCGCTGCGCGGAGACGCGGCGCAAGGCGAGGAGATGGGCGCTGAGCCGCCGGGCGCGGCGCTGACGCTGGAGGACCTGACCGAGCTGCGCCGGAGCCAGCGGCAGGCACGCGAGATCCAGCAGATCTTCGGGCGCTATGTGCATCCCGCCGTCGTGCGCCAGCTGCTCGCTGACCCCTCGGCGGCGCACCTCGGCGGTGAGACGCGCGAGATCAGTGTGGTCTTCGCCGACATTCGCAACTTCAGCCAGATCGCCGCCCAGCTCGCGCCGGGCGCGGTGGTGAGCATGCTCAACCACTACCTCGACCTGCTGACCCGCGCCGTCTGGGACGAGGAAGGCACGCTGACGATGTACATCGGCGACGCCCTGATGGCGATCTTCAACGCGCCGCTCCTCCAGCCCGATCACGCTATCCGCGCGGTGCGCGCCGCCTGGGCGATGCGCCAGGCGCTGGAGGAGGCCGGCGAGCGCACAGGCCAGCCACAGATGCGCGCGCAGTATGGCATCGGCGTGCATACCGGCCCGGCGCTGGTGGGCAACATTGGCGCGCCGGGCCGCATGCAGAACTACACCGCCATCGGCGATACCGTCAACGTCGCCTCGCGGCTTCAGACCAGCGCCAGCGCCAACCAGATTCTGGTCAGCGCCGAGACGTGCGCCGCCTGTGGCGACCTGGCGCTCATGCGCCCGCTTGAGCCGCTGGTGGTCAAGGGTCGCGCGCAGCCGCTGGCGGTGTTCCAGCTGAACGGGCTGCGTGGTCCGGCGGCGCTGGCGTAGGCTCCCATGCGACATCTGGGGGGGTTGAGACAGCGCGTGTGGTACGTTAACATAAAACAGATGGGTGGATGACCTTTATGGTCGTCCCCTTGAATTGTGAAGGATTTGAGGCGGAATTGACGGAGACGGTGAGGATGGCCAGCGAGCGGGCCAATGAGGCGGCGTCGCTGGCGAAGGCAGACCTGCATTTGCAT
>JAKAIY010000017.1 GCA_021814145.1 Chloroflexota bacterium
AGGCGTTAGAGCAGGCGGTGGGGCTGGCGGTCGAAGCGATCACTCGCAAGGACGCGATGGCCTGGTTCGCCCACGCTGGCTACGCCCTGCCTGCTCAAGATAACTGAAAGTTGCTCTAAGCAACGGAAGCGCATGCCCTCTCGCCATGTCCAGCAGCCACGGCGCCCTGAGACTAACTCTTGACGCCGCCTGAGCGCCGGTCAGCCGCGAGTCAACACCTGCCAGCGCGGCATCGCGCGAGCCTCAGGCTGGCCACGCGAAGGCGCTTAGCGCCTGCCACTGGGCCTGTGTCGCGGTCTGCCACTCGAAGTATGAGGCGCCGATGCAACCGAGCGCGCGCGCCGTCTGGAGGTCGGCGGTAATCTCTGTCCCGCTGGGATTATGAGCGGTTCCCGCGCCATCGTCCGAATACATGTCATACGTCTGGCCCAGTTCTTCGACAGGAATCGGAGAAGAGACACCCGCGGCCAGCATCGCCGCGCGGATGGTGACGACCGAGATCGTCACGAACCGTGCGACTTCCGCTGCGGTGTACGCATGATCGGCGCGGCTGTGCCAGTAGTTCATCGGCGCCATAACGTTCCAACTGGCGGCGACGGCGGCGTAGGAATAACTGGCATGGGTGAAGGGATGCATGGCGGAATTCACCAGGAGCTCATTCGGGCCGAGCAGCGCCCGCAAAAGTTGCCCATAGGTGTAGACGCTTCCACTGTCTAGCACCTCCTCGATGTCTGTGGCGAGACCATCGGGACGGTCGCCAGTCGGCGTCACATAATTCGCCACGCGGACGGACATGCGGATGTCATCCGAGACATTCGCCAGTGTGGGATAGACCCAGGCGATGACGGCGATGCCCTGCGCATGCGCCGCGGGGAGCAGGCGGTCAAGCGAGATGGGCGCGTAGAATCCATAGCGCGTGATGGCGACCTCGGCGTAGAGATGCGTGAGTCCAGCGGCTTTCGCGGCGGTGACCAGCTTCGTGACATCCACATGTCGGGTGAGGTAATTGGTGAACCACATGCCTTTTCCCGCGACCGGCGCCCACACCGGCTTGCCGTTCACTTCGTGCGTCGCGGGGTCCGGCTGCGACAGACGGATGTTTCCCGCCCACACCCAGCCTGTTTCCGCGACTGCCGCTACGTGATACCAGGGTCGTCCGCCCACGTCGCTAGCCCACTGGCTGATGCTGACTGTCACACCTCCAGCCAGTCCCGAGACCGGCGCCGCGCTCTCGCTGGGCCAGGCGAACAGCGTCGCGGGGCCATTCGTGGCGCCGCTCGCCGTCAGGGGGAATGGCCCGGGATCGTGCGGCAGGATATCTACCTGAGGATCGGGTACGCCGGGGAAGACGCAATTGCCCTCTGAAGCGCGGGCGGGCGGCGTGGGGGCGAGCACGTTGGTAGGGATATAGCCCTCCATGCCGCCCCAGATGCGGACGTGGCTCCAGCCGGAAGCCGTTCCAAGGGATGTCACGTCAGTCCCACCGAGTAGCTGGGTGATGAGCGGCGCGGACGTGTTGGGCGCGGTTGAGACGGATACACAGGGGGACTGCGTATATACCAGTCCAGTCTGTAACGCGTCGGACGCGCGCGGTATGACATCAGGGCGCCCGCTGAGCGCCAGCGTGATGGCCAGCGCGAACGCGAGCGTCGTGGCGCGGAGGATGCGCGCGAGTCCTACCCGCATGCGGTCGCTCCTTCTGGAGGGGGTGACTCAGCGTGACAGAGGGACCTCCGCCAGCCGCATTGAGAGCACGCGCGAGACGCTGTCCGCGCCCATCGAGACACCGTAGATCGCGCTGGCGCTGGTCATCGTCACGCGGTTATGCGTGATGACGATAAATTGTGTGCGCGCGGCTAGCTGTTTGAGTATATCGCAGAAACGCACCACGTTGGCCTCATCCAGCGCCGCGTCAACCTCGTCCAGCAGACAGAACGGCGGCGGAGTTGTCTCCAGCAGGGCAAAGAGCAGCGCTACGGAAACCATCGCGCGCTCACCACCTGAGAGAAGTGAGAGGTCCTGCACACGCTTGCCGGGAATCTGCGCGAATACTTCGATGCCGCCAAAGCTGGTCTTGCGTGGAACGCCAGGCTCATCGAGCGCGGTTTCCTCATCGTCCTCATCGCCTGGTTCGCGACGTGGCGTGGTCAACTCCAACCGCGCCGCGCCACCAGAGAAAAGTGTGGTGAAGTGCCGCTGGAAGCGCTCGTTGACAGCCTGGAAGGTCTCGACGAACTGGCGGCGCATAGTCACGTCCAGCTCATTGATGATCTGGCGAAGGTTGGCGGATGCGTCGGTCAGATCGCGTATCTGTCCGGTCATGAAGTCGTAGCGCGTCTTCACTTCTTCATACTGCTGCGGCGCTTCAGGATCATACGCGCCAAGATGTTTCAGCCGCCCGCGCAGACTGTCAATCTGGCGGCGCATGCGGCCCAGCTCTTCGGGTGAGAGCTCCACCGTGTCACCCACCGCCGCCGCATGCCCGGTGATTGCGGGCAGGGGATCGGTGTCGTCCTCAACGCCGAGCTCATCGCGAATCTGCTGGGCCAGCGCCTCCAGCGCGTCGCGAGCGCGCTGCGCGTCAACGATCGCGCGGCGGTACTCGACCTCTAGCCGGGCTAGCTCCTGCCGCTCGGCGCTCTGGCCGCGCTCCAGCGAGCCGATCTGTCGTTCCAGCTCCGCCTGCCGCTCGTCATGGCGGCGCAGGACCTCGCCCAGCGAGCGCACATGCTCGCGCAGCTCCTGGATAGACGCTTCTTCCTCGCTCGTCGCGACGAGTAGCTGTTCCCGCTGGGCAAGGATGGCTGCTAGCCGCTCGCCCCGCCGGCTGACCTGCGCTTCGAGCTCGCGTAGCTGCCCGCGAACCTGCTCGGCGCGCTGGGTCAGCGCCGCCACCTCCTGCTTGCGCAGCGCCAGGGTTGTGCGGGCGCGGTTGAGGTCATCGAGCTGACCGCGATTGCGGGCGGCGATCTCGTCTACCTCCGCTTGCGCGTCCTCGACCTGCTCGATAGTTTCTCGCTGGGCGGCCTCCTGCTCGGCTACCCGCTCGATGGTCGCGCTGACCTCCTGCTCGATGCCCTGCGCCTCCGCTTCGATTTGCCCGGCGACAGTTTCCGCCAGATGCGCCTCGCTCTCGGCTCGCTCCCGCTCACGCAAGGCGGTGGTCACGGCGCGTGTCAGTTCCTGGGCGCGGGCGTCGGCGGCCTGCGCCTCTTTCCTGAGGCGATCCTCGCGCGCGCGGCGCTGGGCCTGCGCAGCGGAAGCGTCGGTCAGTTGGGCGCGGGCGTCCTCGATGTCCAGCGTGAGGCGCTCGATCTCGACCGGCAGCGTCCGCAGCTCGCGCTCGCGACCGAGCGTTCCGGCTTCGCTGGCGCTTCCCGACCCGCTGGCGGCGGGCGCGCCACCGCGCATCCAGCCACGCGGGCTGACTACCTCGCCCGCCAGGGTTACGCATGTAAGCGGGGCGGCGTGCCCACGGGATTGGGCGGTGAGCCGTTCGGCGGCGGGGAGATCACGCACAACCAGCGTGTCCGCCAGCAGGCGGCGCAGCGCGCCTAGCGCCTGGGGCGGCGCGCTGATGACGTCACTGGCCAGCGCAATGATCTCCTGTCCATCCACCACGACATCAGGTGAGGGCGCCTGGGAAGCGGTGGGATCGCTCCAGAGGAAGATAGCGTGCCCGGTCTTGCCCGCGCGCAGCCACGCGGCCGCCTGCCGGGCGTCGGCGGGCGAGGCGACGACGACCGCCTGCAAAAATGGCCCAAGCGCGGCCTCAATCGCGGCCTCCAATCCAGGCGTGAGGGTGATAAGCTGGGCGACGACGCCAAGAATCGGGGGGCGCTCATCTGGCGCAGCGCGCAGGAGCGCCTGCGGGCCATCGCCGAAACCTTCCAGGTTGCGGCGCCACTCTTCAAGCAGGGCGAGCCGGTCAGCCAGCGCTTTGCGCTCACGTTCGGCGTCGGCTACGGCGGCGCGCAGCCGCTCGACTTCCGCCTGACCATCAGCGATCTCGCGCGTCAGCGCTTCGCGCTCGGCGGCCAGCGCCTCAGCGCGCTGGCGTCCCTCGTCAAACGCCTTGCTCCGCTGCTCGCTTTGCGCGATAGCGGCGTCCAGCTTGCGGCGCGCCTGAGTCACCGCCTCGCGCCGTGTCGCCAGCGCCTTGTTGCGTTCGCCCAACTGTTTCTGGAGCCGCCCAAGCTCGGTTTGCGCCGCGCCCAGCCGCGCCTGCGCCTGAATGGCCTCACGCTGGGCGGCGCGCAGCCGGGCTTCGGCTTGCTCCTGTTCCTGGCGGGCGGTGTGCTGGCCGCTCTCCAGCTTATCCACCTCAGCGGCGGTGGCGGCGGCGCGCGCGTCAGCCTGGGCGATCTGCGCCTCCACCGCGTCAACATGCGCGCGGGCGACCTCAATGGCCTCGGCCTGCTCTTCCTGTTCGCCGTCGAGATCGGCCCGCTGCCGCTCCAGACTGGCCAGCCGCTCGCGGCCAACGGCCAGGTCACGCTCAGTGGTCTGTAACCGGCCTGATGCCTCGCCACGCTCACGGCGGACCACGCCGACCTCGGCGATCAAGGCTTCACGCTCTTCGCGCGCCTGCCGGGCGGCGTCTTCCCCCTGCGTGAGCGACGCCTGGAGCGCCTGAATGCGTGCGCCGAAATCGCGCTCAGTCTTCTCAGCGGCGGCGAGCGCGCTCTGGCTATCGGCCCACTGGCGGCGGTACCAGCTTCGCAGCAGGCGTGTCAACTCGTCGCGCGCGCTGGAGTATTCGCGGGCGCGGCGGGCCTGCTCCGCCAGCGGACCCAGGCGCGGCTCGATCTCGCTGGTGATGTCACGCAAGCGGGCGATATTCGTCTGCGTGAGCGCAAGCTTCTGCTCGGCCTCGCCACGCTGCGCCTGAAAGCCGCGAATGCCCGCGGCGTCCTCGAAGAGCGCGCGGCGCTCATCGGCGCGTAGGCTGAGCGCCTGGTCCACCATTCCCTGGCCGATGACAGTATAGGAGTCGTGGCCGATGCGCGCCTGTGTGAGCAGCATCAGCAGGTCCTTGAGGCGCGTGCGCTGGCCATTGTTGAGATATTCGCTCTCGCCGGAGCGGAAGCTACGCCGGGTGACGCTGATTTCGGCGAACTCGCTGGGAAGCCAGCCAGAACTGTTGTCGAGCGTCAGACTGACCTGGGCCATCTGCATCGGCGCGCGGCCCTGACCACCGGCGAAGATCACATCGTCGCTCTTCTTGCCGCGGATCTGGCGCATACTCTGTTCGCCCAGCACCCAGCGGATGGCGTCGGACAGATTGGACTTTCCTGACCCATTCGGCCCGACAATCGCCGTCACGCCGGGGCTGAACTCCAGTATGGTGCGCGGCGCGAAGCTCTTGAATCCCTGGAGCTCCAGTCGCTTGAGATACACTGCTGGCGCCACCCTTTCCCCGCGCGCTCCTCGCGCCTATCGCGCAAGCAGCATATCATGGCAGGCCGCGACCTGGTGAACAGCGGCCTCATGGGTGGCCCGCTTTGGCTAGGCTATCCGCGTCGCTCGCGCATCAGCCGCTGCTTGACGATTTCCACCAGGAAAAGATAGGTCGCTACCGCCGCGATCAGGAAGATGAAATAGGCGGCTGGGAGCGGCGTAAAGCCCAGGTCGGGCGCGATTGGCGTATAGGGCAGCGCCATCGCCATGAGCACGATCAGGATCACAGTAATGGCGAGCGGCCGGCTGGGGCGGCTCTTGAGCGGATTACCCATTGTGCGGATGACAAAGATCACTAGCGTCTGCGTCGCCAGGGACTCTACAAACCAGCCGGTGTGAAACAATGTCTCCGACGCATGGAAGACAGCCAGCATGATAAAGAAGGTGAGAAAGTCATACACCGAGCTGATTGGCCCGATGATCAACATGAAGTTGCGAATCAGTGTGATATCCCAGTGGCGCGGCTTGACGATATAGGACTTGTCCACCGCATCGGATGGAATCGTGACCTGCGAGAGATCATACAGAAAATTGTTGAGGATGATTTGCGTTGGAGTCATCGGCAGGAATGGCAGGAACAGCGTCGCTCCCGCCATGCTGAAAACATTGCCGAAGTTCGAGCTGGTCGCCATGAGCAAATATTTCATGACATTGCCGAACGCCTTGCGGCCTTCCAGCACGCCCGCGTGCAGCACGGCCAGGCTGCGCTCCATCAGGATGATCTCCGCCGCGTCCTTGGCGACATCCACCGCGCCCGCGACCGAGATGCCGACATCCGCCATGTGGAGCGAAGGCGCGTCATTCACGCCATCGCCGAGGAAGCCGACAACATGTCCGCGCGCCTTCAGCGCGAGCAGGATGCGGTTCTTCTGGCCCGGCGTCACCCGCGCGAAAACAGTCGTCCGCTCCGCGAGCGCGCCGAGCGCCTGCGGATCGAGCTTGTCAATCTCGGCGCCCATGACGATTCGGCCAGGATTGACGCCGACCTGCTGGCAGATATACGCCGTCACCAGTTCATTATCCCCTGTCAGAATCTTGACCTCGACCCCATCGCGGTTGAGCGCCGCGATGGTTTCACCCGCGTCCTCCTGTGGCGGGTCAATGAACGCCAGATAGCCAGCGAGGATCAGATGGATCTCGTCCCGCGCGGTATAGGCTGGCTGGTCGGGCGCTTCACGATACGCGACCGCCAGCAGCCGGAAACCTCGCGCGCTGAGGTCGCGCGCAACCTCCTGGCTCCGTGCCCTCTCCTCCTCGTCCAGCGGGATGATAGCGCCATCCGCCTGATAAAAGTCGCACTGGGACAGCACACTTTCCGGCGCGCCTTTGGTAATCAGCAGGCGGCGTCCTTCCCGCTCGACAACGACCGAGAGGCGGCGACGCTCAAAGTCAAATGGCGCTTCATCTATCTTTGTGTAGGACGAGAGCGGGGGAGTGTCCTGAGGAGGGCGCGCCAGTATCGCCGCATCCAGCGGGCTGCGCACGCCGGTCTGCATCGCGCTGTTGAGATAGCCGAGCTCCAGGGGCTGGGTCCGCTCCTCACCCCGCCAGTCCACTATTTGCATGAGCCGCATATCGCCCGCCGTGATTGTGCCAGTCTTGTCGCTACACAGAATGTCCATGCTGCCGAAGTTCTGGATCGTGGCGAGGTGTTTGACGATGACCCGGCGTTTCGCCATCCGCAGCGCTCCCTGGCCAAGCGTCACTGTGGTAATCATCGGCAGGAATTCAGGCGTGAGGCCAACAGCCAGCGCCACCGCGAAGAGCAGCGCCTCAAACGGGTCACGCTGGCGCGCCAGTGTGACAACCAGCGCAAAGAGCGCCAGGAAGACGACCGTCCGCATAATGAGGTAGCTGAACTGCCGGACGCCACGGTCGAACTCGGTCTCCGGCGCACGGGCGGAAAGCCGCGTGACGACATCTCCAAGCTCGGTCGCGTCGCCGGTTGCGAAGACCATCGCCGTCGCGGCTCCGCTGACAACCGATGTCCCGAGCAGGACGACGTCGCGCCGCTCGGTGATTGGCCGTAGCGGGTTCGGGTCAGGCTCCGCGCTTTTCTCAACGGGAAATGATTCCCCAGTGAGCGCCGCCTCCTGCATGTGCAAGTCGTGCGCGTCAAGCAGCAGCGCGTCGGCGGGAGTCATATCACCTGCCGCCAGGCGCACGATGTCACCACGCACGATCGTATCGCGCGGAACCGCCCGCCATTCACCATCGCGCAGCGCAAGGGCTGTGGGCGCGACGGCGCTGCGCAATGCCCTGGCGGCTTGTTCCGAGCGGGTGGACTGGATCGAGTTGATTATCACGCTGAGGATCGCCATCGTGGCTATGATTCCGCCATTGAGCGTTTCGCCCAGGCCAATCGCGAGCGCGCTGGCGATAATGAGGATGATAAACAAGGGGCTGGTAATGTAGGCGATCACTTGCCGCCAGGCCGAAAAGCCCATGCCGCGACCAGGAGCGTTCGGGCCGTCGCGCGCGAGTCGCTGGCGGACCTCTTCGCTGGTCAGTCCGTTCGCCGTTGCGTCCAGCTCGCGCATGAGCCGCGCGGCGTCGAGCGGGTGGTCGCTGACCGGCGCTTTCGCGCGTCCGGAAGCGCCGGTCCGTCCGTCGCTCCGTCGCGCCGCTACGGACTCCCGACCGCTGGAAACAGGCGCGTTCTGTCGCATACGCCGCTCCTTACTGTACCGATGTCCAGCGCCCATAGCGTCGGAGCGCGAAGCGGCGGCCTGTTACTG
Source organism: Chloroflexota bacterium (assembly GCA_021814145.1). Classification (GTDB taxonomy): domain Bacteria; phylum Chloroflexota; class Ktedonobacteria; order Ktedonobacterales; family JADMIN01; genus JAKAIY01. Next base: position 8,199 of record JAKAIY010000017.1, read on the forward strand.
GACACCACCCCGCGCTCCGTTACTCGTGAAGAACGCTAGCTAGATTGACGGACCAGGTGTGGACTCCGGTGAAATCTCGAGCGAAGGCCCAGGAACAGACTCAGGCGTAACCTCCATCGGGACCCAACCAGTCGTTTCGAGCTTCTGGCGCTGGGCGTCAACATCCAGCCCGTGGAACTGGCGCATCACATCGCTCGCGATCGAAGCGCGATCATCCGTGGTTCGCACGACGAGCAGGATATTGCCACGCTTGACCCCTTCGGCGAAGACATGCGCTTCATGCTCTGGGAGCCCCAGCGCCGTGAGGCTGCCGATCAGGCCGCCGCCGATCGCACCCGCAGTCGCGCCAAGCAATGTCGCGCCCACCCAGGTCAAAAACTCGCCAGCCGCGACGATCGGGCCGATTCCTGGCACCACAAGCACACCGAGGCCAAGCAGCAGGCCAGCGACTCCACCAGCGACGCCACCGGTAATCGCGCCAAGCTCAGCGCCGGTCACCACATCCACTCCAGTTTCCTTGATCACCTCTTTGCGAGCCAGCACAGAGATTTCAGGCTTGGAGAACCCCTGTCTCATGAGCTCAGTGATCGCATCGTTGAGATCTTTACTGTTCTCGAACATTCCAACAACGGTTTTCACGTCGCCTCCTCCTTTTTGTCGGGCTTTCCGCGGCGGGAATCTCTCCACGCCATGCGAGAGATCTCCCGACCGTCTGACACGCCTTCGCTTCCTGGACCTGGTGGCCCATACGCATGTTTGACGCCACGGGGCCCGAAAGTCCCTTCGGTTTCCCCGAAGCGCGCGGGCGCGCTACAGCCACTCTCATGCTGTACGGCGCCGGGTTTACGATTACGTCACGAACTGGCGTGTCTTCCTCACAGAGCAGCCAAGGCGCCCGACGAACTCAGCAATACTGTGGGAGCGTTGGATGCAATGAAAGATGGCCCCTGGAAGAGGGCAACGACGCCAAAGAAGGAAGCAGGAGGTGGAGAAGGAAAGGTGGAAGTTTCGCATACTAAAAAAAGACCCCAGATCACTGGGGTCTTTTCGGAGCGGGAGACGGGATTCGAACCCGCGACCCATTGCTTGGGAAGCAATTGCGCTACCACTGCGCCACTCCCGCGTAACACAGACAGTATAGATCGGGAAGTCGCGATCTGTCAAGGCGCATTAAACTTGGAGCCTCTGCATCAAAGGGGAGAAAGAGCGTACGTCATTACGCAGGTAGTCCGGGTGACGCGCTGCATCATCGCCTATGATGTCGCCTCCGACCGCGAGCTGTGGCGGCTGCAATCGCTGCTCAACGCCGCGCCTTCCGCCAGCCAGCGCTATTCCGATCAACTCGCCGCCTCTACCAACCTGGCCTATTATCCGGGCCAGCATGAGGCGCTGCCCAACAAGAGCCAAACCCACTCCGTCGAAGGCGACAACGCCGACCTACACCACGATCTGACGGTCAAGCTGTTGGTCTATGCCTGGAACCGCCGCCAACTCTACCGGCGACAGCACCCCGAGTATCCCGCGCATGTCTTTCAGTTCGCCTATCCTTGACTGTAGCCACTCCCCCGGTTAAATTTCCTCTTGACAAGGGAGACGCGACTTCATATACTGTTTTGTGCGCTGGGGCGCGAGTCACGGCGCGTAAGCCCTCGTGGCGGAATGGTATACGCAGCAGGTTGAGGGCCTGTGCCCGTAAGGGCGTGGTGGTTCGAGTCCACTCGAGGGCACCCGTCGCTGGAATACACTTCCAGCGGATATGTGACGCGCTGGCGCCGCTGGTCGGGAATACTTCCCGGAAACATTCAGCGATGGCTGGCGCGTCATGTCATTTCACGGCGAAGCGCGCGACTCCAGTGGTTCTGGGCGGCTAGCTCAGCGGCAGAGCGTCTGCTTTACACGCAGAGGGTCGGGGGTTCAAATCCCTCGCCGCCCACCTCAATCCTCATGCTTCCAGGCTGCGCACGACGAGATTCTCGCCGGAGCGCAGCTCTTTTTCGTATGTCGCGACGCGCATCTCAACTTCCATCCCGACGCTCTCATAGAGGTGAGCGGCCCCGGTCAGGCTCTGGGAATCCACGCCAAGGCCCACGAAGCGCTGGCCACGTTCCCAGAACGCCCCAAAGCACTGAAAGAGCAACGCGCGCGCCAAGCCTCGCCGCCGCCATTCGCGTATCGTAGCGATGGTGCGAATCCAGCCTTGCTCGGGCCGCATGCGGCACAGCGCCACAGAGACTAACGAGCCGCCATCCGTCTCGACGAGGAACCAGAGCGACGGATCTGTTGAGTACCGCTCCATTCGGGCGCGCCACTCCTCGAAGGAAACCGGCGTGTGTCCCCAGTGGTCGCTAAACGCGGATTCGACCACCTCATACACTGCCCGCTCGTCGTGTCCGCGCTCAAACGGCCGCACGCGGACGCCTGAGGGCCACTCCGGCGCGGGAGGTGGCTCTGTCATCTCCAGACGCATGCGCCAGAAGACGCGCGTGAGGGTGTAGTTTTCCGTCTCCAGCAGCGCGCATGCGGCGTCATCCTCGGCCAGAACGGAGTTTAGAAGTGTGACCCGCGCGCCGGTCGGGGCAGCGTCAACCAGTTCGCGGGCCCGTGTCTCGGTCAGACGGAGGAGCAGCGCGCCCAGCCCCTGCCCGCGCCACTGCGGATGAACATATCCATCGGCGACAAACTGGCCCAATCCTTCGTCGTTGAGCAAGCCATAGGCCGCCAGCGCGCCATCTGGCGCAACGACAACCCAGGTGTCGGTCTCGGTGTTCAGATTGCGCCACTCGCTCGCGATGTCCTCGATGTCAAGCGTCAGGACCACATTGCCAAACACCACATCAATCGCGTCCATAAGCGCGATGATCGCCGGAATATCCTCGTGACGGGCCGGTCTGAGCGTGAAGCCCGGCGGTGTCGCGCCGCTCATTGGCGCGTTTGCCATATTTGCCATGGATGAACCTCTACCACACCACCATGGGCGCTGTCCAGGCCGACGCTGTCCAAAAGTTGGCAGGAAGTTAACCGGCCCAGCTTATGGAAGGCTATCAGCGCCAGGGCATGGAGGATCAGCCGCCCGGCCGTCTCGGCGGCCCTCCCCCGGCTCCAGCGCCACCGCCACCACCACCGGCTCCAGCGCCGCTAGGCGCGGGTGTTGAAGGTGACGGCGGCGCTGATGGACAGATGCTCCAGAACTGGGAGTTGGGCGGATAGCAAATCGGGAAATTTGTTCCTGTGCTGCCTGTGTTGTTCGCGGGCAACGGACCTGCCAGGAACCAGTCAGTGGATGTGATGCCGTTTGAGGTCCATGTCGCACGCTGCAAGCCGCTCGGCACGGGGAAATCGGTCTTGGGCAGGTTGTCACGCTCCATCGCGTAGAGCATCGCACGGTTCCAGGTTGGGGCAGCGCCTGTGACACCGTCAATGTTATGCATGGGTGAGTGGTTGTTATTGCCCGCCCAGACCGCCATCGTGTACTTCGTCGTGTAGCCCACGGTGTAGTCATCGGTGAAGTTCGACGCCGTGCCGGTCTTGACCGCCGCCGGCCAGGCGAGTGGGCTCGTTCCGTGATTCGCGTAGATCCGGCTACACTCTTTCGTGCCAATCGGCCCGAATCTCCCTGGATGGATAAAGTCAGGGCCATCAGGGCTGATGAGCGGATCCAGGTACAGCGGCGTGCAGGGGTTGAATTCTGGCTGGCGGTCCCAGTTATCTTCCAGCATGCTGGTAATCATATAGGCGACCTGCGGGGTGAGCACCTGCACAGGCCGGGGCTCTTGGTATTGGTACAGCACGTTGCCCGAGCTATCCGTGATGCGGTCAATTGAGTAGAGCGGGATGAACTGCCCATAGTTGGCGAAGACTGTGTACATCTGGGCCATATCGTATGGGGTGACATCCAGCGTGCCGAGCACTGAGGACAGGCCCCATGTGCCCTCCCACGTCCGCAGGCCCATCCGGATCGCGGTGCGCTCAACGTCAGCGATTCCCGCGTACTGCATCACCTTTACCGCCGGGATGTTGCGCGAATTCTGCAGCGCCTTGCGCAAGGTGATCTCGCCATACCAGGTCCCGCCGTAGTTCGATGGCCTGTACTGGCTCTGCGAACCCGCGTCCCAGAAAATGGTCGGGGTATCAGAGATCGTCATCGCCGGGAACCAGCCCTTGGAGAAAGCGGTGGCGTAGACCATCGGCTTGAAAGCCGAGCCTGCGCTGCGATACCCCGACGTAACAACGTTAAACTCGCCGTTGATCTTCGTGCTGTAGTAGTCGACACTGCCCAGCATCACCCGGATTCCACCCGTGGCGTTGTCTACCATGATGCCAGCGGTATTTGTCAGGTTATCATTCCGTATGTAGCCGCCATAATCATCGCGGTCATTGCCATACAGATGTTTCTTCATCGCGGCCTGCGTGAAGTTCTGCAGGTTGAGGTCCAGCGTCGTGTAGACGTTGAGGCCAGTGCGCCCCAGCGCCAACTGCCCCGAGGCGACCATCGCCTGAAGCTGGTCAATCACGAAGTAGACGAACGCTGGCGCGAGATTCGGCGCAGCGGTTGAGATATTGCTGAAGAAGCCCGGCTTACCCGCCTCAGCCCAGGCCGCGTCAGCCTGCTCCTTGGTGATGTAGCCATACTTCAGCATGTCATTGAGCACTTCACGCTGACGCGCGCGCGCCGTAGCGAAGTGCGCGATGGGATCATTGAGGTTCGGGTTCTGGGGAATACCCGCCAGCATCGAGGCCTGCGCCAGATCGAGTCGCTGCGCGGCGGACATGCCCGTGCGCGGGTCATCCTGGTAGCCGAAATAGACCTGGGCCGCTGATTCAATGCCATAGGCCTCATGGCCGTAGTCAATCGAATTGAGATACATCGCCAGGATCTGCTGCTTGGAGTACGTCCCCGTCTCGGTCATGCCAACAGAGAGGATCGCTTCCTCCAGCTTGCGGGTATAGGTCTCATGCGCGCCCAGGATATTCTGCTTGATGAGTTGCTGCGTGATCGTGCTGCCGCCCTGGGAGATAGTGCCGCTCGAGAAGTTCGCTTGCGCCGCGCGAACAATAGAGGTCGCGTCAATACCGGGATTGGTCCAGAAGGTGTGGTCCTCAATGGCGACAGTGGCATTGACAACCGTGATTGGAATCTGGGCGATAGGGATGCTATGCTGCGCGCCGACGTTGTTGACCTGATACAGCAGAATACCGGTCTTGTCATAGATGCGTAGACTGTCGCGACCCGCGACCGTGCGACCGAGCGCCGCGATAGAGACTTCCTGTGACTGGTAGTAGGCCGCCGCTGCTCCCGCAGTGCTCGTCAGTACAGCCAGTGTCAGGATACCCAGCGCGATCACACTGACCCATGTCACGCGCGCGAACGTCATCGAGCGGGCGGCGGAGCGGGCGCGTGTGGCGCGCCGCAGATACATCGCATACCGGCGGCGGCGTCTGGAGCGTTCTGTGACCGGCGATGCCTGCGCTTGCGGCCCTACGTGGAAAGGCGGCTGATACGGCGCTGGCACGCCAGGCTCATCGGTCACGCCCGGGCCGGGTTCCGCTCCGGAACCATTCACGGCGTCTGGTCCGGCGCTGGGCGGCTCGTCCACCGGGTCAGGCTGGCTGGCCTGATTCCCACGGTCTGGCTCCAGGTCGCTGGCGCCCATCCCCGCGTCACGTCGCTCTGACTCATCCGGGTTTGGCGTGTTTCCTGATGTGTCCAAAGACTATCCTCCATGACCGTATCTATATGGGCTGGCCTGACGGGAGGCCCCACGTCAACCCAGGTCGCTGCTTGACAGGCTACTATCTGGCTGGATACACTGCGAAAACATGCGCGCTCGCGCAGAAACGCTTCAGGGATGTGCCCCCTTTGCGTAACGTTCCGTTCGTGACCGGCTCACGGTCTACAACGGACAGCCTGCGCGTGAGGTCGCGGGACAGGCGCTTCGGGCAAGCGGGAACTGTCACGCTCGCACAGGACTAGACGCTTGGCGTCCTCCCTGTGTTTCCCTTCCACACTTAAGAATTTCCTCAGGAGTTGTAGCATGCCACAGGGCTCCATCACCACACCTGCGCCAGCGGCCGCCACCAGCGACCGCTCGGAAACTCCGGCTCGTACCCGCTTCGCACCCAGCCCGACTGGCCTGCAACACATCGGCGGCTACCGTACGGCGCTCTTCAGCTGGCTGCTGGCCCGGCACACCGGAGGACAGTTCCCGCTACGTATCGAAGATACCGACATCGCACGGACTGTGCCAGGAGCCGTAGAAGCGGTCATCGAGGGATTCAAGTGGCTGGGGATGGAGATTGACGAAGGGCCTGAGATAGGCGGCCCTTTTGGCCCGTACTTCCAGACACAGCGTCGTGACCTGTACCCCCCTTATGCAGAGCGGCTGATCCGGTCAGGCGCGGCCTACCGCTGCTTCTGCACGCGTGAGCGGCTCGACCAGGTGCGCCAGTCACAGATAGCGCGTCACTTACCGCCGCGCTATGACCGTCACTGCCGCAACCTGAGCGAGGAAGAGATCGCGCGCAACTTGAGCGCGGGCCAAGGTTACACCGTGCGCCTGGCGTCTCCCCTGGAAGGCAAAACGTCGGTTGTTGACGCGCTGCGCTCGACCCCCATCGAGTTCGACAACGCGAATCTGGACGACGCGATCCTGCTCAAATCTGACGGCTACCCAACCTATCATCTCGCCAACGTGATTGATGACCACCTGATGCGCATCACCCATGTGTTGCGCGCGGAGGAGTGGATATCCAGCGCGCCACTGCACGTCATCCTCTACCAGGCGCTGGGCTGGGAGCCGCCGGTGTTCGCGCATGTGCCTGATGTGCTGGAGCCGCAGGGCGGGATGAAACTGAGCAAGCGCAAGAGCGCCATCCCCATGCTGGAATATCGCGAGCGTGGCTATCTTCCCGAGGCGCTGTTCAATTACATGGCGCTGCTGGGCTGGTCGTATGACGACAAGGAGAGTATTCTCTCGCGTGAGCAGCTGATCGCGGCCTTTACCCTTGAGCGTGTCGGTGTGGCCCCAGCGCGCTATGATGAGGGGCGTCTTCTCTGGTTCAATGGCTACTACATCCGCCAGCTCTCGCTAGACGATCTGCTGGCGCGGACCCTGCCATTCCTGGAACGCCCAGAGGCGTCGGGTGGCCTGCCCGACAGCGTCACGCGCCCGATTGAGCGCGACTACGCCCGCCGCGTGCTGGCGCTGGAACAGGAGCGCATGAAGACGCTGGCTGAGGCTCCCGACATGACCTCCTTCTTCTTCGTGGATACGCTGGAGTATCCAGCGCAAACACTCATCGCGAAGAACATGGACGCCAGCGCCACGCTCAACGGCCTACGGCGATCACTCGCTATCCTGGAGTCCCTGGATGGCTGGGTGGCGGCAGAGATGGAGACGCGCCTGCGCGATCTGGTGACGGAGCTAGGCCTGAAGCCTGTGCAACTCTTCTCCAGTCTGCGCGTGGCCGTGACCGGGCGCGCCGTCTCGCCGCCTCTCTTTGAGACAATGGAGACGCTGGGTCGCGGGGTCTCGCTGAGCCGGCTGCGCCAGGCGATCAGCACCTTGGAGTCCCTGGCTTCGGGCGAATGAGACAGGCTTGCGTCTGGCCGGTATGTGTGGCGCGGTTGCGCTCCAACGCGCATAAGGCTAGAATGGGACTCAGAGATCGCCGCGCGCCGGATCGGGCGGCGATCTTAATGACGCTAACGCTGTGACAGTGAGGCTGACGCCGTCGCAATCGCGGAGCGCTAGCGTTTCATGAACGAGATAATCCAAACGTAGCAAAACGCCTGTCTCATCAACCACTACCGTTGTTGGAGGTTGCGTTGAAGGTCCTGGTCGCTGGAGGCGCGGGATTCATCGGTTCCCACCTGTGCGCGCGCCTGCTACATGAAGGGCATGACGTCATCTGCGCAGATTCCTTGCTGACGGGAGCCGAGCGCAACATCGCGCCACTCCTGGGGAATCCACGCTTCAAGTTTCTCCGCCACGATGTGACGGAGCCGCTCGATATCGCGGTGGATGCGATTTTCCAGCTCGCCAGCCCCGCCAGCCCCGTCGGCTACTGGATGTATCCCTTTGAGACGATTCGCGTCAACACTGAGGGGACGATGCGCCTGCTCGATCTGGCGAAGGCGCACAATGCGATCCTGCTGACCGCTTCAACATCAGAAGCTTACGGCGACCCGCTGGAACACCCCCAGGTCGAGACGTACTATGGCAACGTCAATCCGATTGGCGTACGCGCCTGCTACGACGAGAGCAAGCGGCTGGGCGAAACGATCACCATGGAATACGTTCGCAGGATGGGAGTAGATGCGCGCATCGTTCGCATCTTCAACACCTACGGACCCAACAGTCAGCTCGACGATGGCCGCATGATTCCCAACTTTATCACCCAGGCCATCACCGGCAAGCCGCTATCAATTCATGGCGATGGCTCGCAGACCCGCAGCATTTGCTATGTGGATGACCTGGTGGACGGCCTGATGCGCGCCCTGTTTACTTCCGGCACGACTGGCGAAGTCTACAATCTGGGCAATCCTGAAGAGCATTCGGTGCTCGAGTGGGCCAATATCATCATCCGCCTCTGCGACTCATCCTCCGATTTGCTCTTCGAGCCCAAGCGCGAGGATGATCCCGAGCGGCGACGGCCCAACATCGAGAAGGCGCGAGCGGCGCTTGGCTGGGAGCCGCGTGTCGCGCCGGAGGAGGGACTCCGGCGTACCATCGCCTGGTTCCGCGTCGAGATGGAGCGTGAAGGTCTATGTCAGCCAGCGCGGGCAGGGTAGCCACGGCGCGCGGTTTCATCACGCACGAGCGGGCGGCGCGCGCGCTGCTCTATGTCACCCCGCTGGCAGTCAGCTTCGCTCAACCGCTGACCCTGAATGTCATGGGACTGCGCGCTTCCCTGACTGATGCGATCGTCGGGGCGCTGATCGCTTTGGATATCTATTCGTTGTGGCGCGTGCGCGACGCCCGGCGACCCGATATCCGCCGCACGCTCCGCGAAACCTGGCGCACACAGCCTCAGGCGCTGGCGCTGATGGCGTCTTTGCTGGCCTATCTGCTGATCATCATGCTCTCCATCATCAGCGCCTATACCCGCACACCAGTCGTCAAAGAGACGATTAAGTGGAGCGAGGTCTTCATCGTCGTCTGTTCCGCCTGGGCCTTCATTCGCACGGAGCGGCAGGCGCTGTGGCTGGCGTGGGGCGCGATCATTGGCGGGCTGGCTGAAGCGCTTCAGGGCTGCGCGCAATACATCTTCGCTTACGGGCTGCTGGGGCCAGGTGGCGCCAGCGTGCGGGTCGTTGGCGCCTTCGACCAGCCAAACCCCTATGGGGGTTATCTTAACCTGTCGCTGCCGCTGGCGCTGGCGCTGGCGCTTTTTGGGCGCGATCCACGCATGCGCTGGATTGCGGGTGGGGCCAGTGTCATCTCGCTCTTCGCGCTCTACCTCGCCAATTCGCGCGGGGCGTTATTGGGACTGGTAGCGGCGATGATTGTCATCGCCGCCGTGGGCTGGCGACGGGAGCGGCAAACGCTCATAGCGGCGGCTGTTGGTGTCCCGCTGGTCACTATCGCGTGGGTGACGCGCCTGATCCCGCACAGCCTGCAAAACAAGCTTCTGGAGCAGTTCCGTGTCAATGACGTCTCGCTCACCGCGCAGGTCAATGACGCGAACTTTTCGACCATTGAGCGGCTGGCGCACTGGGTCGCGGGCTTGCGCATGTTCCAGGCCCATCCGATCCTGGGGGTGGGAGCCGGAAACTACAGCGCGGCCTACCAGCAATACAAGGTCTCTGGCTGGGATGAATCCCTGACCCATGCGCATAACTACTACATCAACGCTGCGGCGGAGACAGGGGCGCTGGGGCTGCTGGCCTTTCTGGCGGTAGTGGCCGCGGCGATTTACCTCGGCTGGCGCGCCACCCGCGCGACAGACCGCCAGCGCGGCGGCCAGAGCGCGCTGGCCAGCGCCGACGCGCGCGCGCTAAGCATCGGCTTCGCCGCCGTGATCGTCGCGCTCTGTGTTCACAACTTCACTGACGATCTGTTTGTCCATGCGATGGAGCTCCAGTTCGCCCTGGCGCTTGGCGTGCTGCTGCGGCTAGCTATGAGCGCCCGCCCTCAGCTCCTACGCCTGGGCGTCACTCCGTCCGCTACATTCTTCCCAGGGCCAGACATGAAGTAACGGCGGTATGTTATTCTGTGCTGACGTGGCGTTGCGCCACGTGACCTGGTGAGAGAGCGGATACGTCAACGATGCGAGTCGCGATCAACGCGCTGTTCCTTCAAGAACCAACAGTCGGCCAGGGACGCTGTCTCTATAACCTGCTGGAGGCGCTGGGGCAGGTGGACGGCGTCACCGATTACCTCGTCCTTGGCCCCAAACCACCCAAAGTCGCTCCTGAAACACCTTCCACATTCCATTGGGAAGTCGCTCCGGTTGGTGGCCCGGCCCGTGGAGCCAACCTGGAGAAGCTGGTCTGGGAGCAGCTAGGATTTCCGGCGGCGGCGAAACGTGGCGGCGCGAAGCTCGCCCACATCCCTCACTTTGCCCCGGTCTATCGCAGTATGGGGATCCCCCAGGTTGTTACGATCTATGATGTCATCATGCTGGCGTTGCCTGAATATCATATGAGTCCAAGCGCGCAGCTCTATACCCGGCTTGTCAGCCAGGCCGCGCGTCACGCGGACTCTATCATCACCACCTCCGAGTGGTCCAAGGGCGACATCATGGAATACCTGCGCATCCCGGAGGAGCGCATCACCGTGATCCGGATAGCGCCCGCGCCCACCTTCAACCGCGTTACCGACCCGGAACGGCTGCGCGCCGTGCGGGCGAAATACGGCCTTGGACAGCGATTCGTCCTGAACGTCGGCGGGATGGACGCGCGCAAAAACGTGGAGCGGCTGATTGGCGCGTTCGCCGCTGTCTATCATGAGATGCGCGAGCCCGATTTAAAACTCTTCATCGTTGGCGATCATACCAAACTGGGGACCAGCCCGGTCTACCCCGACTGGCGCCCGCTGGCGGAGTCGCTCGACATTGGCCGGCAGGTGGTCTGCGCGCGCGTGGCGGAGGCTGACCTGGCGGCGCTCTATAGCGCGGCGTCATGCTTCGCGTTCACTTCGCGTTACGAGGGCTTCGGCCTGACCCCGCTCGAGGCGATGGCCTGTGGCGCGCCAGTCGTCTGCTCCAACGCCACCTCGCTACCTGAGGTTGTTGGCTCAGCGGGCATCCTCGTTAATCCAGATAACACCGACGAGATTGGCGCGGCGATCTACCGCACGCTCATGGCTCCGGAGCTAAACGCGGACCTGCGCGCGCGTGGGCTGGCGCATGCCAGACAGTTTAACTGGCGGCGAGTCGCGGCGGAAACTAGCGCGCACTACGCCGATATCGCCGGTCGCTAACTTGGAGCGGGCTATCGGGTTAAGCCATGAAGGGAGCCAGGCGCTGTGCGGGTAGCGGTCGTCTCAAAGACATTTGTCGCGGCGTCCTCGCAGCGCATGCTAGAGGAGCTGGCCACCGCGCCGGGCATGGAACTCACGCTCATCACTCCGCCGGAGTGGCGCTCGGACGATGGCCGCATACTCCCCTTTGTTCCCACCTATACACGCGGCTATCAGGTTCGCCCCACGCCGGTCGTCTTCAATGGACGCTACCATTTCTACATGTATCGCGGTCTCTCCGGGATCATCCGCGAGCTACACCCCGACATCGTGCACATTGATGAGGAGCCGTATAACCCGGCAGGGGCGCAGGCCCAGCGCGCCGCGCAGCAAGCCGGGGCGAGATCAGTCTTCGTTGTCTTGCAGAACCTCTACAAGGATTATGTGTTCCCCTATTCAGCGATGGAGCGCTACAACTACGCGCGCACGGCGCATGTGATCGCGGTCAACGCCGCCGCTGGCGATGTATTGCGGCGCAAGGGCTATAAAGGCCCGCTCTCGGTCTTTACCGTCTATGGCATCGATCCGGAAATGTACCAGCCCATGCCACGCCGCGAGGCGCGGCCGGCGCCTGATACGGTGGTGATCGGCTATCTGGGCCGGCTGACGCTTTATAAGGGAACTGGCCTGCTGATTGAGGCGCTGGCCAGCATGCCGCCGCGCTATCGCCTGCGTTTCATCGGCAGCGGGCCAGACGAGCCCACGCTGCGTCAGATGGTGGACAGGCGCGGGCTGCGCGAGCGGGTGGACTTCCACCCCGCCGTGCCAACCACTGGCGTACCCGCCGCGCTGGCTGAGGTGGACATGCTCGCCGTGCCTTCGATGACACAGCCCAACTGGGTGGAACAGTTTGGACGGGTGCTGATTGAGGCGATGGCTTGTGGGACTCCGGTGATCGGCTCCAATTCCGGCGAGATTCCGCGTGTCATTGGCGATTGTGGCCTCATCGTCCCCGAAGGTGATGTCAACGCGCTGCGCGCCGCGCTGTCGCGGCTGGGCGAAGACCCCCAGATGCGCGCCGCCTACGCGCGGGCTGGGCGCGAGCGTGTGTTACGGATGTTCACCAACCTCGCCGCCGCCCAGAATATTTACCGCGTCTATCAGAGCGTCCTCGGCGCGAACGCGAGCTGAGGGAGCGGACTGTGGACACGTTGATTGACCTGCACCTGCACACCACATGCAGCGACGGACACTGGACCCCGCCCGCGCTCTTCGATCAACTCGCTGAGCGCGGCGTTACCATCGCCAGTGTCACAGACCACGACCGGCTCGATCACCTGCCTGAAATCCTGGCGCTAGGCGCCGAACGTGGGATCACCGTTATTCCCGGCGTGGAGATCACGGCGCGCTGGCGCGAGACGGCGGCGCACATTTTGTGCTATGCGCCGCTTGGCGCGGGATTCACCAGTGACGCGCTACGGAGCGTGGTGGACGGGATACGCTCCACGATGTTGGCGAACACCACCATGATCTACCAGACGCTGCGCCAGCGCGGCTACGACTTCCCCCGCCAGGACGAAATTCTCGCTGACCAGAGCGGCCAGCCCATCCGCGCGGGTGATGTGGCGCGACTGCTGCTTGAGAGTGGGCATGTCACCACGCCAGCGCAGGCGATGGCGCTGATCTACGAGGCTGGCTACCTCCAGGCGACAGCGCCGCTGGGTGAAGTTGTCGAGGTGGCGCGCGCCAGCGGCGCGGTGAGCCTGTTGGCGCATCCGGGCCGGGGCGGGGGTGAGATCCATCGCTACGACCAGTGGGAGATTGAGGCGCTGTTAGGAGAAATCCCGCTGGACGGCATCGAAGTCCATTATCCTGCGCATACCGAGGAGCAAATAGCGGTTTACATGGGCCTCGCCCGCCGCCATGACCTGCTCATCTCAGCAGGCTCTGACTCGCATGGTCCCCGCCAGCGCTTGCCTGTCGCCTATCCAGCCGCACGCGCCAGCGCGCTGCTCAGCCGCCTGGGGCTCGATGCCTGTTAACACTCTGCACAGGCTCAAGCCACAGCGGATTCGGCTCTCCGCCACAGCCTACGCCACGACTCCCCGAAGAGCCTGCCCGGCCCATTGGATAGTGCGCGCCGTGTTCTCGTCTCTGGCCACCAGCGCGGCGATCAGCGCGCGGTCCTCAGGCGCGGCGCGCTTCCATCACTCACCGAGAATCTTGCAGAGTGTCTCAGGCGCGACGTTGCCTCCGCTGAGGATCACACCGATCCGCTTGCCATAGCCATTGAGCTTGCCAGTGAGCGCAGCGGCGGCGGCCACCGCTCCGGTTGGTTCGACCAGCGTCTTCATCCGTAGCAGCAGGAAGCGCATCGCCTCCTTGGCCTCATCCTCGCTGACCAGAGCGACATCCGCTACTTCCTGGCGCACTACCGGCCATGTCAGCGTTCCCAATGCGGCGGTGCGGATGCCATCAGCGATGGTGTCGGGCGGCGGAATCGTGACACGCTCATCCTGGCGCTTCGAGAGCCAGGCGTGGTTGGCGGCCTCTGTCTCCACGCCAACCACGACCACGCTGGGCAGGACGCCATGCGCGGCGACGGCGGTCCCGGAGATCAGCCCGCCGCCACCGACTGGCGCGGCGATCACGTCGAGTTCGGGCTGCTCCTCCAGCAACTCCAGCGCGGCGGTTCCCTGCCCTGCCATAATCGCAGGATCGTTATACGGCGGGACAAGCGTCAGCCCGCGCTCCTGAGCGATCTGTCGTGTGAGCGCCTCGCGGTCTTGTGTCATGCGGTCGTAGCGCACGATCTCGGCCCCATAGCCCGCCGTCGCGGCGACTTTCACCGAAGGCGCGTCGGTGGGCATGACGATCACGGTGGGGATAGCGAAGAGGCGCCCGCAGAGCGCGACAGCCTGGGCATGATTACCGGACGAGAAAGCGATCACGCCAGCCTGACGCTCCTCCGGCGTCAGGCTGGCGATCTTGTTGTAGGCTCCGCGAAACTTGAACGCCCCCGCACGCTGGAATTGCTCGCATTTAAACCAGACCTGGGCGCCTGCCGCGGCGTCGAACGTAGAAGAGCGCAGGACCGGTGTACGGCGCGCGACCCCACGCAGGCGGGCGGCGGCGGCGCGCACGTCATCCAGGGTGATGGGCAGAGGTGATGCGTTTGTAATGGCGTCGCTCGCCATGCGGTATAGTCCTCCTCGCAATCTGGCAGCGCGGAGCCAGACCGCGCGCCATCACAGTATACACGCGTGCGAGCGGCGAACGGAATGATCACCAGCCGGTCATGTTGGGAGGAAAACAGACGTCGTCACGCGACGCGAGGCCACCTACCTGTCAGGTAGGGCCATTGATGTGGACGCCATAGCGCGCGTCTGACCAGGCGAAGTAGGTCGGAAGATCATCGAACGCGCCTGTCGCCTGGGCCTCATCCAGCCAGTCAAGCGCCTCGCGCGCCACCGTGGCGTCAGGGCCGCCCACGCGGGCGAGATCCGCCAGCGACGCGCGCGTGGCGCCCAGGCCCGCGCGGGCGAACTGCTCGGCGTCCACACCCACACGCGTCTCCGCTGTCGCCTGGCGCGCGCGCCATAGCGCCATCGCGTCGGACGGCTGGCCGAAGCGCGCCAGCGCCGCAACCAGGACAAACAGCGCCTCTGACGCGCCAGCGCCGCGCGCCTCGTGCGCGACGGTCTCCTGTTCGAGTAGCCAGCGCGCGATGGGCCGGTCGAATGGCCGTAGATCGGCGGCGAGCGCCCCGGCCACCTGCTCCCGGAACTCATCGCTCCGCTGGGCGCCAGCCACCAGCCGGGCGCGGGCGTCATCCGCCGCCTCGCCACCAGCGCGGAGCCGCTCAAGCAGAGACTGCGGCAATGAGATGGTCATGGCGCTAACGCTCCTGCCTCGAGCCCTCATTTCCCTGGTCGAGCGGGCGCACCTCGGCGACTTCCAGCCCGTGGCGCACAAACTCCTGCACGACCGGATCCTCTCTGGCCGCCTGATCGAGGTCGGCAAGGGACGCGGCGCTGGACGCTGGCGGCGCGCTGGACGGAGCGGGCTCAGGCTCCGCCGGGCGCGATGGATTACCGTTGACAGCGGCGCGCGGGTCGGGTGGTGGTGATGGAGGCGCACCGCGATAGGCGCCAGAATCCTCTCGCACAGGGCTGGATGGCGCCGGCTCTACAGTGCGCGACGGCGCGGGCGCGCGGCGCGCGGGAACGGCGCTCATCCCTGGCTGCGCCTCTCCCGCGAGCACAAAGCGCGCGTGAAAAGGCGTTCCTAGCGTCTGCCCCAGCGCCCACTCAACCACCTCGCGCTTGGGGTCCTCGCGCAGACTCCTGAGGTGGAAATCGTGTCGCGCGGCCAAGATGAGCGTTGGCGGCGAACCAGGCTCCAGCCGGAGCGGCTCCGCGTCGTTGAGCAGACCATAGACCGTTGATCCTACGCCGGACCTCTGCTTGCAGACCTTGCGGATTAGCGCCCACTGCCTCCGCGCCTCCTCAACCCAGTCATGGCCATCCTGCCCAACGGCGGGCGCGGGCTCCTCCACTGGCGCATAATCACCAGTGGAAGCGGGGTCCATCGCAGCGGACGCGGCCTGCGCGGGTGGCGCGGCGGGTTCTGTCAAGGTCCCCGCGTCTATCGCCGCCAGGTCCAGCTCCTCGACGGGGCGCTTGGGCTCTGGGCGCGGCTCCGGACGCGGCGAGGCGGCGCGTGGCGCCTGTGGACGCTGTGGGGGCGCGACCTGCGTGGTGTCAGCGGGTTGCGCCGAAATGGCGAGAGTGGGTGTTACACCTCGCCGCACACTGACGCACTCCAGGAACGAGAGCTCCAGCGCGAGCTGAGGCACGGGCAGCCCGTGCGCTGGCCCCTCATTGTGGGTAAACGCGCGGGCGCTGGCCATTAGCTGCTCCAGAGTGAAGCGCTCCGCCAGCGCGGTGAGGTCGCGCGCCTCATCGCTGGTGTATTCCATCAGATGGGTGAGGTCACCGCCCGCGCGGGCCAGCATCAACGCGCGCCACTCCTCGGCAAGCTGGCCGTTGAGCTGGCGCAGGTCGGCTCCGCTCGCCACCAGATCATTGATGATCTCCAGCCCATTAGCCGGGCGATCATCAGCGACACAGGCGATCAGGCGTCGCAGCGCCGTCACGTCGGCCAGGCCCAGCATCGCCCGAGCGCGTTCGAGGTCAATCCGCGAGCCACAGAAAGTGATCGCCTGATCGAGCAGACTCAGCGCATCGCGCATACCACCCTGCGCCGCCCGCGCCAGCAACTCGGCGGCCGCTGGCTCCAGCTCTAGCCCCTCGCCCCTGGCGACATGCTCCAGCCGCGCCACGATGTCGCGTATGCCAAAGCGGCGGAAGTCGAACCGCTGGCAGCGCGAGACGACGGTGGGCAACACCTTATGCGCCTCAGTTGTCGCCAGCACGAAGATCACATGCGGCGGCGGCTCTTCCAGCGTCTTGAGCAGCGCGTTGAAGGCCGATATCGAAAGCATGTGACAGTTCGACACGAGCGTATCGCGCACAAAGTAGTTGTGGTTATCGGCGACTTCAAGGTTGTAAACGAACTCTGGCGAGGGAACCTGAACGATAGCGCTGACAGCGCTTACACCTAGCCCCCATGCGCCTGTCCTGGAATAGGCTCTCTCTCCACTCTGGTATCGCGCTGGACCCCGCACAAGATTGCCCAGCGGCTTGACCTTATAATCGAGGCGCGCACTCCGCGCGCGCCCGCGCGCCAGGCGCAAATGGCCGCGCATGGCGTTCCCTGCCAGGTCGAGGCTCCCATTACCAGGGGCGGCTCCCATGATAACCATCCGCTGGCCCTGCGATATCCGCTCGCGATTGGTATATACGAACTGGCCTACCTCAAGATGTCCCGCGCAGACCTGCCCCTGGGGGGTGTAGAATTTATGATTAATGGTGCAGACAATTGAGCGGTTATTGTCGAAAGTTACCTTTACCGTGGGAACCGTCGCGGGCTTCTTCATATGCCGGACAATAGGTTTGGGCTCAATTGCGCCTGTATGGGTGTTATAAGACAGGACCTCGCCTTGCCATTGAGACTCAACGAGTTTTCCTATTGGTTGCTGCGAACCATCCGCTAGCGTCACCAACTCTCCATAACTGAAACATTCGTCCACCACATATACCTTATAGTGACCGCCAACGCCTAGCATGTTGACGTTCTCGCGGATGTCACGAATGTTGTCCACGCCAGTGTTGGAGGCGGCGTCAATTTCGATTACGTCGGGCGATCGGCCTGAGGTAATCTCCTGGCAGGAGAGGCAGTTGTTGCAGGGTTCACCATCCTGAGGGTTCTGGCAGTTGATGGCCTTGGCGAGCAGGCGCGCGACGCTGGTCTTGCCTGTGCCACGCGGCCCGCAGAAGAGATAGGCGTGCGCCAGCCGTCTCTCACGCACAGCGTTGAGCAGCGTGCGAACAACCGCCTCCTGACCGATGAGATCGGAGAAGGTCTGTGAGCGCCATTTGCGGTACAGGGATTGCGACGCCATCGCTCGCCTCAGCTCAATAGCTCAATAGCTCAATGCGCCACGCGCGGCGCACGTATCTCGCAGAGATTAATACGAAGAGGACGGCTGCCAGGCGCCACGCGAGGGACTCTGTCAGCTCTCGCGGCGCGGACGCGTGTGGAGGTCTGGAAAGAATGTGGAAATGAGGAATGATGCGGTCGCGCACCCACCGTCGGTTCGCATCTGCCAGCTCCTGTTACTCTCCGACTCAGACCCGGCGGTTCCGCGGCGCCCACAGTGATCCACTTACCGCTGCTTCGTTCCCGACCTGACGGGGTTCGCAGATGTATGTCGCGCGGGGACCGGATCCTCATAATCATCAAGCACGAACAGAACTGGGTCGACGCAACTCTCGGGTGGGAGTTCAGCCTTGCCTACGGAGCGTTTCAAGTACAGGGTAGCCCCAACTCCCCACCTAGCGCGACCTGGCCTCAGTGTACCCCAGCGACGCCGCCGCGTCAAACGTGGCCGGACTGGCTAGCGACGCCCGCGGCAAGGAATAGACGGCGTGGAGCGCCGTCCATTATACTTACCAGGTGGCTTGGGGAGGCCCTCAGATTCAGCGTCAGTGGGAGCGCCAGGGCCACCAGGAGAGACGCGTGAACGATGAAAAAAGAGCGCGGCGACTCGTGCGCGCGCTTGGACGTCTGCCTCAGCGGACGCCGCCCGCGCTGATCGCGCTGGTAGCGGGCGTCGTCACGCTGAGCCTCTCCTTCTGGCTGGCGAATATCAAGGGCATGAATGGGTTCGACGCCTCCTTGCAGGCCATTGGGCGTCTCACTACACTGCTGCTTGCTTATGTTTGCTTTGGCCTCGCCCTCGCGCGCGAGACACCCGCGCTTGTACGCCGTGTCGCGCCGCTGCTCTTCTGGCCTTTGCTGCTCTGGGCGCTCTGGACGGCGCCACAAGGGCTGCTGGTCATGGCGCGCGAGTGGCCCCGGACACTGGCCAGCCCGCTGCTCTATGGCAGTGACGCCCTCTTCGACGCGCACTATAACGCCTGGCTGGTCCTCCACGAGCAAAATCCCTATGTGGGGCAGCGGCTCACCGGCCTCTCCGGCTACTTCCACGTCATCGCCTATACGCCCATAGCGCGCGGTTCATTCGCCAGCCCGCGCGCGACGCCAAGCGCGCATGCCTTGCATCTGATCTACAACCAATTCGCGCGCGACCCCAGCCACCCGCCAGCTGAGATTGATCCGCGCGTGACGCATAGCTACCCGGCTGGCTCGTTTCTGCTGGTGATCCCGGCTGTATGGGCCGGATTGCCCAGCATAGCGCCCACCTTCGTTGTCGCGCTTGTCACGATCTGGCTCGCGCTCGTCGTGGCCGCTCCATCAGCCTGGCGCTGGCTGGCCATCCTTGCCCCGCTGCTAATGGTCAGCGGGTTGCGACAGGTTGGAGGTGGCGATTTTGAGATCCTGCCGCTCGCGCTGACGCTGGGAGCCTGGCTGGCGCGTGACCGGCGCTGGCTCTCGGCGCCGCTGCTGGGGTTGGCGGCGGCGACCAAGCAGACGGCATGGCTCGCCGCGCCCTTCTATCTCTTGTGGATATGGCGCGCATACGGCCCACGCGAGGCGCTGCGCCGGGGCGCGATCACCGCTGGCGTCTTTACACTGGTCAACCTGCCATGGATCCTGCTCAGCCCGCGCGAGTGGCTGGCAAGCGCGCTTCTGCCCGTCAGTCTTCCTCTCCTGCCCGATGGCGCTGGGGTGATTGGGCTGTCCGCCCAGGGCGGGCTGCCGTTCGCTCCCTCCTGGGTCTATCCACTCCTGGAGATCACCGCGCTTATCGCGCTGCTCACCCTGGCCTGGCGGCTTTGGAAGCGCGCGCCTTTCCTGGCGATGGTTCTGCCGCTGGCGCCTGTGCTGCTGGCGTGGCGCTCGCCGGAGCGGTATTACGATTTGCTCCCCCTCGCCGCGCTGGCGGCGTTCCTGCTCACCCTGACAGCGACGCGCCCGCGCAAGTCGTCCTTTGAGGGAGCGACCAGCGCGGGCGCGAGTTGAGCAATGCGCGAACGCGTGACTACTACGCGGCCATCGCGAACACAGGCAGATTCCACTTGCCGCCCGACACAGCGGACAGGATGCCTGCCAGCGCCGTGTACCACGCCAGGATGGCAGTGATGATGCCGACCCAGCCACCCAGCTGTGACATGCTCGAATTGGCGGTCAGCGCCCCAACCGTCAGCAGCAGGAAGGTGAGGGTCAGCGCGGCGAACACCGCGACCAACGCGCCATTGATGCGGAACGTGCCAAGGAACATGATTGCGGTGAAGATCGTCCAGCCGAGCAGGTAGAAGCCAATCCCTGTATCCGTCGGGCCTGTTTTCAGACCAAGGCCAACGCCAAAGCCAGGAATGAGAAGCGCGGCGAAGGAGAGCCAGAAAGCGCCATAGGAAGTAAACGCGGTAGCCCCGAAGGTGTTGCCCGAGCGGAACTCCCACATACCAGCGGCGAACTGGGCGATGCCGCCATAGAACACTGCCAGGCCGATGACAACGGTTTCTTCGTTGCCTTTGAGAATGCCCGCGTTAACGCAGCTGAGGAAGAAGGTGGTCAGAGCGAAGCCGCAGAGACCAAGGGGACCAGGATTCGCGATCTTGACTTCAGACACGATGATGACTCCTCTCGAGGACTGGGAGGCAGCTCTGTCTCCAGGTCATACAAAGCGAGGCGGGCGGCGACATGCCGCTGGTCTCTTCACGAGAGTCAGGCGCAGGCTTACTCCTGCGCGTCCGTCGAGCGCGGAGGGACTATCCGCGCGTTCCTCCTTTCACAAGTGTCTGGCTGCGATGATAAGTCCGCGTGGTTTATGGCCACAGCCGCGCGGGCGGAAAGGCTCGCGGCGGCTGGCGCCACTGGGTCTGGGTGTCAGGCCGCATGGCGCTTCCTGACAGTCAGGTATCCACGCTTGCCTCGTGTCACGATATAAACTCACTGAGAACTGATGCAGCAAGGCAAGCGCCAATTCACTGGTCTGAGGCCAGTGTAACATAAGAAAACGTGAGCTGGAATAGCAATCAGCGCATTGTGACATAAAATCTGATAGAATGCGAGCGACGAGCGCGCCATGAGAGCGCGCCCGCGCTGTTCCGTCACTGTAGCGTAAAGCGGCGCCACCAGCGGAGGCAAGGCGCCGCGCCAGTGCGAAGGGGGCAAGCATGTCAGCTCCTCAGGGATCATCCGAGCAGTCATCTACCATTGACGCGCTGCTTCAGGAGACCCGGCGGTTCCCTCCATCCGCGGAGTTTACCGCCAACGCGAATGTGCGTGATCCATCCGTCTATCAACGGGCTAAAGATGATCCCGAAGGGTTCTGGGCGGAGGCCGCGAACCGGCTGGACTGGTTCCAGCGCTGGGAAAAAGTGCTCGAGTGGGATGCCCCGTGGGCCAAGTGGTACGTCGGCGGCAAGCTGAACGCCTCGTATAACGCCGTAGACCGCCACGTGAAGACCTGGCGTCGCAACAAGGCCGCCATCATCTGGGAAGGCGAGCCAGGCGACAGCCGCGTCCTCACCTACCGCGACCTCTACCGTGAGGTCAACACATTCGCCGCTGTGCTCAAAGAGCTTGGCGTGAGCAAGGGTGATCGGGTCGCGTTCTACATGCCGATGATCCCCGAACTGGCTATCGGCCTGCTCGCTTGCGCCCGCATCGGCGCCCCGCACACTGTGATCTTCGGTGGATTCAGTTCCGAGGCTCTCCGCGACCGCTGCAACGACTCCGGCGCCAAGCTCGTCGTGACCGCTGATGGTGGCTGGCGGCGCGGCAATGTCGTCCCACTGAAGGACACGACCGATGCGGCGGTGGCCGAGACGCCGACTGTCGAGCACGTGCTCGTCGTCCAGCGCGTTGGCCCTTCCGTGCGCGAAGTCACCATGCAAGAAGGGCGCGACATCTGGTATCACGAGATGGCCGCCAAGGTCGGGCGCAAGATCATCGAGCCAGAGCCGCTCGACAGCGAGCACCCGCTCTATATCATGTACACCTCAGGCACGACGGGCAAACCGAAAGGCCAGTTGCACACGACCGGCGGCTACCTGGTCGGCGCGTCGCTGACGCACGAGTGGATCTTCGACCTGAAAGAAGATGACATCTACTGGTGCACAGCGGACATCGGCTGGGTAACAGGCCACAGCTACATCGTCTACGGCCCGTTCACCAACGGCGCGAGCGTTGTGATGTATGAGGGCGCGCCTGACTTCCCCGACAAGGACCGTTTCTGGGATATTGTCGAGAAGTATGGCGTCACGATCCTGTACACCGCGCCTACCTCGATCCGTACCTTCATGCGCTGGGGTGAACAATATCCCGCGATGCACGACCTTTCGACGCTGCGGGTGATGGGTACCGTCGGCGAGCCGATCAACCCTGAAGCGTGGATGTGGTACAACGAGCACATCGGCCACGGTCGCGCCCCAATCGTGGATACGTGGTGGCAGACCGAGACCGGCATGATCTTGATCACACCGCTGCCGGGCATCGTCGCCACCAAGCCTGGCTCGGGAACCTTCCCCTTCCCTGGCATCGAGGCGGATATCCTTGACGAAGCGGGCAACCCTGTGCCCGTCAACACTGGTGGCAACCTGGTCATTAAGCGCCCCTGGCCCGCCATGTCGCGCACGATCTGGGGTGACCCGGAACGCTACAAGCGCACGTACTGGGAGCGCTATCCTGGCCTGTATCTGACTGGCGATGGAGCCCGGCGCGACGAGGACGGCTACTACTGGCTGCTGGGTCGCGTGGATGACGTGCTCAACGTCTCTGGACACCGCATCGGCACGATGGAGGTCGAAAGCGCGCTCGTCAGTCATCCCGCCGTAGCCGAGGCCGCTGTCATTGGCGCCAGCGACCCACTCACTGGTCAGGCGATCGTCGCGTTCGTCACTCCGCGCTCCGGGCAATCGCCCAACGACGCGCTGCAAGCCGACCTGCGCGAGCATGTCGTCAAGCATATCGGCGCGCTGGCCCGGCCCAAGAAGATCTACTTCACGACTGAGCTGCCCAAGACCCGCAGCGCCAAGATCATGCGCCGCCTGCTGCGCGACATCGCTGAGGGGCGTGTGCTGGGTGACACCACCACGCTGCTCGATCCGAACATCGTCTCGCAGATCAAGGAGCAGTACGAGTCTACCGAGGGCTAGTTCGGATGGGTTCCCGCTAACCCGAAACCCTGGCGAACTAGCGAGGTCCGCGTCTGGAAGCGGTGGCAGGGCATTTCCTCGCCACTGTTTCCAGGCGCGTTTTCATTTTTCCCGATCGCCGTGCGCAGATGTGATGTGATCGCGAGAGATCCAAAGTCCGGAATCCTCCCGCCGCCATCCACGCCTGATGAGATGACTGGAACAAGCGCATGGCCTCGGCCATGAACCGCCACGAGAGCGATTCCAGAAAGTGAGGGGCGGAGTGCGCGATTATCGAGCGCGGCGGCTTTATGGGCATTCTCAGCCCGCGCCAACATGGCCGCCTCAGCGCAACACACCAGGGGCTATATGCCAGCATCAACGTGAGAGCGCGCGGTAAAGTTGAGGAGGTACAGCCAGAAACAGCGCGAAAGAGGTTTTCGTGGACACCGGAACCGCCAGCGAAGAGCGCCAGGAGTTATCCGCTGGCGTTGAGCGCGCGCCAGGAAGCGCCTCCCGCCTCTGGCGCAATCGTGGGTTCAACATTCTCTGGGCAGGGCAGACGCTCTCCGCGCTGGGCGACGCCTTCGCGCTGGTCGCGCTGCCGCTGCTTGTGCTGGCGGCGACCGGCTCAGTCGCGCAGATGGGCCTGGTGACGGGCGTGTATGGCGTGGGCCAGCTTGTCGCGGGCCTTTTCGCGGGCATGCTCGTGGATCGCATGGACCGGCGCGGCGTGATGATCGTCTGCGATAGCCTGCGCTTCGCGCTCTATGCGGCGCTGCCCGTCTGGTGGGCGCTGGCTGGGCCAGCGCTCTGGCTGATCTATGTCGTGTCGCTTTTCGGCGCGCTGCTGGGCATGACCTTCCAAGTCGCGTACATGACCGCCATCGCCAATCTCGTTGACCGCGACCAGCTCACCGACGCCAACGGACGGCTTCAGGCCACCTACTCTGTCGCCTACGTGGTGGGCCCGCTGCTCGCCGGTGTCATCACCGGACGCGCGGGCGCGCCGCTGGCGATTGGTGTGGACGCGGTGACGTTCGCCATATCCGCCGCGTCGCTGCTGCTCATCCGCCTGCGAACGCAAACAGGGGATGGAGCGAAGCGGGAAGGCAAGCTCAGTGAGCTTCTGGCGGGCGCGCGCTACTTGTGGAGCCAGCCTGCCTTGCGCGCCATTACCTGGCTGACAGTCATCCTCATGCTGCTAGTCGGCGGCGGTATTGATCTGTTCATCTACCATCTCAAACACGATCTGCGGCAAGGTGATGAAGCAGTCGGCGTTGTGCTGGGGCTGGCGAGCGTCGGCGCGGCGCTGGGGTCTACGCTGGCGCCGTGGCTGCGACGAAGAGCTGGATTTGGCGTGATCTGGATTGGCGGCCTCGCCCTCAGCGGCCTGGCGCTGGCGCTCATCGGGCCGGCGCCAACGCTCTGGGCGGTGGCTGCGCTGGCGATGGGCTTCACCCTGGGCGATTCGCTGCGCGCGATCCTGCAAATTACGCTGCGCCAGGAGTTGACGCCCGATCACTTGCTCGGCCGCGTCACCTCAGCTTTCTGGACCCTCGGCGCAGTCCCCACATCCTTCGGCGCAGCGCTTACGGCTGGTGTAGCGCAGCGCGTGGGCACCCCTTTAACTTTGCTGGGTATGGGGCTGGGTGTCGTCGCGCTCGCGCTGCTCGCGCCGCTTACTCCTGTGCGTGACGCGCGCCCAGAAACGAGCGCCTGAGCATCATGCGCGTCACTACGCCTCGCCTACCTCGGCTGGCGCCATCTCCTCGATCAGCAGCGCGCCATTTCCAGTCTGGATCAGCGCGCCCGCCTCGGTCGTCAGGATGATTTCGCCGGGATTGACGCCAGCGGTGGCGATCTCTGGCGCCAGCCGCGCGCGGTGAATCAGCCGCTCCTCGCCGCCAACCAACGCCAGCGCTCCGGAGCCGAAGCAGGCGCGTATCTGGTTGTGGATTTGCCGGGCTGTGCGTCCCCAGGCCACCCGCCGGTCGTCCACACTAGGAATCGGCGCGTAACTGGAGCGCGCGGGGTCTTGCGGCGTCCCAGGGTCTCCCGCGATGACCTTCTCCAGCGCCGCAGTGAGCAGTGGTGGAGCGATCTCGAACAGCCTGGGAAAGACATCATCCGGCGTCTCATCCGGGCCGATTGGCGTTGAGCCTTGCGCCAGGATTGGGCCTGTATCGAAGGATGTGTCCATGCGGTGAATTGTCAGGCCAAGCTCCGGCTCGCCATTGTAGAACTGCCAGAAGATGGGGTCAGGCCCGCGATAGGCCGGCAGCGGCGCGGGATGGACGTTAACGCAACCCAGGCGCGGCAGCGCCAGCGTCTCCGGCGGCAGCAGACGAGGAAAGCCTGTCACCAGAATCAGATCAGGTTTAAGGCCGGCGAGCAGGCTGGGAAGCTGCGCCATCTTGCTGGTGATGAGCAGGCTGGCTGGCAATGGCGGGTTCGCCGTGACATCCTGATAGGCGAGAGTGGGGCGGCGCGCCGTGCCTGGCGTCATCACCACCAGCGCGACTTCATGGCCAAGCTGCCGCAGGAGTCCAGCGACAGCGCCCGTGCCTGTCGCGCCCTGCGAAGAGAAATACACAATCCGCAGCGATGGCTCGCTCATGACGCCGCCCCCACACTAATCCCCCCAGCGTGCGAGGCGCGCAAGGTGGGACAACGCGAAGAAAGGATACTGCCGTGGCACAGCGCGATCCGCGCCAAACACGCGCGAAAAGCGAGGACGCCATCACGCCATCTCCAATCTACAACATCGTGGGTGACAAGGTGGCGCTAGGGCCCGGCGAGCGTGAGCAGATAATCGCGGACTGGTACGCGAACGATAATGACTTTGAGATTGCCATACTCTCCGGCGACCCGCTCTGGCCTCGCTCGCGCGCTGAGATTGAAGCGGAATATGACGAGGAGGCCAAAAAACGTGAGCGGCGCTGGGTCAGCTTCACAATCTATGATCGCGCGAGCGCCACACCGATTGGCAGGCTGGAACTGCGCGATATTGACTGGGTGGCTGGAGCCGCGACGCTTGGCGTCGGCCTCTATCGCAAGAACTATTGGGGCAAGGGCTATGGCACGGAGGCGATAACGCTCCTGCTGGATTACGGCTTCACCGTGCTCGGTTTGCACAACGTCATGCTGGAGACCTATGCGTACAACGAACGCTCGCTCGCTTCCTACCGCAAGGTAGGCTTCAAGGAGATGGGACGGCGGCGCGAGGCGCAACGCCTGGGTGACAGGCGCTACGATATCGTCTACATGGACATCCTGCGAACCGAGTTCCGTAGTCCACTCAAGCCGGTGATCACGCTGCCGTAGCGCCGTCATCACGCTACATCGCGCTGGGGCTGGGCATCCCGCCCCGCGCGGCGACGGCTTCCTCGATCACGCGCATCGCCGCCAGCGCGACATGCTCGCGCCACGGACGCGCTACTACCTGGGCGGCCAGCGGCAGCCCGGCGCTGCCTACTTCCGCCCGGCGCGCGGCTCGCAGCGCCACATCGCCTGAGCGCCTGCGCGGCTGCTCCTCATCCGGACGTACTGTCGAGACTGGCACGATGCCCGTCGGGTAGCCCAGCACGTTGTAGAGCGTCGCATAAGCCCCAGCGGTCACCAGGTCGCGGCTGTCGCCATGGCGGATGGCGGGCAGCGCGGCGGCGGGGCAGATGATGATATCAAATGGACCGCCTGTGTCGGTATCCAGCGCCTGCTGAAAGCGGCGCTGGTAGTCCATCTGCGCCTCGACCAGCCGCCAGTAGTGGAGCGTATCCCGGTAGCCAAAGTTGCGCGCGATGTTGGCAAGCGAGCGCTGGCCGAGCAACCCCAGCGCGCCGCTCGCCGCCGCCAGCAGCGGGCGTGGCAGGCCTGCCAGCATGACGAGCTGGGCGATGCGCGGGTCGCGCGGGTCGCGGCCCAGAAATTCACGCGCGCCGCGCCCACCATCGGCGCTGAGAGCGCCATAGAAGATGTCCGACGCGCGGGCGACATCGGGCGGGCGCCACTCCGTGACCTGCGCGCCCCGACCCGCCAGGAATCCGGCGGCTTCAGTGACGGCGCGGCGCACGCTGCGCGCGGATGGCAGGATGCCATCGTCGGTATAGTACGCGACACGCAGCTTCGCGATGTCCACCGCCGCCGGGTCACCGAGCGGCGCTGGAGGCTCGCTTTCCGGCGCACGTCCGCCATTGATAATTTCCAGCGCCAGCGCCACGTCGTCTACCGTCCGCGCCAGCGGCCCAACCTGACTGACGATGGCCCGCTGGCCAAGCGATATGCCGAACGCGGCATAGTCTGGTGTGCGCCCCGTTGTTGGCTTCATCCCCACGACGCCGCAAAACGCTGATGGTACCCGGATGCTCCCGCCGAGATCAGTGCCAAGCCCTAGCGGCGAGCCACCCGCCGCGATGATCGCCGCCTGTCCGCCGCTGCTGCCACCGGGTGTCCGCTCCAGGTCCCAGGGGTTGTTGGCGCGCCCATAGAGCGGATTGTCGCTCTCAATATAGAGCAGCAGTTGCGGGACGTTAGTCTTGCCGAGAATGATAGCTCCCGCCTCACGCAGGCGTCGCACATAGATATCATCCTCAGTGGCCAGTGTCCTGGCGCGTGAGGGTAGACCGTAGGTTGAAGGCGTCCCAGTGACATCAAGCGCGTCTTTGATCGTCACCGGTACGCCATGCAGCGGACCGAGCGGTTCTCCGCGCGCACGCCGCTCATCAGCCGCGCGGGCCTCGGCGCGCGCTTCATCGTATCGCTTGACCACCACCGCGTTGAGCTTTGGATTGACCGCTTCGATACGGGCGATATGCGCCTCGACCGCCTCGACCGCCGTCACTTCGCCTGACGCGATCGCCCGCGCCAGCTCAATACCAGACATGGCGAGCAACTGGGTATCCGCTGTCGCGCTCATATTTCCTTCACCATCCCGCGAGAGAATACGATATGCCACATGGCGCGCTAGCTGAACGCGGCCAGCGCGATGCCAGGAACTTTGCCTATCGAGGGTCGGTATTCCAGGCTGGCGAGCTGACGGAAAACGGCGGGCGCCGCCTTGGCGCGCGTGATGAACCACGGTGGGACTGGCATCAAACGGAACGACGCGCGCACCACCGACTTCTGCGCCTGATCGAACATCAGCGCGTTATGCACTACGCCCGTCCCAGAGCGGATGTTGTCCAGCGAGTGGCCGGGGAACGCGCCCCAGGTAGTGACGCCCAGCGCGAAGCTTACCCCCGCCCAGTAATTGACACCGACCGAGCCATAACGCAGGTTGGTGACGGCGCGCTCGACCGCCGCGGCGACCTTCGGGTCGCGCAGCGAGGCGGGATGCGCGATTAGCGTCGCGTTTAGTGTCCCCCAGACCTGCTCATTGCAGAACTCCACCGCGCGGTCCACATAGTCCGCGACGCTGGTGGCGTCGAGCGCGGTTTCAGAGAAGAGCGAGCAGAACGCCTCCGTCGTGAAGCAGATATCGTCGCTGGCGTTGGGGTCTACGCCAGTAATCAGCGTCCAGGGGAGATTGGCCCCATCAGCTGAGCCGTAGCGCTCCGCCTCGGGGTGGGCCTGGATAAACGCCTCGTAGCGGTCACGCGCGCCGGGATAATACGCCGGGCGGCTTGGCGCGGCCTTGAGGACGCCGCGCATCGCGTCGAGCAGGCGCTGGCGCTGACCCCAGCCGCTGTGCTGTACGACAACGCGCGTCGCGTTGCAGTTGAAGCCCGCGTTGTTGGTCAGCATGCTGGCGATATGCGCGGCCTGATAGTGGATGTCGGCCTCGGACCATGGCCCCGGCACGACGATCACCGGGCTGACATTGCCGAGCTCGCCGGTGATCTTCTTCGGCAACAGCGGCGTCCCCGCCGCCTTGCGCGCCTGCGCCTCCGCTCCGACGCCCCAGACAATCGCGTCGAAGGTCTTGTCGGAGCCGGTAATATGCACCTCATCTACGCCAGCGTGATTGCAAAGATAGGCGCCTTCCGCCGCGCCGCCGTAGATGATTCTCAGATAGCCGCCCTCGATCAGCGAGCGGAACGCCTGCTCCATCAGGGGACCAACATAGGCGTTGACCGGGTTGGTCTTGAAGACGACGACGTGATTCTCTACGAAGAGCTTGTAGAGCGCATCGAGCGGGCCGATGCTAGAGACGTTGCCTGCGCCCAGCACCAGCGCGACCTTGCCAGCCGGCTTCTGACGGTAGGTGACGGCCATCGTCTGCGGCAGCGCCTCGACGCTTACGCCCGGCTTCATCCAGATTTCAGCGGTGACCCCGGAATAAAAGACCTTGTCGTAACCGGTGTGTGGGAAGACGCCTGCCGCTACCTGGCCATTGGGCAGCGCGCGGACGCCGCCGGGGATACGGGGCGAGCCGTAGCGCTCGATGTCGAGCAGGCTCATGCGTAACTGGCGCAGTTGCTTGAGTGTGGTGTAAGGTCCCGTCGCCCATTCCTCACCCGCCGCCGGGGAGTCCGATTCGACCCCCTTGGCTTCCAGGCAGGCGGCGACCCAGCGATCCCTGAGCGCGTGAAAGTCCGCCATTACCCGGTCAATCAGCGCGACGCGCTCGCGAATGGGAACGGACACCCAGGCGTCTTTGCGCTCCTGGAGCGTCCGCACGGCGTCATCCATCGCCGCCTGATCGGTTGCGGGGATCGCGCCAGAGATAGCGGGAAACTGGAATGAACCCTTCTCAAGCGTCGTTGTCATATAGGGATTCGCGCCTCCTGTGGCGTCATGCGGTCGGGCGCTTCCGCCGGAGACCCAGTCCAGCAGCGCCCATAGCGCGCCATGGCGTCAGAACATAACGGGTCGCCCACTTTGCGGGAACTATATCATAGATACGGTTTTCTGATACAGAACCCTGTTCACCGTGGAGAGAGCGTGTATGTGTCCAGGGGAGTGTGGGCTTTGGTGATTCCCCTCGGTTACTCAGTGGCCGTGGCGTTGACCGCTAGCTAGCGGTCAACGCCACGGCGCGCGCCTCC
>JAKAIY010000018.1 GCA_021814145.1 Chloroflexota bacterium
CCTCCTGGGACTGCTGGATGCTGACGATATCTCCTACCCTACCCCATGTGGCGTGATCCCGGGCCTGAAGCCTTTATATACAGCCTTTAGTCGCCATGCCACGTTACCTCCTCCAAAGGGTGACATCCACTGGACCAGGAGTTCTCCCGCCATCCACCCATACCAACACAGTATGCCAGCGATGACAGGAGGGGCCAGCGGATGCGCGCGTATCGCGGCGCGCATATCTCCACGAAGCATGCTCGCCGTTGCGGTCGTGAAGCCACAGAGAGGGCATCTCATTCCTGTTATTCGCCTGAAAGGACACAGCACTGGCAGATAATGCCTGGAGCTATACCGTGCGAACAGGATGTACAACATACCCAGGCCAGAAAACAGGAACAGGCGCAACCCGGTTTTGTTGCCGCTTGCCATGATCTGGTGAGTCAGGGCGCGCTTGCCACTAGACTTCAATGCTTCTCTCCGCCCCTCGCACTCGCCCGCCGCCACGCGAAGACGCCACAAGCTCCGAATACAATGCACATGCGGGAGCTTGCGGCTAGGATAGCATGCCGCCAAATCTTAAGTCAATCGCCCTGTTATATAGCGTTAGTGGAATAATCAATCGCGCCCGCTATCTCAGCCCCTGCGCCGCCAGCGCCGCCAGCACGCGCGCCGGGGTGAACGGGACCGCGCGCAGGCGGGCGCCGCAGGCCGCGTAGATCGCGTTGGCGACGGCGGGCGCGGTGGTAATCGTCGCGGGCTCACCGGCGCCAACTGGCGGCTGGTGGGGCTGGTCGAGCAGTTCGATCTCGATTTCCGGGATCTCCGAGAAGGTCAGAATGGGATAGCTCTCCCAGTCGAGGCTGACGAAGCTTTCCGGCGTGAAGCGGTATTCCTCTTTGAGCGCGCGACTCAGCGACTGGATGACGTTGCCCTCGATCTGGTTGCGCACCCCGTCGGGATTGATGATCTGCCCGCAGTCGTGCGCCACCACGATCCGCCGCGCGCGCACGGCGCCACTCGCTACATCTACCGCGACCTCCGCGACAGTCGCGGCGTACGCCTCGGTGTTCTCGTAGCGAGCGAACGCCAGCCCACGCCCTACGCCCGCTGGCAGCGGCTCGCCCCAGCCCGCGCGCCGCGCCGCCGCCTCCACCACCGCCCACGCGCGCGGGTCATCCAGGTAGCGCAGGCGGAACGCCAGCGGGTCCGCGCCAGACGCCGCCGCCAGCTCGTCCACGAACGACTCATTGGCGAAGGTGTTGGCGAACGCGCCCAGGCTGCGCATCGAAGAGAAACGCAGCGGCATCCGCGCCAGCCAGTGGAGCGTCACGCGCTGGTCTGGCAGCGCGTAGTCTGTGGGCGCGTTGCGGTCGCCACCAAGGAAGAAGGGGCGTGGCGGCGGCTCAGGCGCGCCAACCAGCCGCCCGGCGACAAAGTCGCCCGCCTGACGCGGACGGTTGGCATGCGAAGGTGACCAGCCCTCGAAAGACCAGCCGCTGATCGCGCCACTCGCATCCAGCCCGCCTCGAAGCTCAATCATCATCGCTGGCGTTTTGGGCTCCCAGGCGAACTCATCCGCGCGTGACCATTGCAGGCGCACCGGTCCGCGCGTTTCGCGGGCGATCAGCGCGGCGTCCCCCGCCACGTCATCCGCGCCGTTCTGGCCGTAGCCGCCCGCGCCCTCCATGTGGATCACGCGCACACGCTCCAGCGGCATACCCAGCAGGTCGGCCAGCGCCGCGCGCAGCGGGTAGACACCTTGCGTGGAGCTCCAGACGGTGACGGTCTGGCCATCAAAGTCCGCGACCGCGCACGACGGCCCGATGGAAGCGTGCGCCTGGAATGGCGTGGTATACGTCGCGCTGAGCCGTGTCGCCGCCCGCTGGAGCGCCGCGTCAGCGTCGCCGCTGGCCGCCACAACCCGGTCGGTAGCCGGCGCCTGGCGCAACGTTTCGTAGAGTGTCTCCATCGCGGGCAGAGCCGGCCCTTCGCTCCAGCTCACGCGCAGATCGCGCGCCGCGCGGACCGCGGCCTCCTCGCGCTCCGCCACCACCGCGACGAAATCGCCCAGCCGCACAACACGCGCGTCGCGTACGGCGCTCTCATCCAGTCCCAGCAGCCTCGCGCCCGGGCGCGGCGGACGCGCAAGCCGCGCGTGCAGCATGCCGGGCAGCCGCAGGTCATGGACGAACGCGGGCTGGCCGGTGAACTTCGCGGGTAAGTCCAGCCGGGGCGCGGAGGTCCCAACGAGACGGTACTCCTCTGGTCGCTTGAGTGGCGCCACATCCGAAATATCGCAATCGAAGCGCCCACCAGCCAGCAGCCCGGCGTAGGTGACGCGCGGCCCAGGCTGGCCGCGCAGCGTGATTATCCCGTCCTGGACTGTCAGCTCGTCCGGCTTCGCGCCTAGCTCGGAAGCCGCCATCTCCAGCAGCGCCGCGCGCGCGGTGGCCGCCGCGTGTCGCAGGGTCATGCCGCCAGTCTCGATGGTCTTGCTGCCAGCGGTATAGCCCTCATCTGGTGTGCGCCCTGTCTCGCCCATCACCATGCGGACGCGCGCCAGCGGCACATCCAGCTCTTCGGCGACGATCTGCGCTAGCGCCGTGCGGACGCCCGTTCCCAGCTCTACCTTGCCGCTATAGACGACCACCGTTCCATCGGGCTCGATGGCCAGCCAGTCGTCGAGACGCCGGGATGGCTCGCCCCAGGTGGAGCGCGGGCCGCCAGCGACCTCCGAGAGCGCGGGCTGGCCGCCGGGATTGGAGCCAGCGGGATTGGTGGGAGGTATGCCAGCCATCAGTTCTCTTCTCCCCACATGAGCGCTTCCGCCCGCCGGACTGCCCGCAGGATGCGCGCGTGCGAGCCACAGCGACAGAGATTGCCATCCAGCGCGGCGCGGATCTGCCCGTCGGTCGGGTGCGGCGTGCGCCAGAGCAGCGCGGCGGTGGCCATGATCATGCCATTGCTGCAGTAGCCGCACTGCGCCGCCTGCTCGTCGAGAAACGCCCGCTGGACGGGATGCGGCTCGCCATCCTCGATCAGCCCTTCGAGCGTCGTGATCTGCGCGCCGTCCACCTCAGCGACCGGCAGCATACAGGAGGTCACCGCCTCCGCGCCGCGCAGCACGGTACACGCGCCGCACTGCTCCAGGCCGCAGCCATAGAGCGGCGCGCTCAGCCCCAACTCATTGCGCAGCACGTAGAGCAACGGCGTATCAGGAGGCGCCGTCACCTCATGCCGCTTGCCATTCACCGTGATCGTGATCGCCACAGCCGCGAGCCTCCCTGTCTCATCCACCTGGCGCGTTACCAGGCGTCTTGGCGCGATATTTCAGGTTTGCCGGGCTTCATGCTCACTGGTCCGCGCTCTCTCGCGATCCATCTTAGCGCTTAATGCCCACGCGCTCACTGTAACCTGCCAGGCAATCGTTTGTCCACGCTTTCGCAAGGATTGCGAGGATTGCGCGGGAATAAGCGCGGATACCAGGCAAAGAAGCGACCCGGAAAGTCCCATCCTCTCCGGGCCGCTTCCAGCTGATCCGCCTTCACGCTCGCGCGCTGGAGCGCGCGGTCGCGCGCCGTGGGGCGCCCTAGAGCAGGGTGTAGGACGCGACGACCATCAGCAGGACCGTCACCACCAGCAGCAGGGCGGGCGCGCCGATCACCAGCGCGAGGCGGAAGCGCGCGGTCAGCTTCGAGCCACTGGCGAAGTAGTATAGAATCGGCCCTACGACCGGAATCGCCAGCGTCACCGCGCCCCAGGCGAGCCGCTTGCCGCCGCTCAGGTCCTCCCGGTGGGCCAGCTCGACAAAGGCCACCGCGAGCCACGCGGCGTAGAGCGCGAAGAACAAGGCGTTGCCGTAGAACGAGAGTAGGATCTGCACGATCGAATAGCTGGTGAAGCCGAGCGGCTGGAACATAGCGGAACCTCCTGGCGTGAGGGCGTTGGCGGCGGGCGGGAAACCATTCGCGGACGTGGCCTCTGGCGGCATGGGATCAGCCAGGATCGGCCCTGGCGGCGCGTTGACATCCGGCATGCCAGCCAGCCGGGGGGAATTGAGCGGCGGCGTGGGCGCCAGCCGCCAGTCCGGCGGGTTGTAGCTCGGCCCCGGCGTGCTGAAGCCCGTATTCACATAGCTCGCCAGCAGATGGAGCGTGACGCTCATGTCACCGCCGCCGATGAGCGGACCAGGCGCGCCGCAGGCGTGCGTCACTTCCAGCAGTGGTGGCAGCGTAGTGGCCGCCTTGTTGTTGGAGAAGCAGTTGTTGGCCCCAGCGGGCGCGCCGAGCGCCAGATCGGCGATCCCCGACCCGGAAACCGTATTGTTCTCCACCACGTTGCCTGAGGCGAGCCAGAAGTTCTGGTCAATGTTGCCAACGACCAGAATGCCGTAAGTAGGGTTGTTCTTGACGGTATTGCCAGCGACGTAATTCTTGTCCCCACCGGGAAGGAGAATGCCCGCGCCCAGCGGGATATGCGACCAGAGGTTATAGGGAGCCCTGACGTTGCCATTGTCGTGGACGTAGTTGTTGAGCAGCGTCGCGCCACGCTGGGGCGCGCCTTTCTCGCTGTCCAGCGTGTTGGGCACGACGCCGGCGCTGTTCATATCCCATTCGGAGTCTTCCAGCACGACATTGCCACCGGCGTTGGTGCCGGAGTAGCCCAGCCCGTTCCATTCCGACCACACGCGGGTAATGATCGCGTCGCACGGATAGCACTGGCCGATGTAGAAGCCTGAGTCGGGGCTGCCCGACGCGTAGGAGTCATCGAACTCGCCGTAAACGGAGCCG
This sequence comes from Chloroflexota bacterium, assembly GCA_021814145.1. Taxonomy (GTDB): domain Bacteria; phylum Chloroflexota; class Ktedonobacteria; order Ktedonobacterales; family JADMIN01; genus JAKAIY01. The sequence goes on from JAKAIY010000018.1 coordinate 4,776, forward strand.
AAGGAGTAGATGCCGTAGTCGCCATTGTCGTAGGCGGTGAGATAGCTGCCGCGATAGCCGGTCTGGTCTGTCCAGAAGAAGCCGTTGCCCTGATAGTGATGGGCGGTCATGTTCTCGATGATAACGTTGTCGGCCAGGACGGTGAAGCCGTTCGTAAGCCTGGACTGGCCATCGAGGATGGTGGTGGCGCGGTTCTCGCCGCGAATCGTCAGCCCGGCGGTACAGACTTTGACAGCCTCATGATAGACGCCCGGCGCGACGAGGATCAGGTCACCCGGCTGCGCGGCGTTGACGGCGGCCTGAATGGTTGGCTGGTCGGCGGGAACATGAATGACGTGGGCGAACTGCGCGGGTGGCGGACCCTTTGGCTGCCGCAGCAAGGAGCCAGCGGGACACAGCCCCTCGGCGGCGGAACCCTGTCGTTGCGCGAAGGCCGCCGGCGCTGGCGCCGCGAGTGTGAGCAGCAGCGCGGCCATCAGACCAGCGAGCGCGGTAATCGCGAGCGACGGATGGTGATGTCCGGGTGAACGCGGTGGACGCATGATGGAGACGCCCCTTCCGGTTTCAGCGCGTTCGGTTGAAAAACGGGCGCTTCTGAAAGAACGAGAAGCGCCGCTGATAAGGAATCCGGTTTCGCGCGCTCAGGCGGTGACCGTCACAACGACTTGCATGCCTGGGTGGATGATGCAGACAACGGTGTACGTTCCAGGGGTGGAAAACACAATATCCCGGGTGTCGCCCGTGTTGAACGTCATACCCTGGGGGTTGTTCAGCTCGGCGGGCGCGCCAGTCTGCGGAATGCACCGCACACCCTGGCCGACGCAGATCAGGTGTGTGCCGCCGCTTGCGGGGTCCACGAAGTGGACCGCCTGGCCCGCTTTGATCGTCACGCTGGTCTGCTGGAACGCGGCGACTCCCATATCCACTTCATTGCTGGGCTTGCTCGCGCCGCACCCCACCAAGAGGGGCGCAAGGAGCAGCGCAAAGCAGGTTGGCGCGAGAAGGCGCTTGCTTATCCGCATGCTGGCGAATTACCTCCGATGGACCGGCAGTCTTGCCCCCGGCGATCTCTCCACCTCCGCCCGGCGCGCCATCGCGAAGAGCGCGGCGATGGGTGAGGCCGGTGGCTTTCCGGTTCGGCATGAGTGTACGCGAGTCGTGGGGAAGCTGTCTAGCCCCCTCGGTGTTTATGCGGACGGGCGGTCTATCCAGCTTTCACCGCTTCTGGAACCCTGGCGGCTGTGGGCGGGAAGCGCGACGCCCTCCAGAAGCCAGGCGGCGCCTAGCTGTCGCCTGGCGCGGGGGCGCCCTCCATCAGCGGAAGCGAGAGCCAGAATGTCGAGCCAGCGCCCACCTCGCTCTCCACCCCAACTTGCCCGCCTGGGTGCGCCTCGATGAGACGCTTGCAGATATGTAAGCCCAGCCCCAGGCCCTTGCCCTGGCGCTCGTCCGCCCTGAGCGCCTCAACGCCGGGGACGCGGTGGAACATCTCCCAGACCAGCAGTCGCTCCTCCGGCGCCAGCCCTGGCCCTTCGTCCCGCACCGCCACGCGCGCCCGCCCTTCCGCCACCTCCACCTTCACCCTGACGGGTCGCTCCTTCGCCGAATACTTGAGGGCGTTGCTCAGGTAGTTGGCGAGCGCTTCGCCGATACGGTCGGCGTCCCCTATCACCATGACTGGCTGGTCGCCAGGCTGCTCCAGGTCAATGACCCGCTCGGGCTCCGCCGCCCGTTGCGCCGCGACCTGCTCGCGCGCTATCGCGGCCAGGTCACACGGTGCCAGCTTTAGTTCCAGCTTTCCCGCGCGCGCCTGGGCGATGTCGAACAGACGGTCTATCAGCCGGATCAGCCGCTCCACATCGCTCCTGGCTGAGCGCAGGGCGCTATCGAACGCCTCTATCGTCTCGTCAACCTGGGGGCCTCCAGCCCCACCGGCTATCTCCGCGCGCAGGCGCTTAAGACGGCGCTGCAACAACTGCACGCTGGTATAGACTGTGGTTACGGGATTGCGAATGTCGTGGGCGGCGATGGCGAAGAACTCATCAAGACGGCGGTTCACCTCGAGCGCGGCGAACTCGCGCGCCTTCGCTTCCTGGTGCTCGCGCTCCAGCCGCTTGCGCGCGGTCGCGTCGCGCGTGACCGTGACAGCGCCTATGATCTGGCCGGTGGCGTCACGCAGCGGGGCGGCGGTAGCCCTGAAAACCGCAATCTCGCCATCGGGCGCGCGCAACACCATTTCCACGGGGCGCGCCCCGCTGATAACCTCGCCACGCAGCGCCCGCGTCTGCGCCCACTGCTCTTCGGGTATGGGGGCGCCATTCTCGTCGGTTGGCAGCGTCTGCACGTAGCGTTCGCGAAGGAATTGAGCCGGCGTTTCGGAAACGAACCGGGCGATCTGCTCGCGGAAAGCCGCGTTGCTCATAATGACGCGTCCTTCTGTGTCATAGACCGCTATGCCATCGTTAACCGCCTCGAATATCGCCTCCAGCTGGGCGGCGTGGTCGCGCGCCTCGCGCTCGAGCTGGCGCTGCTCCGTGATGTCCCAGCCGACGCTTACCGCGCCCAGCACGGAGTCGTCCTTGGCGCGTATCGGCGCGGTATTCCACAGCACCAGGCGCTCCTCACCCATCGGGCCGCGATAGAGGAGCTCAACACTCGGGATGACACGCTGCTCACGGACCGCGCGAGCGAGCGGCGTCTGATCTGGCGTAATGGGGCCCGACCCGTTGGGCAGCATCAGGCCAAATCGCGTTGGGCGCTCCTCGAGCGGCGTGGACAGGTCAGCGCGAGGCCCCAGCAGGCGCTCGTAGGTGGGGTTGATATAGGTGAGGCGCAGGTCCGCGTCGCAGGTGACGACGAACGCGGGCGCGCTATCCATCGCCGCCTGCCAGCGCGCCCGCTCGCGCTCGGCCTCGGCGCGCGCCGTCTGCGCCGCTTCGTAGAGCCGCGCCCGGTCAATGGCGAAGGAGATACGCTCACCGACCAGCTTCAACAGGCGAACATCCTGGTCGCTAAAGTGACTGACGGCGACGCTGCCCGCCAGCAGGACACCCAGCAGCCGCTCGCCAGCCAGCAGCGGGACACCCGCCGCCGACCGCAGCCGCTCGAGCAAGCGCGGTTTCGCTACCGGGAAGGTGGTGAGATCATCTATGATCAGCGGCGCGCGGGTAGCGGCGATGCGCCCCGCAATTCCCTGGCCGACGGGAAACCGCGCCTGCTCGATGCTCACGCCCTCAAGGCCGCGCGCCTCACTCACATGAAGCTCCTGCCCGCTCTCATCGAGCAGCAGGATAGCGACGTCGTCTACGTCCATGACCTGCCGCGCCCGCTCCAGCAGCTCGCGCAGCAGGTCATCCAGCGCCAGACTCGACAGCGCGGTGTCGGTGAGCGACAGGAGTTGGCGCAGTTCCTGGTTGGCCGCTTCCAGCGCGGCGTACGCCATCTCCGTTCGCTTCAGCTCGCTGATGTCGCGAACGGTAGCGATGACCAGCGACTCACCATCGGCGTCCAGCGAGCTGAGGTTGACCTCAGCGGGAAATTCACTGCCATCCTGGCGACGACCAAAAAGCTGCAATCCTTCACCCATGGCGCGGGTGAGAGGGGCCGCGGCGTAGCTGGCGCGACGCAGGGCATGATCGTTGTGAAGACGCTCAGGTATCAGCGTTTCCACCGGGAGGCCGATCAGGCTGGCGCGGTCATATCCAAACAGGAGCTCGGTCTGCCGGTTGACGATGATGATGCGGCCACTGGCATCGGAAACGATCATCGCGTCGGGGGCAAGCTCCACGATAGCCTGATAGCGGCGTTCGTCGCCATCTCCATCGTCGCTCGCTTGCTGGAAAGTGGACCCCGCAGGCTTTCCCGCCGCTGGGCGCGTGGAAGTGGGCCGCTCGACGGACTGAGACCTGTCGGGATCATGGCGCGCCATACTATGCCTCCTTCGCGGGTGAGCTGACTGGAGGCGCCACATTACCGTCCGCGTCCCCACGAAGGGACGTTCGCAGAGCACGGTAGCCCTGCCTCTGTCCATGAGTAGAGACTGCCTGTAGCCGCTGCGTTTATCGCAGTATGGCGCGGTCGTTCCAGGTATGTCAATGTTTTGCGCTGGCGCCACTCAAGCTTTTGGCGCGTGGCGAACGAGCGGCGCGGCCATGATAGCCGCCCGCGCCGCTCATGCGCGCCGGATCGTTTCAGCGAGCGCGGGCGGCGATGAACTGGTCGCGCAGAGGTTCATCCGCCGCGAGATCAATGGCGGTCCAGGCCATCGCCAGCGCGCCATCGTAGAGCGCCTGATCCGCCTCAGGCGTGACACAGGCGGCGGCGAACTCCGGCTGGTGGTTGACTGCGGGCAGCGAGTTGACGCCGATCAGCGGGTGAATGGAAGGAACGACGAGCGAGACGTTGCCCATGTCAGTCGAAGCGGATGAGGGCAGCTCGAAGAACGCCCGGCCCAGGTCTTCAGCGTTGCGCTGGTAGAGCGCGGCCAGCCCGGCGTGGTGCAGCACCTGCGCGTAAGGCTGGTCGCCGCCGGTGATTTCCAGCTGGGCGCCAGTCGCCAGCGCGCCAGCCTCGAAACAGCGGATGACGCGCGGCGTCAGCTCACGCAGCTCGTCGAGTGTCTCGGAGCGGACAATGTAGCTGGCGGCGGTATGCGCGGGAATGACGTTGGGCGCGTCACCGCCGCGCGTGATGATGCCGTGGATACGGTCGGTCGGGCGGATGCTCTGGCGCAGCAGGCCAATGGCGGTCTGCGCGATGGTGAGCGCGTCGGCGGCATTGATCCCCAGCTCCGGAAAAGCGGAGGCGTGCGCCTCTTTGCCGGTATAGCGCGCCTCAAACATGGAGGCGGCGATCATCTTGGGGCGGGCGGAGTCCACTGGCGCGGGATGAACCATCATCGCGACATGCGCGTCATCAAACGCGCCGCGATCCAGCAGCAGAATCTTGCCGCCCGCGTTTCCGGTCTCCTCGGCGGGGCAGCCGATGACGGTGACGGTCAGGCCCACATCATCCGCGACACGCGCCGCCGCCACGCCCGCGCCCGCCGCCATCGCGGCGATCAGGTTGTGGCCGCAGGCGTGGCCGATGCCAGGGAGCGCGTCATACTCAGCGCAGATCGCGACATGCAGCGGCCCAGAGCCCGCGCGGGCGATGAACGCGGTGGGGATGTCGCGAACGCCAGCTTCAACCGCGAAGCCCGCGTCGGTGAGGTATTCGGCGAGCCAGGTGGAGGCCCGCTCCTCCTCGTAAGCCAGTTCCGGCTGAGCGTGGATGCGACGGCTGAGCGCGACCAGCCCCGTGCGCTCGCGCTCGAGGCGCTCCCGCGCGCCCGCTTTCATGGCATCGAGCGTCGTCATGCGAAACGCCTCCTCTTTAAGATGCCGCTCAACATCCTGGCGGTTCACGGGCGAGAGCCGGGCGGTCGCGCCAGGGGCCTATTCGCCACCCTCGCCACTGGCATGGTCCGCGTCAGTGGGACCGGCGATCATCCGCATGCCAGGCTCGGCGCCGGCGGGTATCCCCTCGATCATGCGAACGACGACCACGCCGATATTATCTTCACCGCCATTGGCGTTGGCCTCGCGTATCAACAACTCGACCGCTTGCGTAGGGTCGGCGGCGCCGCGCAGGATATTGGCGATCTGCGGGTCGCGTACCATCTCCCACAAGCCGTCACTGCATAGCAGCAGCTTATCACCAGCTTGCAATTCCTGCTCAAAGGTATCCACGTCAATTTGCTCGTCCGCGCCGCCCAGGCTGCGATAGATCTGGTTGCGCCGTGGGTGGATGTAGATATCCTCAGGCTTGATAACGCCCGAGGCGGCCAGGCTCGCCACAATCGAGTGATCGGTGGTGATCTGTTTCAGGTCCGTATCCGGGTTGAGCAGGTAGGTCCGGCTGTCACCGATGTTGATGATATACGCGCGGTCATCCACCACGAGCGCGGCGGTGACAGTAGACCCCATATCGCTCGCTTTCTCGAGGTTGTGGCGCTGGATTTCCAGATGCGCGCTCCGCACGCTCTCGATGAGCAGGTCGCGCGACGCTGCCGGATCGAAGCGCTGGGCGGAGGTGAGCGCGCGCACGACCGAGCGGGCGATGATCTCGATCGCCAGGCGGCTGGCGAACCGCCCGTTGAGATGGCCGCCCATGCCATCGGCGACGATGAAGAGGCCGAACGGCTGGAGACGCCCGCCTTCTTTGCGGATGCCTTCCAGGGCGAAGACATTGTCCTGGTTCGGATTGCTCGCGCGCGTGATGCCGGGATCAGTCAGCGCGGCGGAGCGCGGACTCAGGATCGAGCTCGCGCGGGGCGCGGAGGTTGCGCGCGGAACGGCGGTCATGCGCGCGGTGGCCAGCTTGTCTATCGCCACGCTCGTGGATTTGTCGCTGGCGCTGTGCGCGCCGACGCCAGCCTCCACGAGCGGCATGGGGCGCGTGGGCGACTCTGGCACGTCCTCCAGCGCCATGTCAGGAGGCAGCAAGTCCAGCATCACCTCATCCACCGGGGCCGGAACGGCGGCGCGCCGCCGCCGCTGGCGCGCGACCAGAGCGGCGCCCGCGCCGATCAGCAGGAGCAGAACGACAAGCGCCGCGCCACCCAGCAATGCGAGTGTCTTCTTGCCAGGCCCTCCGCCGCTTGCGGTGGTTTGCGGCGCCGGGCCGGGCTGCGCGGAAGCGGTTAGCGAAGGGATATCGCCGCTCTGCCTGGCGGCGGCGTCAGCGAACGGCTGAGCGCCGGCGAAGTCGGGATAGGTAGAGAGCAGGCGCGTGAATACGCCGTGCGCCGCGCCATAGTCCGGCGAGCTGGCGTAGAAATCCGCGAGGCCCTGCGCCCACTGGCTCATCAGCGGGCCGGACTTGCCCGTGATACCGCCGATCGCGGCGTTGATCGCGCTGACGCCGTAGAGAATATGGTTGCCCTGATTATCGGGGCCGATCATGCCAATCAGCCGCCCATTGCCGTCCACCTCAACCGCGCCAAGGGAGAGTTGCGTGGCGAGCGCGGCGAGTTGCGGCGGCGCGGTGGGAGCGAGTGTCGCGGTAGGGGCCGCGCTGGGCGCGCCGGTCGCGGCGGGAGCGGCGGTCGCCGTCGGCGGCGGAGCGGAGACAAAGACCTGGCTGGCGGGGAAAGCGACCGGATAGAGCGTAGTGGGAATATCGCCCCTGAGCAACGAGTCGCGATTGAGCGGCGCGCCATTGTAGCCGGTCAGGTCAATGAACGTCGCGGCGTTGGGGTCGGGTGGCGCGTCGGAGACCTGCGGCGTCTGCAGGACGGGCAGATCGTGCGCGGGAGCGCCGCTGGGGATCGTGAGCGGCAGCGCCAGCAGCTTGGGGCCGGACGCGGTCCCGGTCGTGTGGATCTGGCTGGGGTCAATCGTGTACGTGACGCTGCCCATCTGCTGGGCGCTGACCCCGGTATACGCGGCGTTGAGCAGGACCTGGATCTTGATGATGCCCCAGCTTTGCGCTGAGCCATTGAACTGCGTGAAAGTCGTTTTCACGCCCTGGCAGGGATTGATCGGGTTGACGAGCGCGGTGGGCAGCAGGACATAGTTGTAGGAGTTGAGGCCGGAGCCAGTCGTGCCCACGATCACGCCCGTCCCGGCGCACTGGCTGAGCGCCGGAATCAGGCCGGCGTTCGCGGTGGCGCCATAGTAGGAGGTCAGCACACGCACGACGGCGACGCGGGCGTATGCGGCGTTTTCCGCCGGGCGCGCGGACGCGGCGGCCAGCGTGACGGCGCGCGCGGGCGCGGCCTGGGCGGTTCCCGTTGCGCCCAGCGACATGACAGCCAGCGCCAGCGCGCCAACCAGCGCCAGCCCCACCGCGCGTGTCACGCTCCGCCCCAGCAACCTCCCTGATGACATGCGCTGTCCTCCCAATATCCTGTTGTTACTCTATTGCCGATCCACTGCCATCGCGCGGCCAGATGCCCAACAGTGTAACGTATGGGAGGCCTTTCGTGGGGAACACCGGCCCGCAACTCCCAGCGCGCCGCCCTCTAGCGCCCCTCATGGGTGATGATCGTGGGCTGGTTGGGAAGATTGAGCAGCGCGCTGGCGAGGAATGTGGGGCGAATGACGCCCGCCACGCGCGCGCCCAGCCTCCGTATCGAAGCGGTAGAGTCGCATGGCGGGAGCCTTCCACTATGATGAGCGTTTCACGCAGAGGTAATGCAGGTAGCCGTCACCCTCCGCCGTCTCGACGATGGTAAACCCGGCCTCAGCCAGCCATGCCCGCGTCTGCCCGTCGGTTGGGTAGTAGTGGTAGCCGCCGTGGTGCGCGTATTCGCCATAGATGAGCGGCAGGCCCAGCCGCTGGCCCGCTTCGTAGGCGATGCGCAGCTCCTCGTCTGACTCTATCTCGACCGTGATGTAGAGATGGCCCTGGGGATGGAGCGCCCGCGCGAAGCGGCCCAGGACGAGCGGCCAGTCCTCCGGGAACACATTCTCCATCGCGTCCATGCAGATGACGCCATCAAAGGCGTCGGTGAAGCCAAGCTCCTGCAGCCCCACTTGCTCTGTGGCCACATCAGGATGCTTTTCGCGGGCGCGGGCAAGCATCCGCGCGGACTGATCGGTCCCGACCACCGCGCAGCCGCGCTCCAGCAGCAGCGGCCAGTATTTGCCCGTGCCACAGGCAGCGTCGAGTATATGCGCGTGTGGCGGGAGGCGGTCGAGAAAATGAGCGAGCGTCTGGCGGTGGGTGTCGCTGATGGTGGCGCCCCAGCGCTCGTCGTACTGCCGGGCGTAGATCGTGTCCATCTGGACTTCGTTCCACAGCCGCCGCTCCCGCCGCCATTCCTCGCGATCCATTCCGCTCACTTGAGCGCTCCTTCACCCATCAGCCATTCCCATCGCTGGCGTGATCGCACACCAGCGATGGGCGGAAACGTCCGGCGATTGGCTATGCCAGCGCCTCGAAGATGGCGGCGATGCCCTGGCCGCCGCCGATGCAGAGCGAGGCCGCGCCATAGCGCAGATTGTTGCGGCGCAGCTCGTGGATCAGGGTGAGGGTCAGGCGCGCGCCGCTAGCCGCCAGCGGGTGGCCCAGCGAGATGGCGCCACCGTTGACATTGGTCTTGTCGCGGTCGAGGCCCAGCTCCTTCTCCACAGCGAGATACTGCGCCGAAAACGCCTCGTTGACCTCCACGCGGTCGAGCTGGCCCAGCGTCAGGTCGGCGCGCTTGAGCGCCTGGCGGATCGCCGGGGCGGGGCCGATGCCCATGATGCTCGGCTCGACGCCGACGACTCCCCACGAGAGGATGCGCGCCAGTGGCTTCAGCCCGCGCTCGCGCGCGACGCCCGCCGTCGTCAGGACGAGCGCCGCGCCCGCGTCGTTGATGCCGCTGGCGTTGCCGGCGGTCACGACGCCACCTTCGCGGAAGCGGGGCGGGAGCTTGGCCAGCGCCTCCATCGAAGTCTCGCGGATGCCCTCATCCTGGGTGATCTGGGTCACACGGCCCTTGCGGTCCTTGACCTCGACGGGAACGATCTCCTCGGCGAGCCAGCCGCGCTCCTGGGCGTTGCGCGCCGTCTGCTGGCTGCGCAGGGCGTAAGCGTCAATCTCCTCGCGGGTCAGGCCATACTGCTCAGCCAGGTTCTCGGCGGTAATCGCCATGCCGCAGCCGCAGTAAGGGTCAACCAGACCCTCCCAGAGGTAATCTTCGAGCTTGTGCTCACCCAGGTTGAGGCCATTCCGGGCGCCGCGAATGACGAATGGCGCCTGGGTCATGTTCTCGGCGCCACCCACCAGCGCGAAGGTCGCCTCGCCCAGCAGCAGCGACTGCGCGCCAGAGACGACCGCCTGGAGGCCGGAGCCGCAGAGGCGGTTGACAGTCAGCGCGGGTGTCTCAATGGGGACGCCCGCCTTGAGGGCGACATGGCGGGCAAGGTAGATGGCGTCTTTGCTGGTCTGCATGACGTTGCCGAAGACGACCTCGTCCACCTCCTTCGGGTCCACACCGGAGCGGGCCAGCGCCTCACGCGCGGCGATGGCGCCCAGATCAATGGCTGTCACATCCCTGAGCGAGCCCATGAACGTTCCAAACGGCGTGCGCGCGCCGCCAAGCACGACCACATCGCGGTCATTGAGCGTCGTCTCTGACATCGTGTGTCCTCCTGAGCGCCGGGCCGCGCCATCGCCGCCAGGCCCCCTATCCATATCAGATGAGCTCCCAATTAATTAAGGAGCGCGCCTGCCACGCGCCCGTCGCTCCGAGCCCCCACGAGGCCCGGGCGCTCAGCGCTCCTGTGCAGTCTAGCATCGCAGGGCGCCCGCCGCAAATAGCGGATGGCCTTTCTCCGCGGCGCGCTCTTGACGCGCGGCGCACGGTGACTTACTATCTGACCGGATCTGTTTATCTGGTCAGATAGTCATTTGGTCACACGCGCGACGACGAACGAAGGGGCATATGGCGACCAGCAGCCAGGGCAAGAAGCGTGCGCCCGCTGAAAACAATGCGTCCGATCAGTGGCGGGAGCGCGAGCCAGACGAGCGCCAGCTGCGCGAGGAGCGCATCCTCGACGCCGCCGCGACGCTGCTCGTGCGCTGGGGCTATCGCAAGACAACGATTGATGACGTGGCCCGCGAGGCAGGTGTTGGCAAAGGCACCATCTACCTGCACTGGAAAGACAAGAACGAGCTGTTTCGCGCCGCGATCATGCGGGCAAACCAGCTGCTTGGCCAGGACATCATGCGGCGGATCGCGGACGACCCGGAGGGCGGGCTGCCGCACCGGCTGTGGGCGCATGGGATGGTCGCCGCGCTCGACAACCCGCTCATGGCGGCCATCGTCAAAGGGCAAGCGGATATTTTTCAGGGCTTCATCGGTGGATTCGACCCACAGACTCGCGACCAGCTCACCGGCAACGCCGAGGAGTACGTCGTCCAGCTACAGCGCGCCGGACTGATTCGCACGGATATTCCCGCTCGCGTCATCACGTATCTGATGGCCGCCCTGAAGGTGGGCGTCATTACCGCGCCAGATCTCACCGGCAAAGAATACATGCCCCCGATGGAGCGGCTGACCGAGGCGATCAGTGACCTGTTTCGCCGCTGGCTGGAGCCAGAGCGGCTCCCCGACGATAGCGAAGCGGGCAAGCGGCTGCTGGCGGAGTTGCTGGAGAACGTCCAGGACATCGGAGAATCCCATCTGTCAAAGAGAGAGCGTGAATAGTATGACCGCAATCATCGAGGTCGAGAACCTGACCAAGAGCTACGGTGGCAAGCGCGGCGTCATTGACGTGTCCTTCCAGGTGGAAGAAGGTGAAGTCTTTGGCTTCCTCGGCCCGAATGGCGCGGGCAAGACCACAACCATCCGCACGCTGATGGCGCTCCTGAAGGCTGACACGGGAACGGCGCGCATCGCCGGGATGGATTGCTGGCGGGAATCGGTGGCGATCAAGCGGCTGGTGGGCTATCTGCCCAGCGAGCTTTCACTCGATTCTGGCCTGACCGGCGGCCAGGTCCTGGAATACTTTGGCCATTTGCGCGGCGGCGTTGATCAGGCCTACCTTAAACAGCTCATCCAGCGGCTAAGCCTGGACCCCACCCGCAAGTTCCGCCAGTATTCCACAGGCGACAAGCGCAAGATTGGCCTGATCCAGGCCTTCATGCATCGCCCGCGCCTGCTGATCCTGGACGAACCAACCAATGGCCTGGACCCGCTAAACCAGCAGGAGTTCAGCCACATGGTAGCCGAGACGCGCGATGAGGGCCGCACGGTCTTCCTCTCCTCGCACATCATGACTGAGGTGGAGCAGATCTGCGAGCGCGTGGCGATCATCCGGGAGGGGCGTCTCGCGCGCGTGGGCGGCGTGACTGAGCTGAAGGACATCAAGCGGCACGAGGTCACAATCACCTTCGCTGGCGCGGCGCCAGCCAGCGCGTTCCAGGGCCTGGCGGGCGTGGATCAGGTGGAGGAGCTGGCCGATGGGCATACCCTGCGGCTGGCCGTATCTGGCGAGGTGGACGCCGTGATCAAGGCGGCGGCGCGGTTTTCAGTAGTCACCCTGGCGAGCCATGAGCCTAGCCTGGAGGAGATCTTCCTGCGTTACTACGAGGGTGACGGCGCGACAGCGAAGGAGGCCGAACATGTGGTTCAGTAACGTCTTCCTGAAGACGCTGCGCGATTACCGCATCGCCATCCTCGGCTGGGGCGTCGGGATGGGCCTGCTGGTCTACGCGACGCTCTCGATCTTCCCGTCGCTCGGCCTCACCGCGGAGAATGAAGCCGCGATTGATAAACTGGTTCGCGGGTTTGAGTGGCTGGCTGAGCCAATCAAAATCTACACCGCTGGTGGCTACGCGACTTTCAAGGTGGGCTTCACCATCCTGATCATCGTGATCTGGCCGTTGCTCGCGGGCGCGCGCATGCTCAGGGGCGAGGAGGAGCGCGGCTCGATGGACGCGCTGCTCTCGCTGCCAGCCACACGGACGCGCGTGGCGCTGGAGAAACTGGCGGCGATGTGGACGGCGCTGCTGGGGATGGGGCTGCTGATCGGGCTGCTGACCTATGGCGGCGGCGTCGCCGTCAAGGCGGATTTCGGCCTCGGCGACGCCCTGCTCTACGGCCTGAACCTGACGCTGATCTGTGGCGTGTTCGGCTCGATCGCGCTGCTCATCTCCCAGTTCACGGATGATCGCGGGACAGCGGCTGGCGCCACAGGCGGATTGCTGGTCCTGTTCATCATGCTCGACATGGTCCACCGGGTATTTCCCAGCGCGGAATGGATCTCGCGCCTCTCCCCGGTCTACTACTACAACCTGAGCAAGCCGCTGATCCCCAGCTACGGCGCGAATGCGGGCGCGATGCTGGTCATGCTCGGGCTGAGCGTGATCCTGGGCGCTGTCGCCGTCTGGATCTTCACCTGGCGCGATATCGGCGGGGTTGTGACGACGCCCGCGTGGCTCCGCCTGCCGCAACGCGCGTCGCGCCACGAAGCCGCGCTGCCCGTGAACGACTGGTCGCTGCGCTCGATCTACGCGCGCAGCCTGAGGACGATCCTGTTCTCCACGTTCTGGTGGGCGCTCGGCTTTGTCGCGTTCAGCGCGTGGATGGTCGTCATCGTCGGGCAGATCGAGAGCCAGCTCGCGTCGTTCGCCAATAATTCTCCTTTCCTTCAGGGGTTCGTCACATTGCTGAGCGGAAGCGACGCCATCACCAACGCCACGTTCCTCGGCGCGATGTTCTCCTGCCTGCCGCTGCTCCTGATGGCCTACGCCGTCACGCAGGCGAGCAAGTGGCCCGCGGACGAGGAGAATGGCCGGTATGAGCTGGTGCTGGCGACGCCCCAATCGCGCCTGACGCTGATGCTGGCGCGCTTTGGAGCCGTGGCCACGGGAACGGTGGCCATCGCCGTCCTGACGCTGGTGGCGACGGAGGTCGCGGCGGCGGCCAGCGGTTTCGCGCTGGATGGCGGACACGTAGCGGCGGCGACGATCTCGCTGATCCCAATGGGCCTGTTGGTGGCCGCGCTCGGCTACCTCTTCTCCGGCTGGCTGCGCGCGGCGGTGGATACCGGGCTGCTCAGCTTCCTGATCGTGATCTGGTTCTTCCTCTCCTACATCGGGCCAGACCTGAAGCTGCCGGAGTGGGCGCAGCGGTTCTCCGCTTTCTACTACTACGGCTCCCCGCTGCTGAACGGTCTGCCCGTCGGCGATACGCTGCTCGTCATCGCGGTCGGCGCGCTGGCGCTGGTGGCGGCGGCGGCGCGCTTCATGCGCAAGGATATCGCGGCCTAAAGGGCCACGTCACTGCGCTCAGGTAATCAGGCGTAAGCGGCTTGAGACGTATGGCGCGCGGACAGCCAGGGAATCATCCTGAGCTGACCGCGCGCTTTACGCGCTGTCCATCGCCCGGCGCTCATGGCGGCATGGTGAGGCTGACGCCGCATCAGCCGAGGAAGAACTCCTTCAACGCGGGAACGAGAACGTCATCAGCGGGGCCGTGGTCCTGACCGTCGAGCGTGAGGCGGCGCGCGTGGGGAAGGATGAGGGCAAGCTCATCGGCGCCGTGACGCAGGAACGCATGCGGCTCCGCGCGTCCCAGGAACACTGTGCCGTCCATCACGAGTGTCAGGACGGCGGTTGATTCCCACTTTCTGAGCGCGGATGGATCGCCGCGCTCGGTGTCCTGCACGATCGCGGCGTCATAGGCGAACGTCTGCGCCAACGCCTCCAGATGTGGCCACATGGGCGATAGCCGCATCTGGCCGATCATCTCATCGGGGGTCCCCACAAACCGCATGAACATCTCGACCGCTTCACTCCGGCGATCAGTGGCGACAAGCTCGCTGAGGCGCGACGCGAAATCGGCGGGCGCGTGGGGGTGACTGCCATCAATAACAAAAGGCGGCTCGTATAGGGCCAGCTTCGCGATCTTGCCCGGAAGCAGGCGCGCGGCCTCCAGCGCCAGAACCGCGCCGGACGAATGCCCAAAGAGAAACGCGCGCCCGCCTGCCTCATCAATCAGCGCCTCGATATCCTCGACTTCGCGCTCGACCGCGTAGGGGGCTGTATCCCCACTCGCGCCGCGACCGCGCCGGTCGTAGGCGAACACCGTGAAATATGGCGACAAAGCCGCCGCGAGCGACGCCTCATCCGCGCGTGTGGCGGACGCTCCGGATACCAGGATGACGGCTGGCCCCTGGCCGGAACGCTCAAAGGCGATGCGTGTGCCGTCTCTGGAAGTGACCGTTCTCATGGCATGTCCTCCTCTGTAGAGGACTATTCCGTGTCTCACCGTGACGGATGGAATCAAGATTCCTCTCAATTCCCGGACAAGAGGCTGTTCGGGTCGCGCCGTCCAAAGCGCGTTACCCAGAATCCATGTCATTTCGTCACTTCGTCAGGACCCACACCTGAAACGGGCTGACCTCCGGCTCGAACGGCGCAAGCGCGTAGTCGCCATACAGCGCCGCGACGCGCAGGCCAGCCGCCCGCGCCATCTCCGCGAACCGCTCGTGGTCAAGCAGGGCGAAGCGGATGGGGAGCTGGCGCTTGCGCAGCATCGTCCCGGCGGCGTCGTACTCTTCGTAGTATTGGACGCCATCAGCTATGCGCGTGGCGGGGTCATAGCTGGCGACAGACCAGACGTGAAGCTCTCCCGCGCCCAGCGGGAAGCGGCCCACCAGCCGGGGCAGGCCGTCCAGCGTCGCGCGGCGGACGGGCGGGTTATGCAGCGGGCAGATGAAGCGGCCGCCATCGCGCAGCAGCCGGGCGACGCTGGCCAGGACGCGCCGTTGATCCTCCTCCGCCGTCAGCTCGGAAAAAGAGTGGAACGGCAGGAGAACGAGGTCGAACTGGCGCTCCAGCGGCAGGTCGCGCACATCAGCCTGGAGCGCAGTGATGTTGCGGGCCGCCGCTGGCCGCTGCGCCAGCTTCTCACGCAGACGCGCAAGCATTCCCGCCGACGCGTCCACGCACGTCAGGTGGGCGCCCGCTTCCGCCAGGGGGATCGAGACGCGCCCCGTGCCGCACATCAGCTCCAGCGCCTCACCCGTGACGCCAGCGGCCTGGGCCAGATAAAACGGCACGTCGAGCGTGGCCGTCACATACGTGTCGTACAGATCGGCCACCCAGTCCCACGAGATGGCGCCCGCCGCGCCGCGCTCACCAGTCATGGGCCATCCCCCCTTCCACGCCCGCTTCACCGGGCGAACTCCGGCTCGCTCCCGATCCAGAGCGCTCACGTAGCGGCGAGCGCGCTTTCCTAACACCGTAGCATACAACCATAGGCGTTTACCGCGCGCCTGAGCCACAAAACGACCACCCCCGGCAGGCATGGCCTGATCGAAGGTGGTCGCGTGTATCAGGAGAATGGCGCTATTGTTTATGGCTCCTACGCCTGCACAGTCAGTGAGCCCTTCATGTACCCTACGGTGGTCATCGGGCCACCCCAGCCATCGGGGTTGCTGCCGCAGGGGTCCATGCACTGCCAGTAGTACTGGCCAGCGGCGCCGGTCTTGAAGGAGAAGGTGACGGAGATGTCTTTATGCCCGGCGGGGGCGTCACCCGGAATCGGCACGCTGATGCCCAGATCAGGAGCCGTGAAGGTGTGCGCGATCTTGTCAGGAGACAGGCTCTTGTAGGCGACGCCGTCAACGAACGCCGTGCCGCCAACGACACCCTGGACAATGTTGAACGGCGAGCCAGCGGGGAGCGACGTGTCGCCAGGGTCATCGTTGACGATAGTGATCGTGACAAGGCTGTGCGCGGGGAAAGTCAGGTCCGTGCTGGGCGTGTACGCAGGCCCATCAATCGAGCTGTCTGGTTTCTGGGCCACAATGGTCAGGGTGATATGGGTTGGAAGCTTTACGACTGGGGCGGCGGGCACGGCGGCGGCAAGTGGCCCAGCCGTTGGAACCTTGCCGCACGCGGCGAACGCGCCACCGAGCAGAAGCGCCATAGCGGCGACCGAAACGAGGCGCGTGGATGATGAATGAAGGATGCGTGAGAAGTTGAACATCGTTATCACTCCAGCGTTATTCGCGTGAGCCGTGATTGGACGGTTCGTGGCGCGTCTGTCACATCACGATGTTCATGGTAGCTGGGGGGCGTCACGGGGATATCACGTAGGGGCTACGCAATATCACGTATGCGTCTCACTGATGAATTGCTGTGATACCGGCATTGTGATATGGGCGAAAAGGCCAGTGTCGCCATGTAACAAATGTGATGGCGTTTTGTGACATGAAACACTGTATGCTCTTTGTGATATAGCCGCGCAGGGGACGTGAGGACGGCGTGTCACGGCCAGCATGACCTGTCGCCAGAGCCGGGCGCGCGACGAGCGGCGGGCAAGCCTCGCCTGCCCGCCGCTCGTCGCGTAGTCACCGTCAGAAGGCCGCGTCAGCCCTCGTCGAGGTTCCAGAAGCCCTTGCCGTTCTTCTTGCCGTAGCGGCCCGCCTGGACCATGCGGCGCAGGAGCGTTGGCGGAGCGTAGGCCTCGTCAGGGAACTCCTTGTAGATCGCCTCGGCGGCCCAGAGCGTCGTATCCAGGCCGACGTAGTCCAGCAACTCGAAGGGGCCCATCGGGTAGCCGCAGCCGAGCTTCATGCCGGTGTCAATGTCTTCCATGCTGGCCATGCCATGCTCGTACATCCGGATCGCGGCGAGCATGTAGGGAATCAGCAGGAAGTTGACGATGAAGCCCGCGCTGTCCTTGGCGACGATGGGGGTCTTGCCCAGCGAGCGCGCGAACTCTTTGAGTGTCTCGATGGTCTCATCGCTGGTGACGATCGTGCGCACGACCTCGACCAGCTTCATCACGGGCGCGGGGTTGAAGAAGTGCAGCCCGGCCACGCGCGTCTGGCGGCCCGTGACGGAAGCCATCTCGACGACCGGCAGCGACGAGGTATTGCTGACCAGCAGCGCGCCTTCGGACAGGATGCCGTCCAGCGTCTTGAAGAGCTTCTTCTTCTCGTCCTGGTTCTCGATGATCGCCTCGATCACCAGATCGCGGTCGCTGAAGTCAGCCAGATCGAGCGTGCCACGGAAGCGCCCGCGGTATTCCGCCGCCTGCGCTTCGGTGATCTTGCCCTTGCCGGTCAGCATCGTCCAGGCGCCCGTCACGCGCTCCATGCCGCGATCGAGCAGCTCCTGATTGACCTCAGCCATGATGACATCGTAGCCCGCCTGGGCGACAGTCTGCGCGATGCCGGCGCCCATCAGGCCGCCGCCAACCACGCCAACTTTCTTGATGGAGATCGCCATTGATCGTTCGCTCCTCATGTCGTTTGACACTCCGCCGCCCGGCGCGCTCACATAAGCTGGCGCCGGGGCAGCGTCGCGGGAAATCCGCCTGTAACTTTACCACGCGACGCGCGCGATGAGGAGCGGGCCATGAGGAGGTGGAAGAAGCTCAGCCCGCGGTGGACCAGACGATGGCGCTCACGCTGGGAGCGCGGCTGGTGATGAGGGTGAAGCTCTGGCCGTCCAGGGTGACGAGGTACACGCCGCCCGCGTTGGTGATCGCGACGGAGCCGCCATCGGGAGCCCAGGCGAAGAAAGCGGGTGTCGTGACGCTCCCGATGGACGCGCCATCGAGGCTCCGGCCACTCTGGATGCGCGTGATGACTACCTGCCCACCCGCCACATAGGCCAGCCGCTGGCTATCCGCCGACCAGGCGGGGGTGGTGTCGCTCGCCGCATTGGCGGAAACCCGCGTGAGCCCGGCGACGGGCGACCAGAGCGCCAGGCGCGCGGTCTGGCCGCCTGGCGCGCCGCTGGTGGTGAGCAGCGCGGCGGTCTTGCCGTCAGGCGCCCAGATGATCTGACCCACCTGCCCCGTTATGGAGGCGGCCAGGGCAGGCGCGCCAGCGCCCGGCTTCACGCGCCAGAGCGCGCCTTGCCCGGCGAGCAGCCACTCACCGCTGGGGCTGAGCGCCGCCGCCGTGTAGCGCGCCTGCGCGGGCGTCAGCCGCGTGGGGCCAGTCGCGCCAGGAATGGCGGAGAAGGCTCCCGTAATCTGGCCGCCGCTTTGTGTGACCCAGGTGACGGAGCTTCCGCTCCAGCCGAGACGCGCGACGGTCGCCTGGCTGGCGGCGGGGTCAGCCAGGAGCGCGACCTGTGATGTCGCGCCGTTGTGGAGCGCCCACACGCTCTGCGACGCGCCATCGCTGGCGCTCACCCATGCCAGCGACTGGCCATCGGCGCTCCACACGGGCGCGCCAACGGGCTGGCTGATGGCGGTGGGGGCGCCGATCTGGGCGTCGCTGGTGGTATCCGGCCCGGCGACAGTGATGGTCCGCAGCGAGAAGGCCCCGCTGGCGTCCACACTGGCGAAAGCCAGCCGCGAGCCATCCGGCGACCAGACCAGACTATCGAGCGCGGCCTGGGGGATGATCTGGCCAGCGGGAGCGAGCCGCGCCACGATCTGGTCCGTCAGCCCATCGGCGCGCACGAGATGCAGCGCGCCCGTCTTGCCATCCACCCAGGCGACCGGCCTACCCCCTTGCGCGCCGCTGGCGGGCGCGACGCTCCAGGCGATGACATGGGCGCTGGCGGGAGTAAGCTGCTGCGGGGCGCTGGCGGTCGCCGCGCTGCCATCGGGAGTCTCTGGCGCGCTCCAGAGGGCGCCGTCGCGGATAAAGATCATGCGCTGGCCGGGCGCGAGGGGATAGGCGAAAGAGCCGGGCGCGCCAATGGTGTGCGTCTTGCCGGAGTCTACCGAGACGCTCTGGGCGCCGAAGCGCTCATGAGCGAAGAGCCCCGCGCCAATCGCCAGCGCGATGAGCGCGGCGGCGGGCAGCAAGACGCGGAGGGCGCGGACACGCGCGGGCTGGGCGTCACGCGCGAGGCGACGGGTGAGCGCGGCGTATTCAGGAGAGCCAAAAATGCGCTCGCGCAGGTGGTCGTCCGGGGTAACGGGCGGAAGCGCGCGAAGGAGCGCCTCATCGTGACGGTAGTCGTCGAGGAGAGACTTGCAGCGTGCGCAGACCTCGATGTGCGAGCCCACATCCTCGCGCTCC
Source organism: Chloroflexota bacterium (assembly GCA_021814145.1). Taxonomy (GTDB): domain Bacteria; phylum Chloroflexota; class Ktedonobacteria; order Ktedonobacterales; family JADMIN01; genus JAKAIY01. Next base: position 24,254 of record JAKAIY010000018.1, read on the forward strand.
CGCGGGTCAAGGGCGCCATCGAGATAAGCGCTCAGATTGCCCTCAACCCACTCGCATGTCATGGCCTGCCGCCTCCAGCTTGCTCTAGCGATTTATAGTGCTCACGGAACGAATGGCGCGCCCGCGAGAGATACATCTTCACCCCGCTCTCCGCGATGTCCAGCGCCGCGGCGATCTCCGCGTAGGAGAGGCCCTGCTGGGTGTAGAGCAGGAGCGCGGCGCAATAGTGGCGCGGCATGCGGCGCAGGGCCGCGTGCACCAACTCTGAGGTGCCGATGGTTTCCTGGGGATCAGCGCTCTCGACATCAGCCGGCTCATGATCCAGGTCTTGCCAGGGCATCCAGGCGATCAGCTTGCGGCGTCGCAACGCGTCATACGCCGTATTGGTGGCGATCCGGTAGAGCCAGGCGGAAACCTTCAGGTTGGCGTCCATGCGCGGCAGCGCGCGAAACGCCTTCAGGAACGTGTCCTGGGTGAGATCATCCGCCTGCTCGCGATTGCCGACCAAGTGAAAGATGTAATTATAGATCGGCGTCTTGAACTCGTCGTAGATACGCTCAAACGACCAGGTCTGTTGGGCGGCGTCCGTCCTGGGCGCCCGTGCGCGCCCCTTGGCCAGCGGCTCTATCGCCGCCGGATCGCCGGTAAGGGGGTAGTCTCCTGCCGCAGGCGCGACGGTCACATCCATACTCCGGCCCCTCCGAACGCCGGCGTCTGTTCCGTCACCTGGGTCTGAACGCGCACGCAAGGCGCCCTCTCCGGGCGTATCCGGTGTGGACATCATGGGCGTCCTCGCGGATACGGGCGCGGCGGCGTGGTCATACCAGCCACAACCGCGCGGAAAGAGCGGTGAGATTGTCTGGCGTATCTGTCAAGTGGAACGGACGCGTACAACGGCGGTAACTCACGCTCGGGTCACATCAAAAGCGCCTCATCCCAGAGGCGATGGGGCCATGCTATCATAGGCGCTCATACGCGGCAAAACAGATATACCAGAGTTCCTATCACCCGTGTGAGCTGTGATAGAAGTCCTGCTCTGGTCGCTTGCCCCCACGCGCGAATACCCCCCGTTCTGGGGGGCTCGCGAGTAGGGTCCTATGCCGCTGGCTCGCTGGACGCCTTGCGCGACGTGGAAGCGGGGAGCGGCGGAAGCTCGGCGACGGCTGGCAGCGCGCGATAGAGGTCCGCCCCGGTCATGCCGGTCAGCTCGCTGCGCGTGCGGGCGAGGTCGCGTAGGAAGGACGCCTGAAGATCCTCGCCAGTGGCCCGCCAGGTCAGGCTGATGGCGCGGCGGGCGAAGGCGATGTCATTGCGCGGCTCAATGCGGTCCAGGTCCTCGAAGAACCAGCCACAGCTAGTGTACATGGCCTGGCCATAGTACTGCGCTTCCAGCAGGCTTGTCGCGCGTGTCTCCGGCCGCCGGAGCAGCGGATAGCGACTGCGGCGGCCCACGTCACTCCAGAATTCATCAGGAGTAACCCAGCCATTGCGCAGGCCCAGGTAGGCGTCGCGCGCGGCCCACGGGTCACGCAGGACGCTGGCGGTCTCACGCTCATAGATCGCGTCGAGGCGCACACGCAGATTGTCAAAGGCGTCGCGCAGCGGGCGCTTCCATGAGGAGTCGCCGGGAACGCAGGCGCAGCCGTCGCTCCAGCGGGCGACGCCATGATGGCAGCTCCAGGAGCTGGGCGCTCGCAGGCGCGCCTCGCGAGTGGGCGGGTGATCGCGCAGGTAGCGGTCGAGGGTGGTCACCTCGAAGCCCGCGGCGGGAGCGGCGTCGCGGGTCAGCCGCTGGAGGAACAGGTCGCGCCAGGGCTTGTGGTGGCCGTAGAGCTCGCCATCGCTAGCGATCAGGATCAGCTGGTCCTCACCGCGCGCCAGCTTTTCCTGGTTGAGATGTGGCGCGAGCTCGTGATGGGCGAAGCGGTCAGCGTTGCTGGTCGCCTCGGAGTCGAAGGAGACCAGCCCGCTGAGCGGAGCATTGTAAAAGAAGACGGTGATCGTTCCGCCACCCGGCAGCCGGATGAAATACGGCTCGGTGGTGTCTACTGGCGCTTCAGACTGCCACGGCGCCAGCACGGTGTAGCGCACGCCCATCTCGTGAAGGATCTTCAGCGTCTCCAGGTCCACAGCGGTTTCCGCCAGCCACATACCCTCCGCGACGCGCCCGAAGCGCCGCTCGAAGTCGCGCAGGCCCCAGAGAACCTGGGTGCGCTTGTCGCGGGCGCTGGCGAGCGGGAGGATGGTATGGTTGTAGGCCTGGGCGATAGCGGAACCCGCCCCATGCAGGCGCGCGCTGGCGCGGTCCGCCTCGATGACGCGGTCGTGCAGGGCGGGGTGCGCCTTAGTCAGCCAGCCGGCCAGCGTGGGGCCGAGATCAAAATTGACCCGCTCGAAGTTGCCATGCTCGGCGTTGGGCAAATAGCACTCAGCGGTGATCTTCTCGTTGTAGTTGGCGTATGGAGCGGCGCCGGCTTCTGGCGGTATGAGGCTGGTAAATGGGTCCTGGCGTGGAGGCTGGTAGAAGTGGCCATGGACGCAGAGATATTGATGACGATGTTCAGACATACAGGCACCTGGTTTTCCCGGCTGACGCGCTACGCTGCGCTCTCGCCCCTTTATTGACGACCTCTGCGACGGCTGGGCCTCACTCACGGGCCACGTAACGTGGCGGAAGGCCCCCGGCCGGCATGGCCTGCGCGACCATCGCGCGATGGCGGTTCACAACGCTGTGACATTAAAAGTATATCGCACCAGGCCGCAAATGTCTGGTTAGCCAGGAAACATGGCCACAGCGCCACCCTGGCGAACCATCCTGGAGCCGCGGTTCCGCGCGCCCCATCAGTAATTGTTCGTAGGCCTTTGTTCGCGTCAGGCTCTCGTTGGAAGCGTCTCGCTGGCAAGCGCCTCGTAGAGCCGGCGGAGCGCGGTGGGATGGCCTGCCTGACGCGGCGTCGCGAATCGTCGCCGGTGTCAGGACGGGAGATTGAGGATGGCCGCCTGGCTGGGATAGAACAGCATCGGATTGACCCAGAGGTTATTCCACTCAACCATGAAATGCAGGTGCGGGCCAGTGGCGTCGCCGCTTGAGCCTTCCAGGCCGATGGGCGAGCCAACATCCACGAAATCGCCCGCATGCGCGAGGATGCGCATCATGTGACCATAGACAGTGGAGACGTGGTTGCAGTGGTCTATCTTGACCGACCAGCCGAGACCATTGGTGGAGTCATAGCCCGCCCAGATCACCTGCCCCGCCTGAGCCGCGTGGATCACGGCGCCCTGTGGCGCCGCCAGGTCTACGCCAGTGTGATAGACCCACGAGCCATAAACGATGAAGCCACGCACCCAGCGCGCGCCCCAGTTGGGCGCCCGGAGCTGGTAGCCCAGCTCATTCGCGCCACCGTTGGGGGCGCAGGGTGAGTCCACAGGCGGCGTTCCCGCGATGGAGTTCCACCAGTTGGGGCCAAAGCGGACGTCGCCGTAATGCGCGGAGACAGTCAGCATCGCCGGAGGCTGGTAATTCTTCCCGTAGTTGGGATCGAGCGGGATCATGTACTGACGGCCGATCAGCAGCTCGTCGCCCGCCTGGAGATGATTCAGCTCATAGATGCCGCCGAGCGCCACATGAAACGCCCTGGCGACTGAATCAGCCGTGTCGCCCCACTGAGCGGTGTACCAGATATACCGCACACCGTTGGAGACGCTTACCGCGCCAGCATAGGGCCGCAGCGGGTTCCCGCCGCTGGCCTCCAGCGCGCCGCCAAGCGGCGTCGCGATCACGAGCCCGGAGACGAGCAGCGCCGTGATGATCGTGAAGGCGAGCAGGCCAATCGCGAGCGGGCGCGGGCGCCGGACGATGAAAGGATTCCCGGGCATGCGGCGCAACCGCCGCGCGCCGGGAATCACCACTGGCGGCGTGACAGGCCCGGCGTCTTTCGCCGGTGGAAGAGCCGGCGCGTCGGCAGTCAGGCTGACCGCTTCCAGCCTGGTGGTCTCTGGCGCCGCGGCGGCCGCGTCTATCAGCGCGCCCATATCCGCCAGGCGCTGGGTAGCGATGAGGGGGATCGCGACGGTGTGGGCGCGATCGCGCGGCGCGGCGCCGGGCGGAACATCCATTCCGGCGTCCGCCGCGCTGTCCGCCTCAGCCGGACCCGTCACGCGCGTCAGGTCGGGTTCGCCGTCAGTCACGTCAGGCGGCGCGAAAGGGGAACCGCTATCCTCATGCGGCATGGTCCACCTCGCAGCGTATGGTGAGACTCCGCGCTTCGCGTCCTCGCCACGAACTGGCTAGCGCGCTCCACCGCAGCGTAGAACAGGTGGCAGGCGGTGTCAATGGCGCTGGTACTCAAGAGCACAGGCGCTGTGCGTTGTTGAGCTTTCCGCGCCGCGCGTAGGCGATCGAGCCGGCGCCTGGCGGCCATTCACCCGCACAACACCGCGCGCCGCCTGCGCGTACATGAGAGCGACACAGCGCCTCACTCGCGGGATAGGCGATATCTGTGGGGGTCATGAGGGCGCTGGGGAGTATAATCAACGATGGGCTAGCGGCGCCCATCTCGCGCCGCCAGACCTCCGATACGAACGATACGAAGCTCAGGCCGAAAATGGCCTCTCCCATCGAGCGAAAAGGCGGCGCCATCGTGGCGATAGAGACTTCTCCCACTGACCGCGCGCCCACCGTGAAGCGGCGCGCCCCCACGCGCCCGATCACCGTTGGCACGCGTGGCTCAACGCTGGCGCTCTGGCAGACGACCTGGGCGCTCGACCGCGTGCGCGAGCGCGCCCCCCACGCCGAGTTCACCCTCCAGACCATCACCACGCAAGGTGACCATACGCAGGCGCATGAGACGCCGCTGGCCCGCCTGGGTGACAAGGGGGTGTTCGTCGCCGAACTGGAGCGCGCGCTGCTGGCGGGCGCGCTCGACATCGCCGTGCAGCCGATGAACGACCGCGCGCTGGTCGAGGCGGAGCGCTCCGCTTGGCGCCGCCCCACTGTGGACGCCGCCATCCATAGCCTGAAGGACCTGCCCAGCGTGATCACGCCCGGCCTGGCGCTGGCCGCCATCCCGGAGCGTGAGGACGCCCGCGACGCGCTCGTCTCACGTCACGGCCTGGGCCTGCGCGACCTGCCGGAGGGCGCGGTGGTCGCCACCAGCAGCCTGCGCCGCCGCGCGCAACTGCTCGCCATCCGCCCCGATCTGCGCGTCATTGAGATGCGCGGCAACATTGACACCCGGCTGCGCAAGGCGCTGGCGCCCGATGGCCCAGACGCCACGATCCTCGCCGTCGCGGGCATGCGCCGCCTCGGCCTTGATGGCTACATCACCGAAACGCTGCCTGTCGAGACGCTGACACCCGCCGCTGGACAGGGCGCGCTGGCGATCGAGGCGCGCGCTGGCGACCGCGCTACCCGCCGTCTGCTGCGCGTGGTGGACCATCTGCCCACCCGCCGCGCTGTCACCGCTGAGCGCGCGACGCTGGCCGGCCTCGGCGCGGGCTGTCTCGCCCCCGTTGGCGCGCACGCCCTTCCTTCCGCCGACGGCGAGCGGCTGCGGCTGCTGGCGGTCGTGGCTACCCCTGACGGGAAGCGGATCATTCGCGCGGAGCGCGCAGGCCCCACCAGCCGCCCCGCCGCGCTCGCCCGCGCGGTGGTGGCCGACCTGCGCCGCCAGGGCGCGGACGAGATCATCCAGCGCGTGCGCGAGGCGCTGGCAGTGGAAGCGGAGCGAGCGCGATGAGCGAGATTTCCACCGCGCGGCCCCTCGTAGGCAAGCGCATCGCCATTACCCGCCCGCCGGAGCAGGCCGCCGCGCTGGCTGAGCGGCTGGAGGCGCTCGGCGCGCGGACCGTCCCCCTGGCCACCATCGCTATCGCGCCCATCGAGGACCCTACCGCGCTCGACGCCGCCATCGCCCGGCTAGCCAGCTATGACTGGCTGGTTTTCACCAGCGTCAACGGCGTAGCGGCCTTCGCCGGCCGGCTGGCCGCCAGCGGGCGCGACTGGGATGCGCGAGGACTGGCGCGCGTGGCGGCGATTGGTCCGGCCACCGCGCGCGCGCTGGAAGAGCATGGCGTGCGGGTGGATCTGACGCCGGACGAGTATGTGGCTGAGGGTATCCTGGAAAGGCTGGGCAACGTCGCCGGGCAGCGGCTGCTGCTGGCCCGCGCCGACATCGCCCGCCGCGCGCTGGCCGATGGGCTGCGGCTGCGTGGCGCCGAGGTGGACGAAATCGCCGCCTATCGCACCGTCATCCAGCCCGCCGATCCAGAAATGATCCGCCGCGCGCTGCTCGACGATGAGCGGGTGGACGCGATCACCTTCACCAGCTCCTCGACCGTGCGTGGCCTCATCGCGGGGCTGGCGGCGCTGGGCCTCGAGCCGCGCTCGACACTGCGAGGCGTGGCGCTGGCCGCCATCGGCCCGATAACCGCCGCGACCCTCCGCGAAAACGGGCTGGAGCCGGCGTTCATCGCGGAGGAATACACTATTTCAGGCCTGACTGACGCGCTGGTCGCGCATTTCACCGCCCGCGCCGGAGCGGGCGGTCGTGACACAGCGGGCGCCGCCAGCGATGGCGCGCCCGCACAGGGAGCGAGCTGAACACGAATATGAACGGGACTGCGCTCTTCACGGCGCTGGCGGCCATCTGCGCGCTGCTGGCGGCGATCTTCATCTTCGATCAGCATCTTGGCCGCCCGCGCCCGCACAAGCTGATGTGGACGCTCGGCCTGCTCTTCTACGGCCTCGCCGCCGGCGCGGAATCCTTCGGCGCCGCCAGCCACTGGACCGTGGCCGAATACAAGGTCTGGTATTATTTCGGCGGCATCCTGACCGCCGCGTTCCTCGGCCTGGGCACGCTCTTCCTGCTCGGCCCGCGCCGCGTCGCCTGGGTGGCGGCCGCCATCGCCATCGTGATCGGCGTCTACGCGGGCGTCCGCATCGCATTCGCGCCTTTCTCCGCCGCTGATGTCCAGACGCTGGCCACCGCCTCGACGGCGACCGTCACCAACGTGCGCGCCTTCAAGCCGCTGCCCGGCGACATGGAAGCGGCGGCGATTATCATGAACATCCCTGGCGCGTTGCTGCTCTTTGGCGGCGCGGTGTGGAGCGCATGGCAGTTCTGGCGCAAGAACGCTCCGGGCTACCGGCTCCTCTCGATGGCGCTGCTGGCGCTCGGCTCCGTCTTCCCTAGCATCCTCACCGGCCTCCAGGCGCTGGGCAACACCAGCGGCGCGGCGCTCGGTGAGTTCCTCGGCGCTGTCTGCCTGCTTGGCGGGCTGCTCATCAGCCACGATGTCTTCACCGTCTTCCGCGTTCCCTTCACCCGCATCACAATCTACGAGCGCCGCGCGCCCGCTGTCGGTGGGCAGTCAAGCGCCGGGTGAGGCGGCGACGCAAACGCGCAGGCCCTGTCCGCGACCGTAAAAGCGCACGCCTGGAGAGGATGGGCAGGTTGCGGGCAGACCGTATCTCAGGAACCATCACCAGAAAGCCGGCGAGGCCATCTGGGCGCAGTTCTTACCCACGCCAGATGGCCTCACCAGCGGTATCCCTGTACCGCATGGCGACTGATGGCGATTGCGCGCGCAATCGCTGGCTTGATCACTACGCTGGCGGCTGGTCCGCCGGTTTCTCGCTAGGCTCGGGAGGCTGCTCAGCTGTGGTTGCGCGGCCAGCCACGACCGTGTCGCCATCGCCCACAACGGTATAGAGCACGTCCTCACCAGCGGCCAGCTGCTTCTGGATATCGTCACTCAGCGCCTGCGTCATGACGTCAGCCTGCTGACTCGCCAGCTCTCGCTCCACCTCCGCGACCCACGTATGATCAATCACCGCGACCAGCGCGGAGGAGTTAGGCGTCAGCTTCTCACTGATCTGCTTGAGACGCTCATCGGGGAAACCGGCGTCATGCATCTTGGCCGCCAATCCACCAATCACGCCGCCACCAAGAGCGGCCCACCCCACTGGCCCCGCCAGCAGGCCAAGCACGCCACCAGTGATCGCCCCAATCGTGGCGCCCTTGCCAGCGCGCATATCAGCCGTCTCCTTGATTTTCACCTTCCCATTGGCGTCCTTGGTGATAACCGCCGCGTCGCGAATGCCGATCAGCTTCTCACGCTTGGCTTCCTGCAACGACTTGAGCGCGTCGCTTGCGCCATCAATGGTGTGGAATGCGGCCACAATGACCTGCACGGGTACGTCAGCCATGGGATTGCCTCCTCCGATGTCGCCTGAACGCCAGGAGCGCCTGGGCACTGATAGAATGCGCTCGCGCTGAACCTGTGATGTTTCCAACCTAAGCAAAGGGGGTGCCAGTCGCGATTGCGCTCCGATCTGGCCTTCAGGCTGGGCAGGCCGCGCCGGATGTGGCGCGCTTTGTCTAGCCACAATGACCTGCACGGGTACGTCAGCCATGGGATTGCCTCCTCCGATGTCGCCTGAACGCCAGGAGCGCCTGGGCACTGATAGAATGCGCTCGCGCTGAACCTGTGATGTTTCCAACCTAAGCAAAGGGGGTGCCAGTCGCGATTGCGCTCCGATCTGGCCTTCAGGCGCCGGACAATATCCGTGGCGCGGCGCCCAGCGAGTTCCTTCTACCAGGCGCGCCTGTTAGCGACATCGCGCGCCCGCCGCCAGCGGTCAGCCTTGCCGCCGGCCGTGGGCAGTGGTCGCGATGCCAAACAGGCTGGCGAAAGCCAGCGTTGCCCCCGCGAGCGCCAGCGCGATCCCGATCGCTCCCGTTCCCTCGAATGGCCGGACGTCAACGTTGGAGCCGTCAGCAATCTCGTAGAGGAACGGGACGACACCCCAGACAAGCAGCGTCAAAAAACCAGCCAGGCCAGCGATAACGAGCAGCGGCCAGGTTGCAGGCTCGACGCTGGTCTGGCGCACGTCGCCACGGATGAGCGGGATCGCGAAACCAGCGATGGCGAGCGCCGCGCCCAGATAGAGCGCGCTACAGATGACGAGCGGCGAAGCCCTGCTGATGAACCAGGCGTTCACCGCTGGCGCATGCGGAAAAACGCTCACCAGCGCATTCCAGAGGATGTCGAACGGACTCCACACGAACGGCGTAAGCACGCCGGAGTAATACCAGACATAGATCGTCATCCAGGGGACGAACACGGCGGCGAGGAGCAAAGCGGCGCCCAACAATAACGTCATGTGGCGCATCCTGAAACCGCGCATCATTCCTCCATTCTGTGGCGCCAAGCGCTGGCGCTAGCCAATCGCGCGGCTCGCGCGAACAGTATCTCATAACGCCGCCACCGGCCTACGTGTTGTACAATCGCGCATGAATAGCGCGCGGCGATGGGGCCGCGCGCCCGCGATGACACAGACCGCGAAAGGGGGAAGTGGGAGTGTCCGCCCGGTGGCTCCCGGCGCGACGCTCCCACGCTGAAATATGGCTGACGAACGCAGGATTCGGGTGCTGGTGGCCAAGCCTGGCCTCGATGGACATGACCGGGGCGCCAAGGTGATCGCGCGGGCGCTGCGCGACGCCGGGATGGAAGTGATCTATACCGGCATCCGCCAGACACCGGCGATGATCGTCGAGGCCGCCATCCAGGAGGACGTGGACGCCATCCTGATGAGCATCCTCTCTGGCGCGCACATGGCGATCTTCCCCAAGGTGATGGAACTCCTGCGCGAGAACGGCGTGGATGACGTGCTAGTCATGGCGGGCGGCATCCTCCCCGATGAAGACATCCCCGCCATCGAGGCGATGGGCGTCAGGGGCAACTTCGGCCCTGGCACGTCGCTCGCCACGATCATTGACTTCGTGCGCGCCAACGTCAGCCCGGAGCGCATGCGCCAGAGCCTGCCGCCGCTACAAGGCGCCAGCGCGCCCTTCGACACACCCGCGGTGACCGACGCCGCCAGCGAAGCGACGCGCTAGCATGACCACCTCACAGACACCGCCGCCCGCCCAGCCCGACCTGGTGGAGCGCCTGCTGGCGGGTGATCGCCGCGCGCTGGCCCGCGCCGTCTCGCTGATCGAGAACCAGGCGCCCGAGGCCCGCGCGATGCTGGCGCGGCTCCACGCCTACGGCGGACATGCGCACATCGTCGGCTTTACCGGTTCGCCCGGCGCGGGCAAGTCCACACTCGTGACCCAGCTTGCCCGCGAGCTGCGCAAGCGGGGCCAGCGAGTCGGCGTCATCGCCGTAGATCCCAGCAGCCCCTTTAGCGGTGGCGCCATCCTGGGCGACCGCATCCGCATGCAGGAGCTGGCGGGCGACCCGAATGTATTCATCCGCAGCATGGCCAGCCGGGGCAGCGTCGGCGGGCTGGCGCTCGCCACGCGCGACGCCGTCCGCGCGCTGGACGCCGCCAGATTCGATACGATCATCATCGAGACAGTCGGCGCCGGACAGGCTGAGGTCGAGATCGTGCGCGCCGCGCAGTCGGTCGTGGTCGTCACGGTGCCGGGCATGGGCGACGACATCCAGGCCCTCAAGGCTGGCATCCTGGAGATCGCCGACATCTTCGTCGTCAACAAGGCCGACCGGCCCGACGCCGAGCGTGTCGTCGCCGAGCTGCGCATGCTGCTCAGCCTGGACCAGCGCCGGAGCGAGCGCGAATGGCGCGCGCCAATCATCAAGGCCATCGCCACGACCGGCGAGGGCGTGCCAGAGCTGGCGGACAAGCTGGCGGCGCATCTCGAATCGCTGCGCGCGACGGGCCAGCTCGCCGCGCGCAGTGGCCGCCAGGCGCAGAGTGAGATGCTGGCGCTGCTGCATCAGGCGTTGATTGAGCGCATCAGCGCCACTATCGGCGAGGAAGAGTGGGGGCGGCTCGTCGCCGCTGTCGTCGAGCGCGAGCGTGACCCCTACACCACCGCCGACGAGCTGGCGCGGCGCATCGGCCTCGCGCCGGAAGCGGCAAGGCAAGTGAGCGAATGAATTCGCGTCTGCGGGGCCATCCGGCCACGAGGCTCGGTTTCACCTGCCGCCTGCGCGGACCCAGGCGCGGCAGGCATGGGTCCGCATAGAGAAGGCGGGTCTCGTGGCGGCGCGCCTTGAGGCGCGATTTCAATCGCCCGGCGTCCTCGCCGCCTGTTCCGCTTTGAAGCGCAGTCTGGATGGCGGGAGCGATGGACACGATGGAAGCGATGGACGAAGGTGGCTTCTTTGCGGAACAGCTCCGGGCGACGACCAGCCAGCTTCTCTGGGCGGCCAGGCAGATCCCGGAGGAGCGCCGCTTCCTCCGGCCACCGCATCCGAAGGCCGAGTGGAGCGCCGCGCGGGAGGTCTTTCACCTGGCGCTCTACGAGCATGAGGTGGCGCAGCCCAGTATGCGCCTCTGGACCGGTGGCCCGGCAGTAGATGACTCACGCTTCCTCCACGAGGATGACGTATGGGCAGCTGAGGGACAGGGCATGAGCTATACGGCGCTGCTCCAGCGGCTCAGCGATGTGCGCGACGAGCAGATCGCGCTGCTCTCAGCGCTCGCCGGGCTATGGGATGAGCGGCGTGACACGGTCTGACACGGTCTGGAGCTATCCCGGGTTGCCGCCCGTCACGCTACGCTGGGTGGTGACCAAGACGTTACAACATACCGCCGAACACGTCAGCGCCCTGCTCAGGCTCAGCCTGTTCTGGGACCCGGCCGAACTCAGGAGCCAGCAAGCCCAGGCCAGCGCCGAGGGATAGCAGCGCCTGCCCTCTGGCGGGACGCATCGAATGCAGCGAGCAGAAAGGATGGGACGATGCTACGCGGCGAGCGCGTGCTACTGCGACCCAGGCAGCGCGAGGACCTGCCCCGCGCCTGGCAGTTCACCAACGATCCGGAATTCAAGCGGCTGATCGGTGATTGGCCGTTCGAGCCGCAGTCGTTGGAGCGGCTGGAGGCGCGCTACGAGGCGAGTCTGCGCGAGGGCGAGCGCGACGGCCCGCGCTTCGCCATCGAGGCGGACGGCCAGTACATCGGCCATGCCTTCCTCACCGATATCTCTGCGGCGGACGGCGTCTGCTGGCTAAGCATTGGCGTTGGCGATCCCGCCTATCAGGGCCAGGGCTACGGCCGCGAGGCGCTGCGGCTGCTGCTGGACTACGCCTTCCGCATCCACAACCTGCGTCGCGTCTGCCTGCACGTCTCAGCGTCCAATGAGCGCGCCATCCGCGCCTACCGCGGGCTCGGCTTCGTCGAGGAGGGCCGCCTGCGCCAGCACGTCTGGGACGGCGAACGCTATGAAGACCTGCTGTGCATGGGCCTGCTGCGCGACGAATGGGCTGCCCAGCAACACGACGCCACGCCACCCAGCAAGTGACGCGGCGCCGTATGGCCCTAAGCGCGCGTGGCGCCCTACTTGGCCGCTACCGCCACGCGCGCCTTCTTCATCCGCATGGTCATCATCTCGCCCATACCGATGAGAAGCAGCCCCAGCAGCAGGTGCGCGACCTGGATGACCCAGTGTCCCGTGGTGGGAAGAATCCGCTCCTGAGTCAAACCAAGGACGCCTTGCGCCAATCCGACGACGAACGCGCCCAGCGCCAGCGGCAGGCTGGCGCTCCCCGCGAGGATGTACACCAGCGCCAGCAGCCAGAGCGCCAGCACGACCAGGATGCCGATCAGCATATGGAGCGCGACCAGACCGCTCACCGACGCGACCCATATCACCAGGCCCAGCGCGAGCAGAATCAGGCCGCCATAGCGCACAATGCCGGAGAGAACCGGCGCGACGCGTGCCATTCGCGTTATCCCTTCCGTTTCCGTTTCACCATACCTATCAGGCGCCCGCGCATCCGCGAGCCTTTCTATAGTCAGGCATGACGAGTCGAAACGTAGCACAACTTCCCGCTAATAGTCAATACTGACTATTAGCGGGACGGGGCAGGCGCATGGCTTCCGGGAACGCAGTCTGGCGGCTCACGCCGCGCCGTTGGGACGCCCCTGGCCAGCCCGCTCGCCATATGACTTTGGTCAGTCCAATCAAGCGGGAGATTGCCAAACGTGGAGTTGTGTGCGCACACTGTCATGAGTGAGAAGCCGTGACGCGCGCTGGCCAGAATAACTCCGGCGTGTTGTGGCTGGTGTCTCAGCCTTTGCGCCCGTAGCTCAGTGGATAGAGCATCTGACTTCGGATCAGAGGGTCGGGGGTTCGAATCCCTCCGGGCGCGCCCCAAATCACTGCCGGCGCCACGTTCGCCAGCGATTCAGCGCTCTTAAAATCCTCATAGAAAGCGCGTGAGCACAGCGCTCAACCGATTTTATTCATCCCCCCCAACCGTCATGCCAGCCGCGACAGCTTGCGATGGGACCACTGTTCCCTTCACCCATCGGCGCGTAACGCATGGCATGTTTTTCGCGAAATCCAGGCCAGGTGGTCTCCCCCATTCGCGCCAAGCGCTAGCGAGCATAGAGCGGCGAGGGGAGCGCGACAAGCCGGGAGCGAGCGGGGGGCTGAAACAGAACCAGATAGACAGCAGTGGGAGTATTGTAGCGGCATGAAACGCGATGCGCTATAATGCGCGCGTCAGTCATGCGGAGCGCGGGCTGCGATATCCGCCCTCCAGCGTGTGTGCGAGGATAGTATGCCAGACACGACGACTCGCGATCCCCGCCGGCCACTCTTGAGCGCCACCGATCTCGATGAGGCGCGCTGGATGGATCCTACCCTCAAGACGCGGGCGGTGAGGCCCGCCGACGCTGGCGGAGCGCCATCCACGAGGCGGGAGCCTGTCCCGGGCAAGAGCTACTATGACACGCGCTGGCCGCTGGTCAATCAGGCCCTCGCCATCGCTGAGCGACTGACCGGTGGGCGCGCCGGGGTCTTCCAGCGGCTCTTCACCTACCTGGTGATCGGTGGGACGGCGGCGATGGTCAATCTGGGCGCCTTCGCGGTCTTCGAGCATTTTGGCTCCCTCAAGG
>JAKAIY010000019.1 GCA_021814145.1 Chloroflexota bacterium
GGATTCGATTCCGACCGTGTGCGCGAGGAGTACCCCAGCCGGGGCAGCTGGGGAATGCTGAGCATGTCGGAGCGCGCGGGGCTGATCGAAGCGGAGGTTTCGGTCGCCTCCAAGCCTGACAGGGGGACTGTTGTGACGCTGACAGCGCCGCGCCAGCCACGCGCCTCCTGATTGGCTGGCATGGCTGGCGGCGGAAGGCGACAGGGCGCAGCGCGGGTGAGGCGAACCGGGAGGAGCCAATGCTAACGCCAATCATGACCATCACTTCGACTGAGAACGCGGTGAGCCTGACGCTAACGGAGCAGGCCATCACCATGCGGCTGTCTGATGAGATCCTGGATGAGGCGCATCGCGAGATCGAGGCGGATAAGGACGTGTCCGCTCCAGGCTGGGTGGGAGATTTCGCGCGCTTCGTGACGGGCTCTGTGGAGAAGATGCTGCGCTCCAGCATCGAGTATCCGCTCGCTGATATCGCCTCGATAGACTATCAGAATGGGACGCTCGCCTTCACCTATCGCAAGAAGCGCATCCTGACGTTCGAGGATGTGCAAATATCCGTGAATGGCGTCCGGAAACAGGCCTTGTCCTGCTTCGCGCCAGATGACGCGCGGGCGTTCTTCGCGAAGGTCTGCGAGCTCCTGGCGCGCTAGTCCAGATATTCCTTGAGCAGGCGGCTGGCGGCGGGGTGGCGCAGCTTGCGGATCGCGCGCTCCTCGATCTGGCGCACACGCTCGCGGGTGACGTTCAGCCGCCGTCCTACCTCTTCGAGCGTATGGTCGTGGTCATCCACCAGGCCGAAGCGTAGTTCGATCACCTGACGCTCGCGCAGGGTGAGGTTGTTCAGCGCGCGCCGCACTTCTTCGCGCAGCATTTCCCGGTCGGCGCTCTCAGAGGGGCCTTCGGTATTCTGGTCCTCGATCAGGTCCGCCAGGGAGTTCTCTTCCTCCTCAGTGAGTGGAGCGTCGAGGGAGAAGACCTTCTCTGCCCAGACCAGCAGCTCGCCCACGCGGTCGGCGGTTACGCCCAGCCGCGCGCCGATCTCGGCGGAGGTAGGCTCATGGCCCAGCTCCTGGTAGAGCTGGCGCGTGGTGCGCTTGACCCGCATGACCTCTTCCATGATGTAGACCGGCAGGCGCACGGTGCGGGTGCCTTCCAGGATCGAGCGGGTGATGGCTTGCTTGATCCACCAGGTGGCGTACGTGGAGAAGCGGAAGCCTTTGCCGGGATCGAACTTGACCACCGCGCGGATCAGGCCGATATTGCCTTCGCCGATGAGGTCTTCGAGTGGCAGACCCTGGCCGACGTAGCGCTTGGCGATGCTGACAACCAGGCGCAGGTTCGCCTCGATCAGATGGTTGCGCGCGTTACGGTCGCCGCGCTCGATCCGCTGCGCCAGATCCAGCTCGCGCTGCGCCGAGAGTAGGGGGATGCGCGATATCTCGCGCAGATAGAGACGCAGGCTATCACTCTGCGCCATCGCGCTTGTGTCGTTGGTGTCGCGATCGGTAGCCAGGTCGTGATCCCCGTGCCCGCCCCGTTCGGGGATAAATCCAGTTGGTTCTTCCATAGCCATGGTACGCTCGTTTCTTCGGGGGTACGCCGCTGGCAAAGCCTGGCGCAGTATAGCACCAGGCGATTCGCGCCCGCAAGGCGCATGGGAAGCGTCGTTACCCTGCCCCACCAGAGGGGACGACGCCTGACGAAGAGTCGCCGTGTCCCGGAGGGCCGATCTCGTCGCCCGACACCATTCCAGGGCCCCGCCTGACGTGCGTGTGATGTGGGGAATGATAGACGCCATAACAGCCTATGTCAAGCGGACAGCGCCGGGCGGAAACGCCCGCGCTCCCCCGGCCAGGCGGCGCCATCGCGCGCCGGGAGGGGCTAGCCAAGCGCGGCCAGTCCCGCTTTCGCGGCCTCCAAATCCCGCGCGTGATGGCCGCCGCTGCCGCCGACGATCTGGCCGTTGATCGTGATCGGATAGCCGCCACCGAAGACGGCAAGCCGGTCAATGCCGCTCGGAGCGCCTATAGCCAGGGGCGGATCAATCCTTATCAGGAGGGGCGGTACAGCGCAAGCTGCGCGCTTGTCGTGTCTTCAACGCGCTACCTTTCTCAAGAGAACGATCAGCCCCATGCCCGCTCCCAGACCCGCGAGAAATACAGAGCCTAGCAGCGCGGGGATTACGCCCAGCTGCTGGAGCAGCGCAAGCCGGTCATCGAGCCCCCACATTTCCACGATTTTCCCATTCGCGACGCGGGCGGTGAGGTAGGACGAGATCTGTATTCGCCGGCCCATCGGGGGAACGCCCCCGACCGCTCCGCGCTGGACGCCACGACTCGTAAACCGGCTGACCACCCTGTCCCCTTCCGCGACCAGGTCATCAATCGTGATATGGAGGTCAGGAAACGCCTTCAGGTACGTGCTGATGGCCTGTCTGGAGCCTTCGGTCGTGGGTGGCAGCGTGGGGGGAAGCGTGTGATCAACCTGATCGGAAGCGAGGAACTCGTCTATGGCGGCTAGATTCCGGTTGTTGAACACTTCCTCTGTAAAACGGCGCACCAGCGCCTTGTTGTCCTCGGTATTCATGGAAGCCCCTGCTTTCCTCACCAATCAGCGTTCCTTATAGAAGCGGAGCGCCGCATCCTGGTCGCGTACGAGAATGATGACGCGGGAGAGATGTGTGAGCAAGAGTCGGGCCTTCCTCTCATAGTAGACGAAGGCCACCAATACGAGCGGCCAAAGAAATGAGCGGAAGCCTTCCATTGCTTCTCCTCCATGCGCCCGCATGGTGGCTCGCCGTCTCTTTCCGCACGCGCAGGCGCGAGATGGAGAGCCACGCATGCTCGAGTGTACGCGCGGCTCTCCCAAGGGGAAGCGCTCAGCTTTGGATGCGGCGTCCGGTGTCGAGGTCGAAGAGGTGGATCTTGAGCGGATTCGCCGCCAGCGCCACCCGCTCGCCGCGCTGGATAGCCACGTCAGCCGCCACGCGAGCGGTCACGCCCTTCGTCTCGGCGCTCTCAGAGACCAGCGCCTCCTCCATCTGAAGGTAGATCAGTTGCTCGGCGCCAAGATGCTCTACGACATCCACGACACCCACTACCGTGTTCGGCTCGCTCTCGCTGGCTAGCCGCAGGTCTTCGGGCCGTATGCCCGCGATGACCACACGCCCGTCACCGCTCGCGCCCGCCAGCGCCGAAGCGGCGCTGGAGCCGGGCAGCGTCAGCGTCCGGTCGCCGATAGTGAGGGTCGCGTCCACGCCGTCGCGCCGCAGCGAGGCGTGGAAGAAGTCCATCGAGGGGCTGCCAATGAAGCCAGCGACGAACAGGTTGGCGGGGTGGTCGTAGAGTTCCCGTGGCGTCCCAAGCTGCTGAATCAGACCGGCGTTGAGCACGGCGATGCGGTCGCCCATCGTCATCGCCTCGACCTGGTCGTGGGTGACATAGATGAAGGTCGTGCCCATCGCCTGATGCAGCCGGACAATCTCGGCGCGCGTCTGCACACGGAGCTTGGCGTCGAGGTTGGAGAGCGGCTCGTCGAGCAGGAAGACCTGCGGCTCGCGCACGAGCGCCCGGCCCAGCGCCACGCGCTGCCGCTGGCCGCCAGAGAGCGCGAAGGGATGGCGCGACAAATATTCCCGGATACCCAGCATATCGGCGGATCGTATGATTCGGCGCTCTATCTCGTCCCTGGGAACGCCGCGCAGCCTGAGGCTGAAGGCCATATTGTCGTAGACGCTCATATGCGGATAGAGCGCGTAGTCCTGGAACACCATCGCGATGTCGCGGTCCCTGGGCTGCACATCATTGACCAGACGGTCGCCGATATAGAGTGAGCCTTCGCTGATCGCTTCCAGCCCGGCGATCATGCGCAGCGCCGTCGTCTTGCCGCAGCCCGACGGCCCTACCAGCGCCAGGAACTCATGGTCCTGAATGTGCAGGTTAAGGTCGGTGATAACTGGTGGATTGTCTCCATACCATTTGGAGACGTGATCGAACCGGACGTCCGCCATTGACACGCGCTCCCGCCGTTCTTCATGGGCCACCTCCTGGAGAGCCCCGCTGCCTCTTATTAAGTCACGTCCTGCTGGCTAGCGCGCTGGATTGACCGCGATCACCCGCTCCAGTAGACTACAGAGGGACTATTGGGGAAGTCCGCGCGGGGCGCCCATGGCGCAATCGCACGCGCCCAGCGGCGCGGAGGAGTGAGCATCCCGATGACGATCATGTGGCCGCGAGCCGCGGGCATTCTCGCGCATCCGACATCGTTCCCCAGCCCGCATGGCGTTGGCGACATCGGCCCAGGCCTGGAACGGTTCTTCGATTTTCTCGCGACCGCCGGGCAAACATTGTGGCAGACGCTGCCGCTGGGGCCGACTGGCTACGGCGCCTCGCCCTACGCGACGCTTTCGGCCTTCGCGGGCAATCCGGCGCTGATCTCGCCGGAGCGGCTGGTCGAGGATGACCTGCTGACGGAGACAGACATCGCGGAGCCGCCAGCTTTTCCCGCGCGCCGTGTAGACTACGCCGCCGCGACCGCCTGGAAGACACGGCTGCTGGTAAGCGCCTGCGCCCGCTTCATGGAACAGCGGCGACACCCGCTGCGCGCGGCGTATGACGAGTTCCGCGAGCAAAACGCGGACTGGCTGGACGATTTCGCGCTGTTCATGGCGCTCAAGGAGGCGCACGAGCAGCGACCGTGGGTCGAGTGGCCGCGGCGCTACGCCCAACGCGAGCGGCGGGCGCTGGCGGAAGCGCGACATGCGCTGGCCGACTCAATCGCGCAGCACCGCTTCGCGCAGTTCATGTTCTTCCGCCAGTGGGCGCGGACGCGCGATGAAGCGTCCCAGCGGGGGGTGCGCATTATCGGCGATCTGGCGATTTTCGTCGCGCATGACAGCGCTGATGTCTGGTCGCGCCCTGACTATTTCTTCCTCGATGATGAGGGCCAGCCAACCGTGGTCGCGGGTGTTCCGCCCGATTATTTCAGCAAGACCGGCCAGCGCTGGGGCAACCCGCTCTATCGCTGGGACATCCTGCGCGACAGCGGCTACCGCTGGTGGGTGGACCGTGTGCGCCAGGCGCTGAAGGTCTATGACATCATCCGCCTGGACCACTTCCGGGGCTTCGAGTCGTACTGGGAGACGCCCGCCAGCTCGCCAGACGCGGCCAGCGGGATGTGGAAGCCAGGCCCGGGCGCGGACCTGTTCCACGCCATCCGCGCGGAGCTGGGCGAGGTCCCGCTTATCGCCGAGGACCTGGGGGTGATTACGCCTGAGGTGCGGGCGCTGCGCCGGAGCCTGGGCTTTCCCGGCATGCGCGTGCTGCAATTCGCCTTTGGCGGCACAGCGCGCAATCATGACCTGCCGCACAACTACACGCCGAACTCGGTGGTCTATACCGGCACGCATGACAACGACACCACACGCGGCTGGTTCGCGGCGACCGCGGACCACGAGCGCGCCTATGCGCTGGCGTATCTCGGCTGCGAGCCGCGGAACGTGGTCTGGGCGATGATCCGCGCGGCGTACGCCTCTGTCGCGCGGATGGCGATCATCCCACTGCAGGACGTGCTGGAACTGGGCAGCGAGGCGCGCATGAACTATCCGTCACGGACGGCTGGTAACTGGGAGTGGCGCTACGCGGAAGGCGATCTCACCTTCGCTCATGCCCAGCGCCTGCGCAAGCTGGTGGAGCTGTACGGCAGGTAGGGGCGGCCCAGAGTGGCGCCAACGGCGTGAGGCTCAGCCATAGATGATGGTCATCTCGCCATCGGCGAAGGTGATCCCTTTGACTGTCAGGCTCTGGCCCCCTCCTATAGAAGGATCGCTGGCCTGGGCAAGCCGCTGGTTGAGGGATGAGGTGATTGGCGTGAGCGCCAGCGCCGGCAGCGGGACTCCACCCACTGAGGCGCTGACCGCGTTGACCGTGAGCTTGTTCTGGCTCACCGACGGGGCCAGCACAATGACGGTGTCCTGGCCGGAAGCGATGATGGAGCCCCGCAGCACGCCGGAGATGGTGATCTCCCCGTTTGACTGGATGTGGGCCTGAACGTCAGACAGCGTGTCGCCGGCGCTGGATGCTTTGAGCGCCTCGTTGAGGAATGCGTCGGTGATCGTGACTTTGAGCGCGCCGTTGGTTGGTTTCGATGAGGTGGCTGGAGTGGGCGCCGGTATAAAGAGCGCGCTCACAAGCAGCGCCGCGATGACCGCGCCCGCGATGAAAGCGCCGGTGACCGCCAGCGCGACGCCGCAGCCGCGCCATATGGATGAAGGCGGGCGCGAAAAGCCCGGCGAGCCAGGCGCGCCCATCGAAGGCGATGGAGGCGAGGGCCAGGTAGGGTAATCCGAAGACGCTTGCATCGGGAGCGTCGCGTCACCGTCGGTCATATGGCTGTATCTCCTCATGGGCGCTCTGCGCGCCGCAGGCTCGGTATCATGAAAAATGGGAACCGCTAGTCCGGGGATTGAGTGTGTCACTG
The DNA here is from genome assembly GCA_021814145.1 of Chloroflexota bacterium. Lineage (GTDB taxonomy): Bacteria > Chloroflexota > Ktedonobacteria > Ktedonobacterales > JADMIN01 > JAKAIY01. The sequence continues at coordinate 6,478 of JAKAIY010000019.1, forward strand.
CGCCGCTTTCGGGCAGGCGCCACGAAACGTCTTGCCCACCTCGCTCGCGGTGATAGCGCCTGCGTTGTACCACATCGCGTGATGAAAGCGGAAAAGCGGTGTTGCTGTGCAATATGCACATGAGTGTGGTCGGTATTCTGGTCATTTCGCTGTAGCGATACGCATGTGGACGCGCGCTATACTGCCAGTTGGGTGATGTCCCACGCTCTGGATTGTGCATTCCGCACGTCCATCTCGTCACGCGATGCGCGCGGCGCTTTCCCGCGAAGCGACATGCGGGGCCACGCGCATCACAGATGGCGGCTACTGAAAGCAGGGGAACAACAGGCATGGCGAAAACGCCCGAAGAGGTTATGCGGCTCGCGCAAGAGAGCGGCGCTCGCATGGTAGATGTCAAATTTGTTGACATGCCGGGCACATGGCAGCATTTCAGCATCCCGATGAGCGCGTTTGATATTTCGGCTTTCTCAGAGGGTATCGGCTTCGACGGTTCCAGTATCCGCGGCTTCCAGGAGATCAATGAGAGCGATATGCTCCTGATCCCGGACCCCAACACCGCTATCCTCGATCCCTTCACGGCGGCTCCAACTCTCAGCCTGATCTGCAATGTCGCTCAGCCAGGCGAGCTGACCCCCTATAGCCGTGACCCACGCTACATCGCGCGCAAGGCCGAGGCGTATCTCGCGTCCACTGGCGTCGCTGACACGGCGTACTTTGGCCCCGAAGCGGAATTCTTCATCTTCGATGAGGTCCGCTACCGCTCGACAGCCAACGAGCAGATGGCGTTTGTGGATAGCGAGGAGGCCCACTGGAACTCGGGCCGCGCTGGCACGTCCGAGCGCCCGAATCTGGGCCATCGCCTGCGGGCGAAGGAAGGCTATTTCCCCGTCGCGCCGAGCGATACGCTCCAGGACCTGCGCACGGAGATGGCGCTGATGATGGAGTCCTGCGGCATCGCCGTGGAGGCCCAGCACCACGAGGTGGCGACTGGCGGCCAGTGCGAGATTGACATGCGCTTCGACTCGCTGCTGACGATGGCCGACAAGCTGCTGCTCTACAAGTACATCGTCAAGAACGTCGCACGCCGCGCGGGCAAGACCGCGACCTTCATGCCCAAGCCAATTTTCGGCGATAACGGCTCCGGCATGCACGTCCACATCAGCCTGTGGAAAGATGAGCGCCCGCTCTTCGCTGACTCCGACGGCTACGCCGGGCTTTCCGAGACGGCGCGCATGTTTATTGGCGGGCTGCTGAAGCACGCGCCCAGTGTGCTGGCTTTCGCCGCCGCGACCACCAACAGCTACCGCCGGCTGGTGCCAGGCTACGAGGCGCCGGTCAACCTAGTGTACTCGCAGCGCAACCGCTCCGCCGCTGTCCGTATCCCCATGTATTCCACCAGCCCGAAGGCCAGGCGCATCGAGTTCCGCCCTCCGGACCCGACCGCCAACCCGTACCTGGCTTTCTCGGCGATGCTGATGGCCGGTCTGGACGGCGTCAAGCGCGGCCTGCTGCCTGAGCAGCACGGCTATGGTCCGGTGGACTGCAACATCTATGAGCTGCCGGAGGCTGAGAAGCGCGAGATCCGCTCTGTGCCAGGCTCGCTCGATGACTCGCTCGACGCGCTGGAGGACGACCACGAGTTCCTGCTGGCTGGCGGTGTCTTCTCCAGCGATCTGCTGGAGAAGTATGTCGAGCTGAAGCGCGGGCAGTCCGCAGAGGTGCGCCTGCGCCCGTCGCCGCTCGAGTTCGCGCTCTACTACGACGTCTAGCCAGCCGGAGCCATTTGGCCCCACTCCTGTTCATTAAATGTGCGCGACCGCCTTCCCACGGGGCCTGCTGTGGGGAGGCGGTCGCCACATGTTATGAATGGGCGCGCGCCCTGGGCGGACGCGGCGCCAGGCGGCTCTCTGGCCCGCGTCAGACACTCGCTATGCGCGCGCGTCAAAGTGTGACACGCGACCTTGAAACGCGGCCTGCTTTCGTGTATTCTTGCGACAGACTTCACGGGCCATCAGGGCGCGTGATTGGCTCGGAGGACGCGGGAGCGCTTCATCGGTTGTGGCGCCCGCGCGTGAGGAGGCTACGCGATCGCATGTTTGAAGACAAGACGCTGCGCTGTCGCGAATGCGGGCAAGAGTTCATTTTCAGCGCGGGAGAGCAGGAATTTTACCAGCAGCGGGGCCTGCTGAACGAGCCGGGGCGCTGCCCCACGTGCCGGGCGAGCCACCGGATCACGATGGCGGCCAACCGTGCGATGGGAGAGCGTGGCCCGCGTGAAATGTACAAGACGGTGTGCGCGGAGTGCGGGGGCGAGGCGCAGGTGCCATTCGTTCCCAAGACCGAGAAGCCGGTTTATTGCAGCTCCTGTTTCGAGAAGGTCCGCCCACGCCGCTAACGCCGCTAGCTCTGGGGCGCGCCTCCGGGCGCGCTCGCCTTTTCTCCCAGTTTGCGCTCGACACCCGCCCGGAGCCGCTGAATATTGTCTTTGTGCGAGACGATCACGATCACTGACGCGACGACAATAAAGGCGCAATGCGGCCAGCTGTCATGCCCGGTGATGGTCAGGTAGATCTCGATGCACCCGGCCATCAGCGCGCCCAGGACAGAGCCGAGCGAGACATAGCGCGTGAGGTACACGGCGGGGATGCCCGCTATGGCCGCGAACAGGGTCGCCAAGGGTGACATGGCGGTCATCGCTCCCGCGCCTGTGAGTACCCCGCGCCCGCCTTTGAAGCCGATGAAGACCGAATAGTTGTGTCCCAGCAGCGCCGCGGTCGCCGCCAGCGCCTCGGCGCCATCGCGCAGCGTGTTCCAGGTCTGGTCGCTGTAACCGGGGTGCGGGATGGCGCCAAAGAACAGATAGCGGGCGAGCAGCACAGCGGCCACGCCTTTGAAAAAATCCACCAGCACGACAATCGCCGCTGGGCCGGGGCCAAGCGTGCGCAGCACGTTCGTGGCGCCCGTCTTGCCACTCCCCAGCAACCGCGGATCGGAGCCACCGAAGACGCGGCTGACGATTACCCCGGTAGGGATGGATCCCAACAGATAGCCGGCGACAATCGCGCCAAGAAATCGCAGAATGATCTCGAATGCCGGCATGGGCCGCCTCCATCGCTCCGTTCCTGATCAGGGATAGCAGGGTATGCGGGGCTAGCGCGGCCCCGGTTTGGCGTCCTGAGCATAGGCGAGCCGTAGGGGTCTGTCAAGAACGCGCGACGACACGACGCGCCATGCTCACGCCATCAGCCGCGCGGCTATTCCAGCGCGCCGTAGACCAGCTCGCCGCCGATCAGCGTGGCCGCGACCTCCGCGTCGGCGATGCGCTCTGGCGGCAGCGTGAAAGGGTCCTCGGCCAGCGCGACGAGATCCGCCAGCTTGCCAGGCGCGAGCGACCCCTGGCGCTCTTCCTGCCCGCCGGCCCAGGCGGCGCCCACTGTATAGGCGTAGAGCGCGTCACGCATGTTCAGCGCCTGATCGGGCAGCCAGGGGCTTTCGCCGGGCATGCGGTCATTCTGGCGGTTGATGGCGGCGTGCAGGATACGCAGCGGGTCGGCGGTATCCACTGGCGTATCGGAACCCAGCGCGAGCCGCACGCCCGCCTGGCGCATCGTCTCGTAGGCGTATGCGCGGCGATAGCGGTTTCCCCAGTAGCGTTCCGCCGTGTAGCGGTCCACAACGGCGTGGAATGGCTGCACCGAAGCGACGACGCCTAGCCGCGCCATGCGCTGGATGTCCTCGGGACGGGCAAGCTGCACATGCTCCAGCCGGATGCGTCGCGCGTGGAGCGTACCCGCGCGCAGGCCGGCCTCGATGCCGTCCAGCGCGGTTTTCACCGCGCGGTCGCCAATGGCGTGGATCGCCATGCCCACGCTGCCCTTCGCCGCGTCGCGCACGATACGCTCCATCTCCGGCTCGGTCGTGGTCAGCAGCCCGCGCGCCGCCTCGCCCGCCTTGCCCTCGTAAGGGTCGAGCATCGCGGCGGTCTGCGAGCCAAGCGCGCCATCCATGAAGACCTTGACACCCGCGAAACGCAGATAATCATCACCGAAGTCCGCCTCCAGCCCCAGCCGTAGCGCGTCCGGCAACGACTGGCGGGGGATGTAGAGCAGCATGCGCGGGCCAGGCTCGCCCGCCGCGCGCAGCCGCTGCGCGAGATGCAGCGCGTGATCGCCTTCGATGTTATGGACACCCGTGACGCCGCGCGCGCGCAGTTCCGCGAAGACGCGGCGCAGCTCCGCCAGCAGGGCGTCATCATCCGGCGGGGTGATGGCCGCCTCAACCAGGGCCTTCGCGCCGGACTCGTAGAGCATGCCGGTAGGCTGTCCGTCACCGTCGCGCTCGATATGTCCGCTGGGTGGCTCCGGTGTGTTGGCGTCAATGCCCGCGCGGCGCAAGGCCTCGGAGTTGACCCAGTAGGAGTGGTAGTCGTGGCTGGTCAGCGCCACCGGCGTCTCAGGCGCGACCGTGTCGAGCGAGGCTCTGGTCGGGAAGCGCTCTGGCGTCCAGTGGTTCTTGTCCCAGCTGTGGCCGGTAATCCAGGCGTCTGGCGGTGTCACGGCGGCGCGCGCTTTCACCAGCGCGACGGCCTCATCCTCCGAGCGCGTCTCCCGCAGGTCCACTTCCATCCGGGATTGCGCCGTCATGAGCAGATGGGTGTGGGCGTCAGTGAAGCCGGGAAGCGCCACACGCCCGCCCAGGTCGAGCGTCTCGGTGAGTGGGCCGGCCAGCGCGCGGATATCCGCGTTATCGCCCGCCGCCACGATACGCCCTGACATGCGGTCCACCGCCAGCGCGGAAACGAGCGGCTGGCTGGCGTCCATTGTGTGAATGACGCCATTGAGCACGAGCAGAACAGGCCGCCGTCCAGGTAGCATGCGCGCCCCCTTCTAAAAATCCCTGGCCGTTTGACGCCTTGCACGCGGCGCCAGCCCGGCGCTCTTGTCGCCATTGTATCGCGTCCGGGCGTGAATGCGACAAAAGACACAGCATGTCGTGACGCGGCTGTGAGACAACTATGAGCATGCTGAATGGATGGCGCCGCGCTTTTTCTTGCGCTGGCCCATTTCAGGACATCATCCATGCGCCATAACAGGTTTGATAACCCATGAAAAATCATCTCGCGCTTCCTCTGGTTCCTTCGCGTCACGATCAGGCGGCGTTCGGGCTGGTCGCGCCCGGCCTGAAGGCGGCGCTGACGCTTGGCGTGGTGGGCGGCTTCGCCATGGCGGCGACACTCACCACCACCTATGCGCTGGGGTTGGTGAATGGCCCCTGGTGGCCAGCGATGGCGCAGGCGCACGGTCATCTTCAGCTCTATGGCTGGGCGGGGCTGTTCGCGCTGAGCGTCGCGTTCCATTTCGTCCCACGCCTGCGCGGCGAACCGCTGGCGCTCCAGCGCTTCATTCCCTGGATTTTTGGCTTGCTGGTCGCAGGGCTGGCGCTGCGGGGAATCGCGCAGCCGCTGGAGGCGGCCTCGCCCAGCGCGGGATGGCGCGGCGCGCTGGTCCTGGGCGGCGCGCTGGAGCTGGTCGCGCTGGTGGGCGCGGTGACGGCGCTGGGGCTGACGCTCTTTGGCCGCCGGGGGATGCGCCAGCGGTCGGCGCTGTGGGGCGTGGCCCCGCTGATCGTCGGCGCGTTCGCGTCGCTCGCCCTCAGCGCGCTTGTCAACGCCGCCAACACCATCGCGCTGGCCTATCCCGGAGCTGGGGGCATCGTTCCCTACGCGGGCGATCAGGCGAATGTGGCGCTTGGCCTGTTTGGCTATCTAGTTCCGCTGGCGCTGGGGATGTCGGCGCGCACCCTGCCGATGTACGCTGGGCTGGACCCCTTTCCGCGCCGGATGCTCTGGCCGCTGGCGGGACTGTGGTACGCCGGGCTGGCGCTCTATCTTGCCAGCCTCGCTAGCGGCGCGCCGGGCTGGACGGGCGCGCTGGGCGACTTGCTGATGGGCGCCGCGCTGATCGTCTTTATTGGCGGCTTTGTCCGCGCGCTGGTGGCGCGGGGGCGGCTGCCCAAAAAGGTGGCGGCGCTGGCGCCGGAGCCTGTGGCGCGTGAGCATGACTATCGCTCGCGGATCAGCCAGGAGCGCGGCGACTATGGCCCGTTCGTGGCGATTGTCGCCAGCTCCTACCTCTGGGCGCTGCTGGCTGGCGCGCTCCTGGCGCTCGACGGGATCGCCGGGCTGTTTGGCGGCGCGGCGCTGGTCTCGCTTGACGCCATCCGCCACAGCCTGGCGCTGGGCTTTATCGCGCTGCTGATCTCCGGCATCGCGCCGCGCATGGTACCGGGCTTCTCCGGCGGGCGCATCCTCTCGGCGGGGCTGGTCTGGGCGACGCTCTGGCTGGGTGACAGCGCGGCGCTGCTGCGCGTGGGGTCGCTGCTGGCGGCGCCCGCGCTGGCGGGCCTGGGCGCCGCCGGAACGGCGGTGGAGAACGTCCTGTTCGGATTGTCGGGGCCGGTCGGGCTGGCGCTGGCGGTCTGCCTGCTTGTCAACCTGTGGCCCGCGATTGGCCCGCGCCAGGCAAAAACCGCTTGACGCCGGGGCGGGCCTGGCCTACACTTTCACATTGAACAGGCGTCGGGCGGCCAGAAGAATGCTGGCGTCGCGCCGCGAGTGTCACGAGGATTGAGCTATGAGCGCTGATTCGCAGACCACGCAAACCGCCGATAGCGAGCGCTTCGTTAAGATTCCGCATGCGCTGCCGGGTCAGGAATACAAATCGCCAAAGAACTACAGGTCTCCGTTCATCATGGGATTCTACCGGCTGGCCGTCGTGGTTCTGAGCCTGTCGCTGCCGGCGGCGCCCGCCGTGATCTTCTATATGATCCTGGCCTATTCCAGCGCGATTCAGATGGGCTTCCTGTGGATATGGATTCCGATGATTATCCTTGTTGAGATCATCGCGATCAGCGTCGCCTGGGGCATCGCGCGCGAGGCGCTAGGCTACTCCGGCGTCATCTACAGCGCTTCACGCCGTTAGGATCTCGCCACAGAAGCAGGAATCCCGCATGAGGAGCGCGCCATCCAGAGGTGGCGCGCTCCTCATTTGCCGTATGCCCGCGTGTTGAGGCGCCACCCCGCCACGCTTCGCGCTCACACGAGCGAAGCATGGCGGGATAGTTCAGGGAATGGATTGGGGCGGCGCCGCTTATCTCGCCCAGCGGGCTCACACGCCGCTGCGGCGCGCTCGATGTCGCCCACTGGCAAGGTCTTTCGCTGGCTGGGAGCCAGTGGCGTGGGCAATTCGGCCACGACTCCATTCCACTGCGCTGATGGCGCTGGCGACACGTCCGCATCCCCGCCTGATTCAATAGCCGCCCGCTTGCACACGAGTGCGACAGAAGGCGTCCCTGTGTGTCACACAAGGCGGGATCAAGTGGCTAGGATTCCGGGTTTGCAGGGTGGTACTTGACGAAGTGGGGCCGTATAATGTGAGCGCATTCCCCCGAACCGGTGAGAGCGGCGTGGCTTGTGGCGGTTGGGCGGTGAACGCCCAGGGACTTTTCCAATGCGGCGCGCGCGTATTCCTCACACGCCGCGGCGGGATATGAAGCCGCTCTAAGGAGAAGATGACCCGTGGCACGAATTCTTGATACTATTGATTCCCCCGCCCAGCTCAAGCGACTGTCACCCTCCCAGCTTGAACAGCTCGCCGGGGAGATCCGGCACGAAATTATCGAGACTGTTTCCTTGCGCGGCGGTCACCTGGCCCCAAATCTGGGAGTGGTTGAGCTGACCCTCGCGCTCCATATCGCCTTTGACGCCCCACATGACCTGCTGGTCTGGGACATTGGCCACCAGGCCTATCCGCACAAGCTGGTGACGGGGCGCCGCGAGCGCTTCCGCACGCTCAAGACGCTCGGTGGCATTTCTGGCTATCTGCGCCGCGCGGAGAGCGAATTCGACGCCTTCGGCGCCAGTCACGCCAGCACTTCGATCTCGGCGGCGCTGGGCATGGCGGTCGCGCGCGATCTGAAAGGCGAGGATTTCCATGTCGTCGCGATTATTGGCGATGGCGCGCTGACTGGCGGCATGGCGCTGGAAGCGATCAATCACGCGGGCGCGCTCCATAAGCGGCTGATTATTGTTCTCAACGACAATGACAAGAGCATCTCGGATAACGTCGGCGCGCTGCACGGTCACCTGATCCGGCTGCGCGAAAACGGCGCGCTCCGTCGCATCAAGGACGCCGCCAGCGACACGCTAGAGCATGCTCCCGGCGGCTCGCTGGCCAGGCAGGTAGCCAGGCGCGCCAGCCGCAGCGCCAAGGAATTTGTGCTGCCCAGCAAGAGCGGCGTGATCTTCGAGGAGCTGGGCTTCAAGTTTCTCGGCCCGTTCGATGGCCACAACACTGGGTTGATGGTGGACGTTTTCCAGAAGGCGAAGGAAATGGAAGGCCCCATCATCATCCAGGCCATTACCCAGAAAGGGCGCGGCTGCGACTTCGCTGAGGCCGACCCGACCACCTACCACGGGCCGGGCGCGTATAATCTGGCCACTGGCGAGCTGAAGAAGAAGCCCGGCGAGCCGCCGAAGTATCAAGGCGTCTTTGGTGACGCGCTGGTTGAGCTGGCGCGGCGCGATCCCACCATTGTCGGCATCACCGCCGCGATGGCCGAAGGCACCTCGCTGAACAAGCTGGCGAAGGCCATCCCGGAGCGTTACTTCGATGTCGGCATCGCCGAGCAGCACGCGGTGACATTCGCGGCGGGCCTGGCGTGCGAGGGGATGCGTCCGGTGGCGGCGATCTACTCGACGTTCCTGCAGCGCGCTTACGATCAGGTGATTCACGATGTCTGCGTGCAGAACCTGCATGTCGTTTTCCCGATGGACCGCGCGGGACTGGTCGGTGAGGACGGCCACACGCAGCAGGGCATCTTCGACATCGCCATGTTGCGCACGATCCCGAACATGCGGCTGATGGCGCCCAAGGATGAGAACGAGCTGCGGCATATGCTCTATACCGCGCTCTACATGGATGGCCCCGTGGCGCTGCGCTACCCGCGTGGCGGTGGCGTTGGCGTCCCGCTGGACGAAGAGTTCCAGGCGCTGCCGGTTGGCAAGGCCGAGCTGCTGACCGATGAGGCGGATATCGCGCGCAGCGATGTGGCGATCCTGGGCTACGGGCATATGGTCCCGCTGGTGGCGCAGGCGGCGCGCGAGCTGCTGGCGGAAGATGGCGTCCGCGCGGTGGCGGTCAACGCGCGCTGGGCGAAGCCGCTGGATGAGGAGCTAATCCTGCGGCTGGCGAAGGCGACCGGGCGGCTTATCACCGTCGAGGACGGCGTGGCCGCTGGCGGCTTCGGCAGCGCGGTGCTGGAGCTGCTCAACGCGCACGGGCTGATGGGCGAGGTAAAGCTGGAGATCATCGGTCTGCCCGACCAGTTCATCGAGCATGGCGCGGTCGCCATCCTGCGCGAGCTGAACGGCCTCTCGTCGGGGCATATCAAACAGGTCACGCGCGATCTGCTGCGCTCCGCGCATGTGGCGGCGCCTCCCGCTGAGGACGCGGCGCGCGCATCATAGGCTTGGCGCGGCGCACGGCGCGAATGGCCCATCCTGTGGCGAGACAGGGTGGGCCTTCGTTGTATGGAGTGAGGCGCGCACGAGGCGCGCGGCGCGGCGTGGTACGGGCGTCGGGGTAACTTGACGGTAATGCGCCAGATGCGCGATAATAAGAACAGGTACAGCGAAGGACGCTCGCGCCGGTCGGCGCGGCCCAGGAACGCGAAGAGGTCGCGAGACCGCTGTGAGCGAGCGCCTTCCCTACAGTTTAATGGATCCACCGCTCCAGCGCAGTTCGGAGCGCGCGACGTACGGGTTAAACGTCCGGTATGAGACGCTGATGAGATGCCGGGGGCGGGGATGATGTGGATTGGGTACAACCTACCGTGAGTATGCGACACAACGCGCGGGCGTCAACGCCCGCCAGGAGCGGACTGGAATCCGCTTCACCGCCTTCAAGTCCTGTGGGCCTTTCTTTCGCTTCCAGTCAGACACGTTCCGCGAGCCGTCTTCCCACCGTTCGCTACCAGCGCTCCCCAATGGGGGGTCCTTCCTCGTCCGGCCTTCCGCATCCCGCTCATGAGCGCGGCGCTTCTACTGGATACGCCTCATCCACGCCAGTTTATACGGCCACTACTCCAGCACGCGACGAATGGATGTCCGCGACGCTCTGGACCGCATCGAGCCCCTGGCCGCATCACCCGGCGCTGCTCCCACCGCTGCCCCGCGAAGCGCGCTCCAGCCAGGTGGAAGAGATGGCCACCGCCACGCAGCCAGCGCCGCGCGCGGAGCGCCAGCGGCGCGGCGCCACTCAGACGAAGCATGCTGGCCGCGTCTACCGCACGCCTGTGTCAGCGGCGGTCTATACACCGCCCATCTCGACCTACGCTCCCGCGCGCGAGCAGCCACGCCACGCCACGCGCCACGCGATGAGTCCGGCGACGTCCGCCGACGCGCGGCCTGTGCGCCCGGCGACACGCCAGCAGACGCACGCGCGGGTCGCCCAGGCGCGCTCCGGGGTCTCGGCTTTCCCAGCGAATCTGGACTGGCCGTCTGGCTTTGACGATTGGATGATTGACATCATGCGGCGGCGCGCGCTGCGCCTGAATAGCGGCGCTCGACGGCGCGGCGCGAATGGCTCGGTGCGCGCGGTTGAGCTGGCGCACATCATGGAACGCTCGCGCGACGAGCGGGGACACTGGATCTGCGCGATCTGCCATGATCCCGTTACACTCGACGACCTCTCCTTTGACCACATTGTGGCGCTGGCCGATGGTGGCGAGCACGCGGCGCATAACCTGGCGCCTACGCACCGCAAGTGCAACGAGATCAAGGGTTCCGAGAAGGCGCAGTACCGCGCGCAGTCACTCGACCGCTGGCTCACCGAGTGGGCGGCTGGCGGGCGTGCGCCAGGCGGCGCGCCGCTCGCGCTGGCGTCCGCCCAGCAGCCGCGCTACGCCTAAGCGCGCTGAATTCAGGCATGATAGCCCGCCTCCCTGGACCGGGAGGCGGGCTATCCGGCGCTCTGGCGTCGTCGCGGAGGAAGGTGAGGCCGCCATTAGCCAAGCTGGCGGTCCGTTACGGCGCGACGGTTGGCTCGGGTGAGAATGTGCTGTTCGCGGGGTCAGGCTGGAAGGTGATGGTCTCGGTTCCCAGCGGCAGCAAGACGTTTGACGCCGCGTTATTGAGCGTATAGCGCGTGACGAGGGTCGTCGCCCAGCTCGTCAGGCCACCCGGCCCGGCGGCGGAGCGCAGGTCCACGATGCTGAGCGGCTGGCTGGCGAGGGCTGGGCCACTCAGCGCGACGCTTAGGCGGCCCACGATGGGCTGGCCGGGTGTGGGTCTGCCGGTGGTCTCCGCGACCTGGGCTGAGAAGGTGTTCCCCTGGGTTACAGGATTGACCCACGCTCCCTGCGTATGGCGGATATTCACCTCGATGCGTGTGGGCAGCGGCTGGTTGGGCTGCGGGCGTAGGACGGCGCTCCAGGAGACGCTGACCGTCCGGGCGTTGACGAGCGTCGCGACCTCGATGATCTGCCAGTTTGGCCCGGTCGCCGTGGAGTAGATCTGGCGTCTGGCGTTATCCACTGTATAGCCGTGCGCGCTGTTCCAGAGCTCCTGCGTCACGCCATCCACCGAGACGAGTGACGACCATTCGCTGTAGCTGACGAGGCTCCAGTTATTCCAGGTGAGCGCGGGACGGCCAGCGCCAGAGTTGGTGTTGTAGCGCATCGCCAGGCCGCCCTGGCTGTAGCTCACCGTGTTCTGGAGGGCGTTCTGCTGTGACTGGGCTGCGGTCAGCACACTGCTGAAGTGGAGCATGACCAGAACCAGCAGCCCGGCGAGCAGGACGATGGGCGTCAGGTAGAGCTTGAGAAATATCAGTAGCCGGACCGTGAGACGGCTATCAAGCGCCTCGAACAGGCGCGCGGGCTTGCGTGATGTCGGGGTTTTCATGGGTGACTCTCTCTACTGGCCGCGCCGGGTGTGATCTCTGGCTCCAGCGCGTCCGGCGTGGCCAGGGCTGGCGCGGGCGTGTAGCTCCACGGAGGCGCGGGCCACAACAGCGCGACCACACTCAGGATGGTGAACGAGATTCCCAGCGATGTCATGATTGGCAGGCGGAAGCGCGCGCTGGCCCAGGGCAGAATGGGATAGTTGAGGCCGGTGATTCCCGTGCCATTGACGAGATCGGCGCGGTGGCCGAAGAATGTGTGGTACGCGGTATAGAGAAAGTGGTCAATGGGCACATGCATGATGGCGAAGGCCAGCGGAATGATCCAGAATAGCTGGTAGAACCTGCGCCAGGCCCCACCCGAGCGCCGCGCCTCCAGCCAGAGAAACGGCAGCGCGACCAGCGCGTACTGCTCGTTGACAAGCTTGGAGCCGACAAAGAACGCGAAAAGCGTGATCAGGATCATGTGATTGAGGCTCATGTCGCGCGTGAACACCCACCACCACGCCAGCAGCAGCGTGATGATGAGGGTGGGCGTCCCGAAGCTGGTGACAGCGAGCTGGAGCGCGCCGAGGTTCGTTCCGGCGGGAAACAGCCAGGACTGGCCAAAGATTATTTCCCAGTTCATGCCACCGCCCACGCGTTCGCTATGGAACGTGACAACAGTCAGCAGGCCACGCCAGAATGGCCCGATGAACAGGACGCAAGCGGCGATGAAGGCGCCGGTAAAGAGCAGGATCTCGCGCATCGGGCGGCGCTTCTTGATGAGGTAGAGGATGATGGTCGGCGCGGCAAGAGCGGGGATATATTTGATCATCGCGCCGAACGCCAGCGCCACACCCGCCCATCCTGGCCGGCCACGCGCGATGAGGTACACCGCCATGAGCAGCCCCAGGACCATGATGGCGTCGAAGGTCCACGCGCCGCTGATGAGCAGGACATAGGGGTTGAGCAGGTAGTCACGCCAGCCGCGAATTGTGCCAGACATCCGCGCCAGCAGCGCGGCGATACCGAAATCCGCCAGCCAGACAGGCGCTTTGAAGAGCAGATAGAAGTCGAGTGGAATAATCGGCGTCGCGGTCGCGTTGGAAGCCGCGAAGGGAATTGGGAAGACGTAGCCCGCGGCGGGATGGAGCGCATGGAAGATCTGGGCGGGCAGCCAGTAGATATAGAGCGGGACGGGTGGGTAGGCGTAATACTGGTAGACGCTATCCCATCCGGCGGCGCGGGTAATGTTCGACATGACACGGAAAGTCTCGTAGGGAGACTGGCCACGCGCGAGGTCTATGAACACGTTGTAGTCTACCGTGAGGTCCCAGTAGTGGCCAAACGGGAGCAGGATGAGCCGCAGCGCCAGCGCCAGCGCGCCAATAGCGATCAGCAGCCGCCGGCGGCGTGGCCCGGCTTCCCAACCGCGTGTGCGCGGCAGCTCATCATCCAGCGGCAACGGCTGCGTGGAGGCGTCCGCCGCGGTGGGCGCGTTCCGGCCAGGGGCCGCGCCGGGAGGAGCCAGCGTGGCGGGCGCGAGCGTTGGAAAGCGCGGCATCCGCGAGAAGCGAATGGTGTTTCGAGACAATCGCAACCGTGCGGTTGGCATAAGACGTCCTTTGATTCGTTAGCGGGAGCGGCGATAGCGCCGGATCGCTTCTGCTTGGGAGCGCGTGGACAGCGGGCGAAAAGGTCGCAACCGGCATGCCGATGAAAACAGCGGAGCGCGGCGATCATGCGATGACTCCGGGAGTCGTGGCTTCGCCGCCTCATGTGCGGGGCGGCGTGGAGGCCTCCACCAACAGGCTGCCTCGCGCTCGTGGCCGGCAAGCCGGGCGGCTCGCAAACCCCGTTGTAGCCGGCAGCGCGGCTTGACACGCTCCAAGCTGTGGTGTATTGTGAGGATGCGGCGCGGTCCGTCCTTAAGGCCGCTCTGCGCAGCATTATAGGTGGGTAGCTCAATTGGCAGAGCAGTGGTCTCCAAAACCACCGGTTGAAGGTTCGAGTCCTTTCCCACCTGCCAGCGATTTCCCCAAAATAACAGTGGCTTCAGGCGTGAGCGTCTGAAGCCACTTTCGCTTGCCCGCCACACGATTTCTCCCCCTCAGCCAGAAACCTCGCGCTCCCGTGGCGCCGTAACGCTCGCCGTAACGCTTCCAGGACGGGGGCGGATTTACGATGAGTGTGCGAATTGAGGAGCGCCGGGCGTGGAATGCCCCAATCTCCTGATGCCCGCGCCGCGATGCGCGCTATATCGTGAGATGCGCGCTCGGCGCGCGAAGGGCTTGAGGGGAGCGCGTGACAGGAGAAGATGGCATGACGGGGAGCATTGCGGGCGTGGCCAGCCGCGTGACGCCAGGCCGGCTTCGCTGGCTGTGGCTGGCGCATACCGCCTGGGTGGTGGTCATCCTGGTAGACATGGCCTGCTTCATCACGAGTGTCCGGCCTACCTTTGCGCTGCTCACGCAGCCATGCCTCGAAACGGACGCCAGCGTCTGCCCGCTTGGTCAGGCCCCACTGGCGGACTGGCGCGCCATGCAAGCCAGCGGAATCACGCCAGCGGCTTTCGCGGCCTTCAACCTCGCGGTGATTGTGAGTGTATCGCTGCTGTTCTTCGCTGTTGGCTTTCTTATCGCCTGGCGCAGATGGCGCGATATGATGGGCCTGTTCGTCTCCGCTGTTCTCATCACTTTCGGCTCCACAGGCATGTCGGATACGCTGGCGAATACCGCGATACCGCTCCTGGGGGTATTCCAGTTCGCCATTGTCGTGCTATCATATCCCGCGCTTGCCACGTTCATGCTCACATTTCCCACCGGCAGATTTACTCCCCGCTGGACGGCGCTGATCGTTCTGTTGTGGATCGTCCAGTTCGCGCTGTTCGTTACCAGCATGCCGATCGCTGTGCTGCTCGTTTCGGTGCTTGTGACGTGGGGAAGCTGCGCGCTGACGCAGGTCTATCGCTATGCCAGGGTGTATACGCCACGCGAGCGGCAGCAGACCAAGTGGGTCGTCTTCGGGTTGGTGGTGGGCATCAGCGTGTATTTCCTGTCCGCGCTGCTGCCGCACGTCTGGCCAGAGTTGAATACGCCCGGCTCGCTCTACCGGATGACGCTGATTGTCTGGCTTGCGCTCGTCTGGGTCCCGCTGCCGCTCGGCGTTGGCATCGCCATTCTGCGCTCGCGCCTGTATGACATTGACGTCATCATCCGGCGCACGGCGATCTACGGCC
The DNA here is from genome assembly GCA_021814145.1 of Chloroflexota bacterium. Lineage (GTDB taxonomy): Bacteria > Chloroflexota > Ktedonobacteria > Ktedonobacterales > JADMIN01 > JAKAIY01. The sequence continues at coordinate 21,658 of JAKAIY010000019.1, forward strand.
TGCTGACCGTGATCCTGGCGGGCGTCTACGCGGGCGGCGTGATCGGCGGCCAGCGCGCTCTGCTGGCGCTCACCGGCGGCGGCAGCGATTCTCCGATCGTCATCGTTCTTTCGACCCTGGCGGTGGCCGCGCTTTTCCAGCCGCTGCGTCGCGGGATCCAGACTACCATTGACCGCCGCTTCAACCGCCAGGCCTATGACGCGCGCCGGACGCTGGAGCGCTTCAGCGCCACGCTGCGCGACGAGGTGGATTTGCCAGGGCTGCGCGAGCGGCTGACTGAGATGGTCATGGAAACCGTTCAGCCTTCCAGCGTTTCCTTGTGGCTGCGCGAGGCCACGCGTGAGGCCAACGATACCAGCGCCAGCATTCCCGCTGAGAGAAAATGACCAGGTCGGGCCAGGGCCGCTCATTACGCGGGGCCGGCTCTTCGTCAGTTGCGCGGATGGCAATCTCTACGCCATCACTGGAGCATGGGCGGTGGCTGGATCGCGGGCTATCAAACGCTAGCGGCGGGCATGGTGGCTTCGATCTGGGCGCCTGACGCGCTCCACGCATAAAAAACGGGCCGCCACCGGGGAAGGGACTCCCTGATGGCGGCCTCCTGATGTCCGCTGATTGCGCGCTGGTTACTCCGCGCGCTTGCGGGTGGACGTGGCGGCGGGCTTGCCCCCGGAGCCATTCTGGCTGGTCTTGCCATCGCGGCTTGGAGCGGCGCCCGCCTCCAGCGCGTCGAGGCGCTCGCGCAGCTTGCGGTTCTCCTCGCGCAGCGTGTCGAGGTCCTCGCGCAGCTTGCGCGTCTCATCGCGCACGGTGTCGCCTTTCTCCAGCGCGGCGATGCAGGAGCGCCCGACGCGGGCGACGCGCTCATCCGGTGTCTCAGCCACCAGCCGCTCCAGCGCCGGGATGGCGCGCATATCGCCCCAGGGGATGAGCGCGCGCGTGGCGAAGAGCGCCGTCCATTCCCACGGGTCGCTGACCGCTGTCATCAGCGCCTCGACCGCGCGGGTATGCGCCGCGCCGGGGTCAATCAGCTTTGTCGAGCCGAGCGCGCCCAGCCCCGCGGACGCCGCCGCGCGCGCGTCCATTGGCTTCGTCCGGTCAGTCGCCCAGGCCGCCAGGACATCCGCCGCGCGTGGGTCGCCTGTCTCGCCCATTCCAGCGAAGACACCGCCGCGAATGATCTCCAGCCAGGACGGGGTGTCCACGTAGCCGAGCAGCGTGTCGAATGCGCCGGGCGTGCGGGTTTTGCCGAGCGCGGTCGCCGCCGCCGCCGTCACGTAATAGCTCGGCTCACCCTTCTCCAGCAGGGCCGTCAGCGCGCTGGCGGCGCGGGTGGCCAGCTCACCCTGGTCGGGGGCGCGGAACTCGCCGAGGCCCGCCACAATCGCGCGGCGCGCCCGTGGCTCTTCGATCTCCTTGACCCCACGCAGCAGGATGTCGAGCGCGCGGGCGGTCTTGCGCTTGGCGATGGCTCCGGCGATGGCCTGCCGCACGCCCCAGAACTCTTCGTTGAAGAGCGCCTGTTCCAGCGCGTCCATCGAGGCCGGATCGCCGCGCTCGCCCAGCGCCTCCGCCGCTTCGATGCGCCCGTTCACATCCGGGTCGCGCCGCAGCAGGAAGCGCTGCGCCTCAGCTGGCTGCTCGAACGAGAGCATCTTGAGGAGCCAGCCGCCGTAGTCGAAGCGCACACCGAAGGGACGACGCGCCAGCGGAATATAGAAGGTCTGCTCGGCCTGGTCTACTACGACGCGCACAACCTGCGGCGTCATCGGCTTGTCCGAGGCGTCGGGCTTTTCGCTGTCACGCCTGGGGACGAAGAAGGCGAGATCCACTGGTGTCTCGAAGAGCGGCGTCTGCTCGTCCACCTTCTGCGTCTGCTTGACGGTCAGCTTGGCCATCTTGCGCTCATCGTCCCAGCTATAGCTGACAGTGAACTCTGGATGGCCGGCTTTGTAGGTCCACTGCTCGAAGAAGCGCGCCAGGCTGCGCCCGCTGGCTTCCTCGAGCGCGCGCTCGAAGTCGGCGGTGATGACCTCGCGCCCCTGATTGCGCTGGGTGTAGAGCTTCATGCCGCGCCAGAAGGCGTCCTCGCCGATGATCTGCCGCAGCATATGCAGCACGCGCGAGCCCTTCTCGTAGTTGTGCGGGTCGAAAAGCTCGTTGCCGTTCTTGCGGTAGACGTTGAAGATGATCGGGCGTCGCCCGCGCTTGTCGGCGGCGAAATAGATGTCGCCGTTCTGGCGCATCTCGAAGCGGAAGTGGTCATCGCCCTTCACTTCGCGCATCCAGACGGCCTCAAAGTAGGTGGCGAAGCTCTCCTTCAGCCAGGTATGCGACCAGTCGCGCACGGCGATCAGGTCGCCGTACCACTGGTGGACCAGCTCATGCGCTACCACGGACTCTGGCGTGTAATCAAGGCTGGCGCGCTCGTCAGCCAGCAGGCGGTAGGTGTGGGTGGTGGCGCTGACGTTCTCCATCGCGCCCAGGAACATCTCGGTGACGATCTGCGCGTACTTGGCGTAAGGATAGTCCACGCCGAAATGCTCGGTGAAGAACTCCATCATGGCGGGCGTATGGCCCATCATGCGGCGCGCGTCGTCTTCGCGTCCGGCGCGAACGTAGTAGTTGACCGGAATGTCGCGCCAGTGGTCCTGGATCTGAACGAACTCACCAGCCACCAGCGTGATGAGGTACGCCGGGAACGCTACCTCCTGCCGCCAGTGATAGGTCTTCGTGCCGTCCTTGTTTTCGGTGACGCGCTCCAGCTTGCCATTGGAGAGCGCGAAGAACTTGCCCGGCACTGTGGCGGCCATGGTCGTCGTGGCGCGGTCATTGGGGAAGTCGTGGCAGGGGAACCAGTAGTGGTGGTACTCCGTCTCGCCCTGCGTCCACGACTGAACGGGCAGATCGGGATTGCCGGCGTCAGGCGCGACAAAGACCAGCCCGGTGCGCGGCTGCGCCCAGTAGCGCACGCGCACCGCGAACTCCTCGCCATGGGCGTAGGCGCGGTCGAGCTGGATGTGCAGTTTCTCGCCCTCGGTCCACCAGTCCAGCGCGGTGTCTGGCCCGACCAGCGTGATCGCCTCGATGTTCAGCTCGGCGGCGTCGAGCGTGACAGCGCGCACGGAATCGAACAGCGCGGCGAAGTGATGCGTGACGGAGCCGTTGACGCGCTTGCGCTCGAAGTCGAGTGTGACGGCGATATCCATATGGCGGATGTCAACCGGGCGGTCGGGCGCGTAGCGCGGCTGGTCGCCTGGCATGGCGAAGCTGGGCCCGTCGGGCTCGAACGTCTCCAGCGAGCCGCCAAGGGCGCGCGCGAGACTGCCATAGCCACAGTGACGCATAAAAGCTCCTTTGTGTGAGGCGGTGTAAACGAAAGGCGCATGGGCGGTCTGGGGAAGCCGCGCGCCCGCTCTTGTGTGATGTTGGTCTGACAGAGCGTAAGCTCGGTATCTACTTTCACACTGTACTCCCTAGACGCGCGCGCGGTCAACGGCTTTAGCGATAAAGGAGGTAGCCCACACCGCCCGCCAGCGCGAGGATCAGCACGATGTTGACCTTCTGGCTCAGCGCCAGGCCGAACGCGCTAACCCCGATCAGCAGTCCGCGCCAGTCCATGCCTGGCTGGCTCCCGATGGTCCAGACGACGCTGATGAGCAGGCTGATGACGGCGACGGAGACGCCGCGCATGGCCCCTTGCGCCCAGGGATAGCGCTCGATACGGCTGACGCGCGAGGCGATGAGCAGCACGAGCAGGGGCGGGAAGGTGATCGCGAGCAGCGCGAGCGCCGCGCCCAGGTAGCCGTAGGTGAAGTAGCCCAGGCAGACGACCCACAGCCCGTTGGGGCCGGGGCTAACCTGTCCGATAGCGATGGAGCGCCCGAAGTCCGTCTCTTTCGCCCAGCCACGCGCGAGCAGGTCCTGCCGCAGACTGGGCAGATTGCTGAAGCCGCCAGTGGAGAAGAGCGAGGCTTTCAGGAAGAGCAAAAAGTAGACGATTGGGTTGATCATCACGCGCGCCCTTCCGTCTTGTCCCGGTCCGGCGCGAGGGAAGGAGACGGGCCGGGCGCGAAGAGCAGCGCGCCAAGCGACATGGCGACAATCACGATCGTGATCGCCGAGACGTTGAAGATGATGACCGCTAGCGCGCCAGCGAGCGTCAGAGCGACGGTCAGGGCGAGGCGCAGCGGGCGCCGGTCCGCGCCCCGCTGGAAGAGCGGCCGGGCGAAGTTGACGGCCACCAGCGCCATCACGCCTCCCGTCGCCGGAACGACGCCCCGCACGATAGCCTGGACGGTGGCCGAATGCTCGACCTGGGCGAAGAGCGCCGCAAGCAGGCATGTGATAGCGCCACTGGGAATCAGCAGCCCGGCCAGCGACGCCACGACGCCCCGCCAGCCGCCGAGCCGCCTGCCCAGCAGCGCGGTGATCGCGATCAGGTTGATGCCTGGCGCGAGCAGGCAGACGCTCCACAGATGGGTGAACTCCTCCGCCGTGACCCAGCGATACTTCTCGATGAACGTGCGCTGGATCAGCAGTGTGGTCGAGGCCCCGCCGCCGAATGATTGCAGGCCAATGCCGGCCCAGATGCCCAGCAGCCGCCATGCGCTGGGATGAGGCGCTCCGTCGCTCATTCCGTCTCCCCGCTGGCTCCGTATCACCCATCACTGATCGCGTGAGGAGGCAGAGACGCGCCGCCAGCCGGTTCGCGCCCCCAATGATTCCCAACGCGCGAGGCAGCGCGCGCGTGTCGTTTGGCGCCAGGGTCCACGGAGGTGGTGCGGGAAACGAGGAGCATAGCGAGAAGGTGTTAGACGGGGGCGCCAATTTAAGCTGGGTATGCTACAATGGCCGCCAAAGCATCCCTTCCGCACGACGCGCTAGCAGGCGGGCGATGTGTTCGCGTCCGGCGGCGCGCCTGGGGACGCATTCAGTGAGGAGCAGTATGAGCCGCTACAGCGCCATCACGGGCTGGGGCATGCACGTGCCTGAGCAAACGCTGACCAACGCCGATCTGGAGCGGATGGTCGAGACCTCTGATGAGTGGATTACGACCCGCACGGGCATCAAGGAACGCCATGTTGTCCGGCCTGACGAGTCGGCCTTCGATCTCGCGCTCCCGGCGGCGCGGCAAGCGCTGGAGCGCGCGGGCATCGAAGGCAAGGATCTTAGCCTCATCATCGTCGCGACGGTTTCCTATGACTACCGGTTCCCCTCGACGGCGAACCTCCTCCAGCATGCGCTGGGCGCGCAGTGCGGCGCGTTCGACATGCAGGCGGCCTGCACAGGTTTTCTCTATGCCATGAGCACGGCGCATCAGTTCATCGCCAACGGCTCGGCCAGGCACGTGCTGGTGATCGGCGTCGAGGTGCTCTCGAAGGTGGTGGATTACACCGATCGTGGCACCTGCGTGCTTTTCGGTGACGGCGCGGGCGCGATAGTCCTGAGCGCCAGCGAGCAGCCTGGCGGCTTGCTGGGCTACACGCTCGGCAGCGATGGCGCGAACCCTGAGCTCCTCTATATTCCCGCTGGTGGCTCGCGGGAGCCGCTGACCGAGGAGGGCCTGCGTGAGGGTCGGCAGTGGGTCAAGATGAACGGCGCCGAGGTCTTCAAGTTCGCGACCCGCGTGATGGGCACAGCGATGGAAGAGGCGCTGGCGAACGCGGGCATGACAGCGCAGGATATGGACCTGTTCATCCCCCATCAGGCGAACCTGCGCATCATTGACGCGGCCTCCAGGCGGCTAGGCCTGCCGCAGGAGAAGGTCTTCGTCAATATCCAGAAGTATGGCAACACCTCGGCGGCCGCTGTGCCAATCGCGCTGTGCGAGGCGATTGACCAAGGCCTGGTCTATCCCGGCGCGCACCTAGGCATGGTGGCGTTTGGCGCTGGCCTCACCTGGGCCGCCGCCGTGGTGAAATGGACCGCTTCTGTGGCTACCAAGCCTACGGCCAGGCGGGCCACTCCCATTACGGTGACAGGCCGCCGGAGCTAAGCCGGTTCGCCACCGACATCGGGTGGAACAGCGCGGGCCGCGCGGAGAGACTCTCGCGCGCGGCCCGCGCCTTTAGCTCCTTGGGCTGGATCCGTTCGCCCGCGGATCATGCGGTCGCTTATACCAGACGCCACCAGACGCCGCCGCCAGCGCGATCGCTGAATGGGACCCGCGCCCGCGGCGGAGATGGGGTAGCCGATGCGCCATCACGCGCCGGGACGGAGCTTGCGCCAGGGAGGGCGTACGCGCGCAGGAATGACCAGATGTACGCGGATGCGCCGCCAGGAATGGCGCGCGATGGCCAGACGTGCTGCCCGCCGGTGATGCGGACATGCACAATGGCGACGCCATCCTGACAGCCAGTCCAGCGCAGGACTGTGACACGCGAGGTAAGCTGGCTGGTGGCGGGCTGGGGCGCGCAGCCATCGCGCTGGACCCACGCGGCCAGCCAGGCAGGCACAGACATGAGATGGAAGCGCGGGGCGCCGTTATACGGCGCGCCCGGGCTCGCAGGAGCCTTTCACGGGATAGTATGAGCCGGAGACGCTGGCGAAGGCGGCGATGCGGCGCGCAAGCATGCAGGAAAGCATCCAGGTCATGCCGCCGCCATTCGAGAAGCCGGACGCGTAGATGTGGCGCGGGTTGATGCAGAGCCGCGCCTGGATTGTGTTGAGCATGTCGCTCACGAAGAGCGTATCGTTGAGGGTGGGATGCCCGCGCCCACCACTCGACCAGCCCGTCGCCCCATACGGGCCTCGCACGCCCTGCGGATAGGCGACCACGAAGCCTGCCTGGTCCGCGAGCGTGGAGAAGCCGGTCATACGCTGCATGTTCGCCGCCGTGCTTCCTGTGCCGTGGAAGCTCAGGAGCAGCGGGTAGGCGCGGCTCGACTGATAGCCAGTGGGAATATGTAGCAGGAAAGCGCGGCTAAGCCCTCCTGCGGCGATATACTCATATTCGCTGTTTCCCGCCGCGAATGGCGCGGCGCGCCCGCAACCAGGTGAAACCTGGGGCGTGTTGTTGACCTGGCCTCCCACGTAGGCGCTCGTCACTGGCAAGCGCCCGTTCCCGACGCCGCTCAAGAAAGAACCGATTGTGGCGCCGAACGCGCCCACGCTGATCGCGCCCGCGTCGAACGCGAAGGAGAACGCGACGACGCCAGCGATCAGCGCGACAATGGCTCCCGCGCCAAGCGCGCGCCTCAATCCTCGACGCATAGCCACACTTTCAACTTCCTGTGCGCAGATGGTGTCCAAACATCATGGAGCGGGTGAAGCGCCTGACTGTACATCACGCTTATAGACGCGTAAAGCGGTCGTCAGGCTCCATGCTCTCGCCAGCCTTCCGTTTCCAGCTCCATTCGCATACTATGTTCCGACGCGCGTGATTTTGGCAGGCGTTCGGGCATTTGTGCTATTCTGTGAGTACCTGTCGCGGGGTTCAGCCCACCGCGAGCGCGCGCGGAGAGGCGGGCGGCGTCTGGAGAGCGGGTCTCTCCGGGGCGGCGCCTGAGAGCAGCGCGAGGCGACCTCTACCGCTGGGTGGACGGTAGGCCACACGGGCGACTGTACCAGCCGACAGCCACGGTTATCACAGGAGAACACACGATGAGCCATCCATTCGATTCTGAGACGCTACGCAGGCTCGCGGGGAACGCGCCTCTACCTTCCAATCTGCACGTGCCGGGCGTTGTCGAGCGCACACCCTATGGCGAGCGCAGCTGGGACATCTACTCCCGCATGTTCAAGGACCGCATCATCTTCATCGGCACGCCGATTGATGACGTGGTCGCCAACGCGGTCGTCGCCCAGCTGCTGTTCCTGCAGAGTGAGGACGCCACCAAGGACATCAGCATGTATATCAACAGCCCAGGCGGCAGCATCTACGCCGGGCTGGCGATCTATGATACCATGCAGTACATCAAGCCCGACGTGGCGACGTTTTGCATGGGCATGTCCATGAGCATGGGCGCCGTGCTGCTGGCCGCCGGAGCGAAGGGCAAGCGCTACGCCCTGCCGCACTCCACCATCCTGATTCACCAGCCGCTGGGCGGGGCTGAGGGCCAGGCCGCGGACATCGAGATCACCGCGCGTGAGATCCTGCGTCTGCGCGACGCGCTCTACTCGATCCTGTCCAAGCACACCGGCCAGACGACTGATGTCATCAAGCGCGACTCAGATCGCAACTACTACCTGAGCGCGCAGGACGCCGTCACCTATGGCCTGATTGACGAGGTGCTGACCCCCTCCGAGGAGACCGCGCTGGCGCGCTAGCCGCGTCTCTGGCGGGCTCATTGGAGCTGTGGCTGTCAATGCCGGGATGGTGGCCCTGGGACTGTGACGCGCGCTGGCGGATGCTGGCGCCGCCTGGTCTCAGGGCCATCGTGCGCGCGGTGGTGGGGAAGGCATGGGAGAGGACGCGACCATGACGGGCGGAACAAGGAGCGCGCGGACGTGGGCGGAGCGCCGCGATGGGGCGCGCTGGCGGATAGTGCGCTGGCTGTTCGAGCTGCTGTACCGCAACCGCGCGCTCTACTGGCTGGCCAGCACGATTCCTTTCGCCGGGCAGTGGCGGGTGTGGCAGCGGCTGGCGCTCTCACGGCTGACCGGGCCAGACACGCTGGAGGTCGGCTGCGGCATTGGCACGCTGATGGGTGACATGCTGGAGCGCGGCTACCATGCCCGCGCGATTGACCGCTCGCCGCAGATGGTAGCCGCCACCCGGCGCGAGCTGCGCCGCCGCGGCCTGCCGGTGGAGGCGGATACCGTGCGGCAGGCCAGCGTCCAGGCGTTGCCGTTCGCGGAGGCGTCGTTTGATACCGTCGTGAGCACGTTCCCGACGGACTATATCGCTGATCCGGTGGCGCTGCGCGAGATCGCTCGCGTGCTGCGGCCCGGCGGGCGGCTGGTGATCGTGCTGGGGGCGTCGCTGCTGCCCGCGCGGCTCATCCTGCGCCCGCTGGTGGCCTTGCAGCGTCTGGTGTATGGCCGCGGCGCGCAGGCGACCGTCAGCTGCGCGGGGACTATCGCCGCATCGCTGATGGGCCGTCTGCGCGACGTGGGGCTGGCTCCTCAGGCGGAATGTGTGAGCGGCCCGTTCTGGGTGGCGTATGTTGTTATGGCGCGCAAAGCGGCGAATGTGTAACGGATGGCGCGGCCAGGAGTGGCTGCCGCGCGTATTGGCAAGCAAATTGTGGACCCGCGCTGACGGGTCAGGTGGCGCGGGAGCCGCCTTGAGGCGCGGCTGTATAACCGCCCGCCCCGCTGGGGGCGAGTCGAGGGAGCATGCATAGCAAAAGTCTGACCGTTCTGGAATATCCCAAGATTATCGAGCGGCTGGCCGGGGAGACCGCCTTCGCGGCCAGCCATGAGCTGGCGCTTGCCCTCGAGCCGACGAGCGACGTGGACGAGGCGCTCCGCCGCCAGGCCTACACCGCTGAGGCGCGCAAGCTGCTGGAGCTGCGCCCTGATGTGGGCGTGCGTGGCGCGCGGGATGTGCGCCCGCAGACGCGCGCCGCTGAGCGTGGCAGGGTCCTATCACCCGCTGAGCTGCTCGACATCGCCGCCACCATGCGCGCCGCGACCTACGTGGGCCGCCTCATCGCACGCCTTGAGGAAGGATTTCCGCTGCTCAAGGCGCTGGCGGTGGACTTGCCGCAGCGCCCGCAGCTGGAGACGCGCATCGCCACATGCGTTAGCGAAGAAGGCGAGATACTCGACTCCGCTTCGCAGCGCCTGCGCCAGCTACGCAGCGACATCCGCGCCGCGCAACAGCGGCTGCAGGAGCGGCTAGGCACGCTGGTCAACGAGTTCCGCAGCGCCTTGCAGGAGCCAATCATCACCATGCGCTCTGACCGCTATGTGCTGCCGGTGCGGTCGGAGGCGCGCGGGCAGGTGCGCGGCATCGTCCACGACCAGTCCGGCAGCGGGGCGACGGTCTTTATCGAGCCGCTGGTCGTGGTGGAGATGAACAACAGGCTCCGCCAGCTCCAGATCGAGGAGCGGCAGGAGGTCGAGCGCATCCTGGCGGATCTGTCGGACATGGTGGGCCGGGAAGCGCCGTATATCACCCTGGCGGTGGAGCTCCTGGCGGAGATTGATCTCTGCCTGGCCAAGGCGCGCTACGCCAGCCTGATCCGCGCCAGCGCGCCGGAGCTGAACACCGAGGGGCGGCTGCGGCTGCGCCAGGCGCGGCATCCGCTGCTGACGGGCAAGGTCGTGCCGATTGACTTCTGGCTGGGCGGCGACAAGGCGTATATGGTGGTCGTCACCGGCCCGAACACCGGCGGCAAGAGCGTTACGCTCAGGACCGCTGGCCTGCTCTCGCTGATGGCGCTGGCCGGGCTGCACATCCCGGCGGAGGATGGCTCTGAGGTCCCCGTCTGGCGGGATGTCTTCGCCGACATTGGCGACGAGCAGAGTGTCGAGCAGAGCCTCAGCACGTTCTCGTCGCACCTCAGCCGTATCGTCGAGATCCTGCGCACCGTCACGCCTGGCGCGCTGGTCCTGCTGGATGAGGTGGGGGCAGGAACCGATCCCAGCGAAGGCTCGGCGCTGGCCCGCGCCATCCTCTCCTGGCTGCTCGACCACGAGGTCGCCACCGTCGCCACGACGCACTACTCTGAGCTGAAGGCCTTCGCCCATGAGCGCAAGGGCGCGGTCAACGCCTCGGTCGAGTTCGATGTAGAGACGCTCGCGCCCACCTATCACCTGACCATTGGCCTGCCGGGCCGCAGCAACGCGCTGGCCATCGCCAGCCGTCTTGGCCTGCCGGAAGACATCGTCAGTCAGGCGCGCGAGATTCAGGGGACAGCGGGCGTGGAGATGGAGAGCCTGCTGACGACACTGGCGCAAGAGCGGCAGGTGGCCGCCGACGAGCGCTATCACCTGAGCATGGAGCGCGCTGAGGCTGAATATCAGCGCAAAGAGCTGGAGCGCATGCGCCGCGAGCTTGAGGAGGAGCGCGAGCGGATTATCAATGACGCCCGCGCGCAGGCCCGCCGCGAGTCTGAGGCGGCGCAGGCCGAGCTGGCGCGCATCCGCACGCAGATGCGGCGGCGCCTGACTGAGGAGCGGCTGGAGCAGTTGCGCGCCCGCGCCCAGAAGGTGGAGCAGCGTAACGCGCCACTGCCCTCACGCCTGCGCTCTGTTGAAATGGATGAAAGTGGCGCAGTGGCGGAGGCGGGCGAGCTGGTGGTAGGCGATAGGGTGCGCGTGCTTTCGATGAACCAGCAGGGCGAGGTCGTCTCGCTGCCCAACGCGCGCGGCGATGTCGAGGTGCAGATCGGCCCGATGCGCCTGCGGGTGGCTGTGAGCAACCTGGAGCGACTGAGCCTCCGGCAGGCCCGCGCGGGGGCCGCGCGCTCCGCTGGCTCGGAGCCAGGCTACGCCGCGCAGCCGCGGCTCGTCACCCTCCCTCCGCGCGATGACACGCCCGCGCCAGAGCTACAGCTCGACCTGCGCGGCTGGCGCGTGGAGGATGCGCTGGAAGAGGTGGAGAGCTACCTCAACGACGCCGCGATGTCCGGCATGACCACCGTGCGACTGCTGCACGGCAAGGGTACCGGGGCGCTGCGCCAGGCCATCCGCGAGCAGCTGCGCCACCATCCTCTGGTCAAGGCCTTCGCCTCCGCCGAGCAGCGTGACGGCGGCGACGGCGTGACGGTGGTGACGCTGGCGGGATAGGCTGGAAATAGAGGCTGAATCGTGGAGCGACTCTGGGGCGGCGTCGAAGGTGGCGGCACGAAGTTTCACTGCGTGCTCGGACGAGAGACGGCAGGGGCGGAGAAGCCGGAAATTGTGGATGAGCGGATCATCCCAACGACTACGCCTGCGGAGACCCTGGGCGCGGTTGCCGGGTTCTTCAGCCAGCATCAGGAAACCCACACGCTCGCCGGATTGGGTGTCGCCTGCTTTGGGCCGGTTGATCTCGATCCGGCGTCTCCGCGCTATGGCTTCATCACAACGACACCGAAACCCGGCTGGGCCGATTGCGATGTCGTGGGCTATCTGCGCTCCGCGCTCAATGTTCCAGTGGCGTGGGAAACGGATGTCAATGGCGCGCTGATCGGTGAGCGGCGCTGGGGCGCGGCGCAAGAGCTGCGCTCGGCGGTGTACTTCACCATTGGCACGGGCATAGGCGGCGGCGCGCTCGTCGAGGGGCGGCCAGTCCACGGGCTGCTCCACCCTGAGATGGGGCATCTTCCCATCACCGCTCTGCCCGATGTTCCGCCGCAATCCCAGCAAGGCGGCTGCCCGTACCACGGCGAGGGCTGCCTGGAAGGCGTCGCCTCTGGCCCGGCGCTGGAGCGGCGCGCGGGGCGACCGGCGGCGGAGATACCCACTGGTGACCCCATCTGGGAGGACGAGGCGCGCTATCTTGCCTATGCGGCGGTGGTCGCCACGCTCATGCTCTCACCTCAGCGCGTCATTTTGGGCGGCGGCGTCGTCCTCAAGCAGCCCCACCTCTATCCGCGCATCCGCGCCCATTTCCTGTCCATCCTCAACGGCTATCTCCAACATCCCGCCATCACCGAGCGGATCGAGACGTATATTGTCCCGCCCCAGCTCGGCCACCGCGCGGGAGTATATGGCGCGCTGGCGCTGGCGCTGGATGCGGCGGGCGAGCGATCCTGAGCCACGATATACGCCCTGCGAGGTAATCCCAGACTGGCGCGCCGCCGTGAAGACCGCAAGCGCGCCTCCCTTGACACCGCGTCCCCTTCCTCTCTACAATTCCCACAGTAGCGCATAAAGTTGATATATAAAGTTAACAATAATCCTGGCGCTTCTGGAAGGGAACGGGATCATATGTCCACCGGGATAGTCGCGGGGGCGGGCGAGACGCCGCGCGTGGACTCCCATCTGCTCAAGTTCAATCAGGCGTGGACGGTCGGCTTGACCGCGCTCGCCTTCGCGCTTCAGTGGCGCTGGCTGGTCGTGGTCGCCGCGCTGTGCCTGCTGGTCAGCGCCGCTGCTCCATCCGTGGGGCTGTTCCGGCTGCTCTACCGCTACGTGGCCGTGCCGCTGCGCCTGCTCAGGCCGCGCATCGTCGAGGACGACCCCGCGCCGCACCGCTTCGCGCAGGCAGTCGGCGCGACGTTCCTGATCGCGTCCACCGCTGTGCTCTTTCTTGCGCCAGGCGCCGCTGTGGCTGGCTGGGCGCTCGACCTGATCGTCTTCGCGCTGTCGCTGGTAAACCTGACCGTTGGCTTCTGCCTGGGCTGCTTCGTCTATTACCAGCTTGGGCGGTTGGGCCTCATGCCGCGCGTGCGCTACGCTGGCGGCTTCCACTGGCGGGGGGCGTGAGCGATGATGCTGGGAGATATACTCCTTCGTGTGGCGGCGCTGGTGGCTGTCGCGTTGCTGACCTGGGGGGGTGTCGCGGGCGTCCGCGCCTACGCCACCGCGCGCAAGCGGCAGGCGCTGGCCGCCGCGCCGTCGCCAGAGCTGCCGGGCGTGACCACCGCTGAGGGTGTGCGGGTGCTCGCCTTCAGCAGTGAGGATTGCAGCCCCTGTCGCACCCTCCAGCGCCCGGCGCTCGACCGCCTGCTCGACGCGCGCCAGGGCCGCGTGTCGGTCATCGAGATAGACGCCGCCAGCGCGCCTGACCTGGCCGCGCGCTACGCTGTGCTGACGGTCCCCACGACGGTCGTGCTGGATGAGGCGGGGCAGGCGCGCGCGATCAATTACGGCTTCGCGCCGCTGGCCAGGCTACTTGCCCAGGTGGACGAAATCCTGGCCGCTCCTGTGGCCTGACCGCGAGACCTGAGGCCTGGCAAGGATGGATGGCCCCTTTCCCCACCGGTTGTTCACGCCTGTGCGCTACAATCTGTTAGCGTAGGGGACGATGGGCGTCCGGCGGCATGACGTGGCAGCGGGAAGGAGCGCGCATGACGGCTCGCATGGCGTATGACGCGGTGGTGGTCGGCTCGGGGCCGAACGGGCTGGCGGCGGCGATCACCCTGGCGCGAGCGGGCCGCTCGGTGGTGGTCTATGAAGCGGCGGAGACAGTTGGCGGCGGCATGCGCTCGGCGGAGCTGGCGGCGCCGGGCTTTGTGAGCGATGTCTGTTCCACCGCGCACCCGCTGGCCATTTCCTCACCGTTCTTCCGTTCGCTGCCACTGAGACGCCTCGGGCTGGAGTGGGTCCAGCCTGACGCGCCGCTCGCGCACCCGCTGCCGGATGGCCCGGCGATCATTTTGGAGCGCTCTGTTGAAGCGACCGCCGGACGCCTTGGTCCCGACGCAGGCGCGTGGGCGCGGCTCATGGGGCCGCTGGCGCGCGACTGGTCCGTTATCGCGGACTTGTTTCTTGGTCCGCTGCGCCCGCTGGCGCTCGCGGCGCATCCCGCGATCACGGCCCGGTTCGGCCTGAGCGCGCGCCGTTCGGCGAGCGGGCTGGCGCAGTCGCGGTTTCGCGGCGTGGCGGCGCGCGCGCTCTTCGCCGGGCTGGCGGCGCATGGCATGCTCCCGCTCGACCAGTCACCGAGCGCGGCGTTCGGGCTGGTTCTGGGCGCATCGGGGCATGCGGTGGGATGGCCGGTGGCGCGTGGCGGCTCGCAGGAGTTGGCGGAAGTCATGGCCGCCTATCTGCGCGAACTGGGTGGCGAGATCATCACCGGAGCCCGTGTGGAATCACTTGACGCGCTACCCTCCGCGAGCGCCATTCTCTGTGACGTGACGCCGCGCCAGTTGTTGCGCATGGCGGGAACGCGCCTGCCTGCCGGCTATCGCGCCGCGCTGAACCGCTACCGATATGGCCCTGGCTCTTTCAAGGTGGACTATGCGCTCGATGGGCCCGTACCCTGGCGCGACACGGAATGCCTGCGCGCGGGCGTCGTGCATGTGGGGGGAACGCTGGGCGAGATCATGGCCGCTGAGCGCGCCGTCGCGCAGGGTGAGACGCCGGAGCGCCCGTTCGTTCTCGTGGCGCAGCAGAGCCTGTTCGATCCCCTGCGCGCCCCCTCCGGTAAGCACACGCTCTGGGTCTATTGCCACATCCCGCATGGCTCGCGCGTAGATATGACAGAGCGGATCGAGGCCCAGATCGAGCGCTTCGCGCCAGGGTTTCGGCAGCGCATCCTGGCGCGTCATGTGATGAATCCCGCCGCGCTGGAAGCCTATAACCCGAACTATGTTGGGGGCGACATTAACGGTGGCGCGCAGGACTGGGGGCAGCTTTTCACCCGTCCCGTCGCGCGGCTCAATCCGCTCAACCCATACGCTACCGGCGCGCGCGACATATATCTCTGCTCATCATCCACGCCACCAGGCGGGGGCGTGCATGGAATGTGCGGGTACTGGGCGGCGCGCGCGGCGCTCGCGGGGGCGTTGCGCGGCGGCGCCTGGCCTACGGAAAGGACATAACCATCATGATCGCGCCTGTATGGCTCGACCAGGCGATCATCACATGGGGATATTGGGTCGTGCTGTTGGCGGTCATGATCGAGACGACAGGCGTGCCGTTTCCCGGCGAGACGGCGCTGCTGGTGGCGGCGGTCTACTCCGGCACGGGCCGCCCGCTAAGCATCGCGCTGGTCATTCTCGCCGCCGCCGTGGGCGCCATCCTGGGCGATAACTTTAGCTACATGATCGGGCGCTATGGCGGCTATCCACTCGTGCGGCGCGTCCTGCGCGCGTTTCATATCAGCGAATCGGCGCTGGATGGAGCGCAGGCCTACTTCGCTCGGCATGGTGACAAGACGGTATTCATTGGACGCTTCTTCGCGATCCTGCGCGTGACCGTCGCTTTTCTGGCGGGCGTCAATCACATGCCACGGCGCCGGTTCCTCGTCTGGAACGCTCTGGGCGGGATTGTCTGGGCCACCATCTATGGCCTGCTGGGCTACATCCTGGGTCGCAACCTGCCGCTGCTGGAAATGACGCTGCGCGTCATGGGCCTCGGTGGAACCATCCTGCTGGTCGCCGCCATCGCGGGTCTGGCCATTTTCTGGATCATCCGCCGCCGCCGCGCCATGCGCCGCCTGCTGGTGGCCGGGGAGGAGCCGGAGCGCGTGGCGAAGTGACGCCCGCTCGTGAGGCCACGCGCTTCTCTTCTCAATCCGATGGTCATGGCAAAAGTGAGATGGACGGCGCGCTTTCGTGTCAATCGCGGATGATCTCGCCGTTGTTGGTAATCGCGGGGTCCGGGGTGTACTCCGGGTAGGTGATTTCCCAGATGTGGCCGGGCTCTTCGCGCGCCTCCCAG
>JAKAIY010000160.1 GCA_021814145.1 Chloroflexota bacterium
CCCCAGCTCGGCGCCGTCACATCGCCGCTGGCGATCAGCGCGGGCGCGCCGGATGGGCCGTTCGCGCCCATCCGCTCGACATAGATTCCCGCCGGGCCAGCGCGCGGCGTGGCCAGGCTGACGCCCTGCCACTGGGCCGGGCCACTGGCGAAGACGAACGCCGAACCGTCGGGGTTCCAGGGGTTGGCCGTCGCGGGCCGCCAGGGGGTCGTGGCGCTGATGGTGGGCGCGGTCAGTGGCGTTGTATAGGTGAGCGTAGCCTGAAGACGCCAGCCGCTGGCGGCGCTGTAGAGCCGTAGCCCGGCGCTATCCGCTACCAGCAGCCAGCTTCCATTCGGCGACCACCACGCCTGCGCCAGCGGGTCGCTCTCCTGAATCACCCCGCGCGGCGCCTGGCCGCTCACGGGCCAGAGCAGCATGCTTGAGGTGGTATCGAGCAGCAGCAGTGAGCCATCGGGTGAGAAGGCGGCATCGCGCAGGCCAGTCAGGCTGGTGATGGCGATGTCCTTCTTTGACGCCAGGTCGAGCAGCCGCAGCGTGGTCGCGTCGGCGCCGTCGCCAGCGGTGGGGTAGACGAGCTGGTCGTGGCCGGGACGCCAGAGCAACCGCGCGGGACGTCCCGTCCCCGGCAGCGTCAGCGCCGCGCCGCGCGCCACGATGGTCCCTGTCTGCGCGGGCGGGCCTACGCGTACCGCGCCGCTGGGGTCAATCACCGCTACGCGCATGCCATCTGGCGAGAGCGTGGGCAGGCTGGCGGCGTTCAGCACGACCTTGCGCGCGATGCCGACTGGCTGATCATTCTGCGAATCGAAGTAGACCGCCCCCAGCGCCGCGCCCGCGCCGTACTCGCGGTAGAGCAGGCGGTTGCCGCTTGGGTCCCACCAGGCGTCGCTGCGGACCAGCCCGCCGCCATCTGGCGTGATCTGCGTTGGCTGGCCGCCACTGATGCTCACAATCGCGATCTCGGAGGGCGTCTCCTGAGCCGCCCAGGTAGCCCCGGCGGCCGGAGGATTGGCGGCGGCTCCGTAGCGGAACGACAGCTCATGATGATCGGGCGACCAGGCATAGCCCGCGACCTCGCGCGGCGCGATCTGGCGTGGGTTGGACCCATCGGGGTTCGCCACCCATAACTGATCGCCCGCCTGCCATGCGATCTGCTGGCCGCCGGGATGAAAAGCGCAGCCCGCCAGCAGCGCGCTCAAGACCGCCAGCGCCAGCAGCGAGGCGAACGCGCGAAGCCCCTTCTGCGCATTGAAGAACGGGCCAGGGGAAAGGTGGCGCGGCATCATGAGGAAATGTGACGCTCGCGCCATATGGTGTGGACTCCAGACTCAGGGGATTTCAGCCGAAACAGGAGAGACGCGCCGCTGGCGCGCTACCGTGGCGGGTCCGCGTCCACGATTGGACCAGACGGCTTGGAGCGCCCCACCACGCTATTGTAATGCTCATTGACGACATCCTGCGGGAACAGTTTCATCAGGTTGAGCGCCGCCAGGGCGATGGCGATCCAGTCTACCGCGCCATCAACGGGAATCTCCAGCGCGCCGAGCAACTGCCCCAGGCCCGGAATGACATTGACCAGCTCCGCGAACGCCTCCGGGGTGAAGAGCGCCGCCAGTAGCGCCACAATGCCGCCCACGAACATCACCTTGGGCAGAATACTGACGCGCGCGTCTTTCAGCACATTCCCGGCGACTTTGAGCGTGCGCGGCAGATGAACGATACTTTCCACGGCGCCCAGACGGTTTGCCGCCGACGCCTGAGGGTCCGTGTTGGGCGAGGTGGGCATAAGGGTTCTCCTCTCATGTTGAGAGTGGCAGCGAGCCAACCGGTCAATCCGCGCCTGTTCACGCGCGAAGGGCGGGGCTTATCGCGAGATGAGAACGCCGCGCCACAGTACCGACTACACTGTTATACGCGCGCGTATTCTACCGTGTTACGCCTCGCCTGTCTATAATCGCGCGAAGAGTCAGGGGTTGCGAGCGCCCCGCCCTGGCGCCCCGCGCGGAGCGCGTCGGGCTAGCGCCGGCTGGCTTTGTAGCCGTAGGTCCGTAGCCGCGTCTTCAGCCGCCTGGCAGCTCCCCTCTTGACAGGCGCGCTACGATAGCAGGCGAGGCGCAAAAGCGCGTTGACGGGGCGAGGACGCTCCGCCAGCAAGGAGCGGCGCGCAGCAAGGAATAATCAGCCAAGAGCATGGCAGACGGCGACAGGTGTTGGAGTGGAATATGGCGTTCCAGAGCTACCAGGCGTTACTTTCCAGTCAGCAAAGCATCGCGCGCGTGCGGCAGTCGCGGCGAGACATCGAGCGCGTTGGGGGAAGCGTGATTATCGAGCCGCCCACCCCTTCGGGCATGGTCATCGTCACGCTGACACTGCCCGACCCGCATCACCCCCGCGACTTTTTCCCCGACCTGCCGTTCTATCCGGCGTGACGCCTATCCTGATCAGGCTGTTGGCGGCCCGCGAGGGGTTTTGCCTGGCGCCACCCTGCGCGACGGTCCCGCAGGGCCACGATGACCCAACGCGAACAGGCATGCGCCAGGCGTCGCTTGCCCGATTGGACACGGCGTTGCGGGCGCGTTCCCACACCGCGTATACTCTAACGGGAGCCGTCCATGCTGGCGCGCAAACGCGCGGGGACGGCGAAAGGGGTGTCGTGTATGCCATTCGGACTGCACTGGGATGTGCTCATCCCGCTGCTCATCCTGCTGCTCCTGGTATTTGGCGCCAAGCGCCTGCCAGAGATTGGCTCCGCCGCTGGACAGACCATCAAGTCCTTCCAGAAGGCGATGCGCGAAGAGAAAGATCCAGCGGACGAGCGGCAGGCGCTGCCTCCTCCGCGTGATGAGCAAGGGGCGCCGCGCCCGTAGGCGCGCCGCGCCATCTCCAAATGACACGCCGCGCCAGCCAGTGGCAGGAAGCGCCGCAGTCTGGCGCATGGTCGCTATGTGGCGCGCGCTCTGCGCCTGCCCGTTTTCCACTCCCACCCCCCGGCGCTCACGCTTGAGCGCGTAACCCGCATGTGATTCTCTCACCGTCTATCCGCGTTATTTCTTAAAGGAGGCTTTCGATGACGGCTCCAGCGACTCCGCCACAGCGACGTGTGGACTATCTGCTGATTGGCGGCGGGCTCGCGTCGGCGACCGCCGCTGAGGAAATCCGCAAACGTGACGCGAGCGGCTCGATCCTGATCGTCGCGAGCGAGCGACACGCCCCCTATCACCGCCCGCCGCTCTCCAAGGAATATCTGCGTGGCGAGATCGAGCCGGATGGGACCTACGGCGCGGGCGGCGTCTACGTCCAGCTGCCGCCGTGGTACGGCGAGCAGCGGGTCGAGACGCTCCAGGGCGCGCCTGTGAGCCGTCTGGATACGGCGGCGAAGACGGCCACCCTGGCGAATGGCGAGATAATCGGCTACGGCAAGGCGCTGATCGCTACGGGCGGGCGCGCCCGCGCGCTGAATATCCCCGGCGCGACGCTGCCCGGCGTCATGACCCTGCGCACGCTGGACGACGCCACCGCCATTCGCGAGCGGCTGGCCACGCCTGGCCTGCGCGTGGTGGTCATCGGCTCCGGCTTCATCGGCCTGGAGGCCGCCAGCAACGCTCTCTTCAAGGGCGCCGCCAGCGTGACGATCGTAGACCTCGTGAAGCGCGCCTGGCCGGGCATGCTGACGGACGATCTCTCGGCCTGGCTGCAGGGTGAGTTCATGGCGCGCGGCGCGTCGTTCTATTTCGACCATGCGCCGAGCGCGTTCATCGCTGGACCGGATGGACGCGTCGCGGCGGTTCGCATCACCGCTTCTGACGGCTCCGGCTCCCCGCTTGACCTGCCCGCTGATCTGGCGCTCGTTGGCGTTGGCATCCAGCTCAATACCGAGGTCGCCAGCGCGTCGGGGATCAACGTGGACCCGCGCCACGGTGTGATGGTGGATAACCACCTCCATACTTCCGCGCCGGATGTCTGGGCTGCGGGCGATATCGCCGCCTACCCTGATCCCGTCATGGGCCGCTTCCACTTCGAGCACTGGGACAACGCGATCAGCAGCGGCCAGACGGCGGCGGCCAACATGACAGGCGGCGACGAGTGTTACACGCACGTCCCCTACTTCTTCTCCGACCAGTTCGACCTCGCGCTCAACATGCTCGGCTACCCGTCACCCGACGCCGAGGTGACGATCCGCAGTCACATGGCGAGCCATGCCTTCACCGCCGTCTTCGTCCGTGATGGCGTCATCCGCGCCGCGCTGATGGTCAACGACGACGCCCAGATGGACGCCTGGCGCGACGCCATCGCGGCGGGCGCGAAAGCTCCCGACAGCGAGACGCTCGCCAGCTCCGACTTCGATCCCGCCACGCTCACTCAGGGTTGATGCGATGGGCGCGTTCCCGGCCCCGCAAGGCTGGGAACGCGCGGCGAGGCCATGAAAGACCTCGCTCATAGCCCTGTCCCATCAGGAGGCGAGGCCGTCGCGCATGCTATAATTGCGCGGGGCGCTCCCGGCGCCGCGATTCCGTGTGGCGGCGGACGCGGCGGGGCGCGCGTGAGGTCGAGAGATGGGTGACGAGAGCCGGACGGCGCAGATCGCGATTGACGGCGCGGCGGGCGCGGGCAAGAGCACCATAGGCGAGGCGGTGGCCCAGCGGCTGGGCTATCTCTATATTGATAGCGGCGCCTTCTACCGCGCGCTGACGGTGATGGCGCTGCGGCGTGGCGTCTCCGTGAATGACGAGGCGGCGCTGCTGGCGCTGCTCGCGGAGGCGCCCATCCACATCACCCGTCCGACCGTCGCCGATGGCCGCCAGTATACCGTGCTGGCTGGCGGAGAGGATATCACTCCTGATATCCAGACCCTGCGCGTGACGGAGAACGTCTCGGCGGTCGCGCGCCATCCGGGGGTGCGCGAGGCGCTGATCGCCGCCATGCGCGCGATGGCTGACGCGCACAACGTCGTGATGGTGGGCCGCGACATCGGCCTGGTCGTGCTGCCGGACGCGACGCTCAAGGTCGCGCTTTCCGCCCCACCAGCGGAGCGCGCGCGCCGCCGCCACGCGGACCTCGTCGCCGATATGGGCGAGGAGGCGCCCGGCCTCGACCGGGTGCTGATGGACATCGAAGCGCGCGACGCGCGCGACGCGGGCCGGATGACGCTCGCCGCCGACGCCGTCCCCGTCGAGAACCCCAATGGCCAGTTCGACGCCGTGGTGGACAGGATCATCGCCCTGCTCAATGAGCGGCTCGCCGCCCGCGCGCCCGCCATCGCGGAAGCGCCGGAGCCGCCCGCCATCATCTCCCCGGCGCCGGAGCCGCCCGCCATCGCGGAAGCGCCGGAGCCGCCCGCGAAGCCGCGCGCTCGCCGCGAAGGCGCGTATGTCGCGCCGAAGGTGACCGCTGGCCGGGGCGTGGCGCACGACGGTACGGCGACGCCCTGGTTCTATAGCTTGGTGCGCGGCATAGTGGCCATCGTTCTCCCTCCACTCCTCAAGCTGCGCGTGGAGGGGCTGGAACATGTGCCGGCGACTGGTCCGGTGATGCTGGCGTCGAACCACGCGGCGTGGATTGACATTCCGCTCGTATCGTTCCCGGTCAAGCGCATCACCCACTACATGGCCAAGATCGAGCTGTTCAAGACGCCTTTTATCGGCGGCTTGATCCGCCTGCTCGGCGCGTTCCCCGTCCGGCGTGGCGAGGGAGACCGCGAGTCGCTGCGCACCGCGCTGCGGCTGCTGGGGCAGGGCGAGGTGGTCGTGATCTTCCCGGAGGGTCACCGCACCGGCGGCGCGATGATTCGCGGCCTGCCAGGCGTGGCGCTGATCGCCTTGCGGGCCAATGTTCCGGTCGTCCCGGTGGGCGTCATCAACAGCCCGGCGGTCTTCCGCAAGGGCCAGTTCTTCTTCCGCCGCCCCACCGTCACCGTGCGCTATGGCGAGCCGTTCAGGCTCGGCGCGGATGGCGCGCGCTACGCCAAGGAAGATGTGGAGCGCGGCGGCGAGGAGATCATGACGCGCATCGCCGCCTTGCTCCCGCCAGAATATCGCGGCGTCTACGCGGAGGCCGTGGAGGCCATGAAGGCCCGCGAGGCCAGCGCCGCCCCGCGCTGAGCCCGGCCCGGCGCGCCGTTATCCACTGCAAGCGACGCCCGCGACATGGGGACCATCCGGTTCACACGTCGCGGGCGTCCGCATGTTTGAGCAGACGCGCGTGCCGTGAAATCAATATTGTTTATTTCTCATCAATAATGTTGATATTTGCATTGACTTTCTTGCGCCTCCATGCTATAACCACTCCTGTGACACCGTCTGGAGAGCGCGCTACCCGACGATTCGTGGAAATGACCCGCAGTCCTGCCGCCTGAGATGGCGGCGCGACACGTAGGAGGCGGCGACCATGGTCAAGCTCGGCCCCTTCCAGTTCATCACCGGTTCCGGTCATGTCGTCACCGAGACCCGCGACGTGCGCGACTTCGACACCATCACGGTGAGCGGCAGCGGCTCCATCGTCATCGCCCAGACTGGCGAGGAGTCCCTCACCATCGAGGCTGACGACAACATTCTGCCGCTGCTCACCAGCGAGGTCCACAATCACAATCTACAGCTTGGCGCCCGCCGTGGCGCCCACTTTTCCATACGCGGCCCCATCCGCTATCGCGTCACCGTCAGGGATCTCCGCGGCCTTATGATTTCTGGCGTCGCCAAGGCCCAACTGTCCGCCCTTACCACTGACGAACTGCGCGTCACCATCTCCGGCGCGGGCGACCTTCAGGCGTCCGCCTTGACCGCCAGCGCGGTCCACGTCACCATCTCCGGCTCTGGCGACATCTCCCTCGCGGGTCAGGCCGCCCGGCAGGAGGTCCATATCACGGGCTCCGGCGCCTATCGCGCCGCCGACCTCGCCAGCGAGCGGGCCAGCGTGAATGTCAGCGGCGCGGGCAAGGCTACGATCAACGCCCGCGACAGGATTGACGCCCATATCTCCGGCGTTGGCTCCATCCGCTACACCGGCCAGCCCGCCATCACCAGGTCCATCTCGGGCTCCGGTTCAATCCGCCCGCTCAACGCCTAGCCCGGCGAACAGCCGCCCGCGACGCGGGAGCCATCCGGGCCTCGCGTTGTGGGCTTTTCTATTCTGATTCGTCGCGCAGGAGTTCCTGGGCGAGGTCGGCGACGAGATCGTAGCGCCCGTAGGAGGGCATGAGGTAGCAGCCCTGAATGAGGCCGCGCTCGCGCGCCTGGGTGACTACCTCGCGCGCCAGCTCGATACCAACCTCACGTCCGCGCTCCCCCGCGTCGCGCATACGGGCGCGCACGTCATCGGGGATGCTGATGCCGGGGACCTCGTTGTGCAGGTATTCAGCGTGCTTGGAGCTGTGCAGCGGGATCATGCCCAGGATGAGCGGCGCGCCAACCGGGCCGAAAGCGTCGAGGAAGCGCTCCAGCGGGGCCAGCTCGTAGACCGGCTGGGTCATGATGAACTGCGCGCCAGCGTCCAGCTTGTGGCGCAGCCGGTGGAGCTCCATCTCGCTCTCGGTAAGGCCCGCGTGGGAGTGTCCTTCCATGCCCTCGTGCGCGCGCGCGCGCTGGTCGAGCGGCGCCAGCTTCCCGCGCCGCCGCTCCTGGTCCACGTCTATCAGGTGGTCATCCATGTTGAGGTTAAGCGCCGCGCCGATGAAGAAGCGCGCGGGCATGCCGAGCGACGCCCCCGCGACATCGTGACCCTCGTTCATGCCGTGCAGGATACGCACGAGGCCAACGGAATCCACATCCCAGACGCCGGTCAGGTTGGGGTAATTGCCCGCGCGCACCGGGTCGCCGGTCAGCGCGAGAACGTTGCGGACACCGAGCGCGTGCGCGCCGAGCAGGTCGGATTGCAGGGCCATCATATTGCGGTCGCGCGTCGTGATGTGGACGATGCTCTCCAGGTCGAGGTGGTCGCGCAACAGGCGGGCCATCGCGATACAGCTCATGCGCACGCGGGCCATCGGGCTGTCGGCGATGTTGATATAGCGCACGCCAGCCTCGCGCAAGCGCGCGGCTCCCTCTAGGATTTTACCTGGATTCAGGCCCTTGGGCGGGTCAAGCTCGATGCTGACGGCGAAGCGCCCGGCGGCGAGATCGCGCTGAAGCTGGCTCGTCTCCACCTCGGCGGCTTCCGCGGGCGTCTCCGCTGGCGCCTGGCGCGGAAGGAGCATGGGCGCGGCCCAGCTCGCCGCAAGCGGAGCGGGGAGATATGTCGCCAGTGAAGCGCTCATGGCGGCGATATGGTCCGGCGTGGTGCCGCAGCAGCCGCCGATCAGCCGCGCGCCGGTCGAGGCGAAGCGCCGCGCGTACTCCGCGAAATAGGCGGGCGTGGAGACGTAGAGGAAGCGGTTCTCAACGCGGGTGGGCAGGCCGGCGTTGGGCTGGGCGGAGAGCAGGATATCACGCTCTGGATCAATGCCGCTCTCGCGCAGGGCGTCCGCCATCTCGGTCACCACATCGAGGATGCCCGCCGGGCCGACGCTGCAATTGGCGCCGATGACATCCACGCCAAGCCGGGCCAGCGCGCGCGCCGCCTCTGTGGGCGAATCGCCAGCGAGCGACTGGCCATCTTCGGTAAATGTCATCTGGGCGATAATGGGCAGGCCAC
>JAKAIY010000161.1 GCA_021814145.1 Chloroflexota bacterium
AGCCGCTCGGCGTGGATGCGGCTCTGCACATAGATCTCGCCGTCCCCGATTGCTCGCTCCGGAGTGCCACTGCCGTACGCCGCCTGTCCCGTCTCAATCGGCGCGACCGGGCGTCCGCGTAGGCTGGGATCGTCCAGTTCCTCGACAGCGGCGAAAAAGCAATCGAGGTCAGCGTGAATCACCCGGCGGAAGCCCGCTTCTGGCATGAGCATGGGATGCGCTCTCCGCGAGGCGCGGGGGCTAGCCGTCCGCGCGCTTGAGCGCGAGCACCGCGTTGTGCCCGCCGAAGCCCATCGAGTTTGAGATCGCGTACTCTACGCTGGCCGCGCGCGCCTGGTTGGGCACGTAGTCAAGGTCACACTCCGGGTCAGGGGTCTCATAGTTGATCGTGGGAGGCAGCATGCCATCACGCAAGGCGAGGGCGGTGAAGATGGCCTCAGCGCCGCCCGCCGCGCCGATCATGTGGCCAGTCATGGACTTGGTGGAACTGATGGCCAGCTTGTAAGCGTGCTCGCCGAAGACTGACTTGATCGCGGCGGTCTCTTCGCGATCGTTGTAAGGCGTCGAGGTGCCGTGCGCGTTGATGTAGCCAATCTGCTCCGGCTCCAGGCCAGCCTTTTTCAGCGCCCGGCGGATAGCGCGGGCAAGGCCGGTCCCACCTGGCGCGGGCTCGGTGATGTGGTGCGCGTCAGAGGTAGAAGCGTAGCCCACCACCTCAGCCAGCGGAGTCGCGCCACGCGCGCGGGCGCTCTCCAGCGTCTCCATCACCACAACGCCAGCGCCTTCACCCATCAGGAAGCCGTCGCGGTCCTTGTCAAAGGGGCGGCTGGCATGCTGTGGGTCATCGTTGCGGGTGCTGAGCGCGTGCATGCTATCGAAGGCGGCGACGGCGATGGAAACAATGCAGGACTCCGTGCCGCCAGCGATCATGGCGGCGGCGTCACCACGCCGGATCGCTTCCCAGGCTTCGCCGATAGCGTTAGCGCCAGTCGCGCAAGCGGAGACGGTGGCATAGTTGAGGCCGCGCGCGCCCAGCTCCATCGCGACAGTCGCCGACGCCATATCGGCTGGCATCATCGGAATAAAGAAAGGGCTGACACGGTCTTCGCGACCGCTCAGGAGCAACTGGAACTGCTCCTGCAACATCTTGAGCGAGCCAGAGCCGGAGCCGATCAGCACCCCTACATCGTCGCGGATGGGAGCAATATCCAACCCAGACTGCGCGACGGCCTGGCGAGTGGCGGCTAGGGCGTAGTGAGTGAACGTCTCGCTGCGGCGCGCGACTTTGCGGTCCATCCAGGAAAGCGGGTCGAAGTCCTTGACCTCAGCGGCGATGCGCACATCATGGTTACTGGCGTCGAATTTCGTAATGGGACCCGCGCCAGAGACGCCCTTTAGCAGCGCGCTCCACGTAGAGGGAACATCATTCCCCAGCGGCGTCACCATGCCCATGCCCGTTATGACGACCCGTACCGTCATGTCCGTTCCCTCATGCCCTTTCTCACTGGCCCATCCGTCCGCCCGCCAGAAGGCGCCAGCGCGGAAGGTGGAAGACGAACCCGCACGGCCCATAGTGTACTCCAAAAAGCCGCGCGGCGGTACAAGAGGCGCAGTACTCCCAGCGAGCGGAACCGCCCGCCGGGAGCCCAGGCGGGATCAACCGGGCCGGCCGCGCGAGCGGGACGCCTACCAGAATCGCTCTTCTTTCCAGGGATCAGCGTGGTTGTGGTAGCCGCGAACCTCCCAGAAGCCGGGGCGGTCCTTCTCCATAAACTCCAGCCCGGAGAGCCATTTGGCGCTCTTATAGGCGTAGAGCTTGGGAACAATGAGCCGCACAGGGCCGCCGTGATCGGGGGTGATCGGCTCACCATCATGGGTGAAGGCAATCAGCGTGTCGTCATCGTCCAGGTCCGCGAGCGGCATGTTCGTGGTATATCCGCTCCACGAGTGCGCGGTGACGAACGCGGCTTCGGGCAGCGGCCTGACCATCGCCAGAATGTCGCGGATGGCGACGCCCTCCCAGGCATTGTCGTAGCGGCTCCAGGCGGTAACACAATGGAAATCAGCGGTCAGGCGCGTGCGGGGTAGGGATTGCAGTCGCTCCCAGGTCATCTCCAGCGGCTCGGCGACCGCGCCCCAGACCTTGAAACGATACGCCGCCGCGTCAAATCGGGGCGTAGGCTCATACGAGAGGACCGGCCACTTGGTGGTCAATGCCTGCCCGGGAGGCAGACGTGGAGACCTATCAGCGCCAGGCGACTGCTCCAGCGACGTGGGATCCGGTTCTCCACCAAACAATTTGCGCCAGGACATAGCTCTTAATCTCCTTTCAGGAGGCGTGATCCGGATTGGGCGATTCGATATACATGGCCTATTGGCGAAAACACAGAGAAGCTTCTTTGATCCTTTCGCGCCGGGGGCGCGCCATGTGTCCTGAAGATTATGCCGCGCCGCGCGGCGGTGGCGCCAATGGGGCCATTCATCGCGTGAACGCGTCTCGCACGTTGTATACACGGATAGAGCGCGCAATACAGGATGAGGAGGCAGGCTGTGAATGAGGCGCTGACGCGGACACAGCGGAACGCGAGCGCGAAGGATGGGAAATCACTGACACCGGGAGAGCGCGCGGCAGCCTGGCTTATGCCCTCGTTGGGAGATGCCCTGTTTATCTGCGTCTTCGCCTTTGGATTGATAGGCCTGCAGGGAAGCATTCTGGGAATAGATGGTGACGCGGGGTGGAATATCGCGCTCGGCCTGATGACGCTGCGCGGCGGGCTGCCCCGGACCGAGCCTTTTCTCTCGACGATGCTGGGCCAGCCGGTTGTGCATTGGGAATGGCTATCGCAGGTCGTGTATGCGCTGGGGTATCTGCTGGGTGGGCTAAATGGCGTGGTCGCGATAGCGTCGCTGCTGGTGGCGCTGACCATACGGGGGCTATATGGGGCGTTGCGGCGGCGGGGAATGTCCCCACTGGGGGCGGCGGCGCTGGCGTGTCTGGGCGGCGCGCTGGTGATGCTCTCATGGACGGCGCGGGCGCAGCTGTTCTCGCTGCTGTTCACGCTCTGGTGGGGCGAGTGGCTGTGGCGCTACTGGCGTGACGGCGCGCGCTGGCGGCTGTGGCTCTTTCCGGCAGTGACGGCGCTGTGGGCAAACTTCCACGCGGGATATCTGGGAGGGTTCGCGCTCCTGGGCGCGGCGACGGCGCTGGCGTTCGCGCTGCCACCCGACAGGCGCGTCTCGCGCCCCGGCGAGATGGCGCTGGCGCTAGCCGGCTCCATTCTGGCGACACTGCTGACACCGTGGGGCTTTGACTACTGGCGGCATGTTATCGCCTTCGCGCGCAATCCGCTGATCCCGCTGTTGACGCAGGAATACCAGTCACCCAACTTCCATCAGGGGCTGGAGCGGCTGTTCCTGGCGCTGGTGTTCGCGTTGGTGGGAGCATGGCTGCTGGCGGCGTGGCGCGCGGGCGGGCGTGGCGTCGAGCCGCTGGGATTGACGCTCTGCGCGCTCTGGACGGCGCTGGCGTTCGTCTATGTGCGCTTCGTGCCGCTGTGGCCACTGATCTGCTTACCATACATGGCGCAGGCGCTCGTAAGCGTGAGGAGCGCCGCATCGCTCACGAAGGACGCCGCGGGCTGGCAGGGATGGCGCGGGCGCGTCATGACCTGGCTGGCGGCGGGAGCGGGACGGCTGGCCGCGCTGTCGCGGCGGGTAGACGTGGTAGACCGGATGCTGCGCGGGGCGTTATGGTCAGTGATCGCTGTCGCGCTGGGAGCGGCGCTGGTGGCGAATGGCGGCGCGCTGCCAGGACAGAGCCGCCCGCTGGTGAGCGCGCATTGGGACACGACGCGGCTTCCAGTGGCGGCGGTCGCCGTCCTGCGGCGCGAGGGGATACCGCGCGGGCGCGGATTCAACCCGTATGAGTGGGGGGGCTATCTGGACTTTGCGCTGCCGGGGTATCATGTCTTTATTGATAGCCGGTCAGATGTCTATAGCAGCCAGCTCCTCAGTGACTACCTGACAATTACTGAGGTCAAGCCTGGGTGGTCGCACCTGCTCGACCAGTATCACATCGCGTGGGCCCTCATCCCGGCGGACGCGCCGCTACGGCAGGCGCTGGCGCTGAGTGGCTGGCGCTGCCAGGCTGAGGGAAACGACGGCGTCGCGGCGCTGTGCCTGCGCCCCGCCAACACCACCCCAGGGCTGGAGCGCGCTGGTGGCAAGGTGAATGATCAGGAGAGCTTGTGGAGACGCACGACAGGGATTGTCTGGTAGGGCGCTGTGATAGAAGCGGCGCGCGCGGCTGGCGTGGCGGGCTGGTAGCGGCGTTGACGCTGGCGGCGCTGCTGGTGGCGGGGTGCTCGCTCTCCGGCGGCAGCGGCATCAACTACTCGTTGGGCCTACAGGGCGCGACGAACGACCACCCCGCTACGCCGCCATTGGTGGCGTCCGCCGGGCCAGACCGCGAGTACGCCTTCGTCTACGACAACCAGGTATGGGTGCGGCAGAAAGGCGCCGACAAGCCCCGTCAGGTAACCCAGCTGACGCTCTCAGCGGGAGCTGACATCATCTGGGGGCCGCTGGTGTGGTCAAGCAGTGGGAACTCACTGGCCTTCGCGCTGGTGGTGAATCTGACGCCAAGCGAACCGACGAGCGCATCAGGGCCAATCTATTATATTGATCTGTCGCAGTGTCTAAACTCGACCTCGACGGCCTGCGCGACCTACCACACCCCGCTGACTGGCAGCGTCTACGGCCATACCTACGCCTGGTTCAACGACGACCTGCTGATCGCGGGAGGCGGCGGTGGCATGAGCGCCTACGATGTTCATGACCCTAACGGGGCGCGCGTCTGGCAACTCCGCACAACCTATGGCGAGACACAGGATTCGGACTGTCCCCAACCCAGCTCCTACGGGGACGTGGGCGTGTCCGGGACAAGTCTGTATTACACCTGCATGACGCTGGGGGGGCTGGGAAAGACCGGCCAGATTGGCTCAGCGTATCTGAACTGGCTCAGCTTGCAGCCGTTCGTGAACGCCTTTCAGCTCGATCCGATCACACGCGACCAATCTATCGCGCGCGTCCAAAACAGTGACAGCTTCTACGGCTCCGTGTTCACGTCACTGGGAAATGTCTACTCTGATCCCCAGGGAAACCCCGTCGCGGGCGCGTGGGCCATCAGCGGCGCCACGGTAGCCTACGAGCAGATTGGCTCGGTGGATGCGAAGGCGAGCGCGGCGGCCCGCACGATCTGCGTGACCAACATCTACAATTTCTACTGTCTCCAGCAGACGCTATCAGCGGTGGGTTCGCAACCGCTAGCAGTCCACGCGCAGATCAGCGTCG
This sequence comes from Chloroflexota bacterium, assembly GCA_021814145.1. GTDB lineage: Bacteria > Chloroflexota > Ktedonobacteria > Ktedonobacterales > JADMIN01 > JAKAIY01. The sequence goes on from JAKAIY010000161.1 coordinate 5,353, forward strand.
GACCAGGCGGCGCGGTGGCCTACCAGGGCGCCAGGCTGTACGCGACCACGCTGAGCAAGGCGCTGGATACGACTTCCATGTACGCGCCACAATGGGTATCGGGGAATACGCTGCTGGTGACAAGCGTGCTGTCCACTTCAACGGACGCTTCAGGCGTCACACGGCAGACGACGAGCGCGCAGATAGCGAAAGGTGACGCATTGACGACGCTGATCGCCGGCGCGAGCGACCTAGCGCTTTATTAGCGGCGCGACGCGCGCTCAACATCATCAGCCCGCGAGGAACACGTGATGCGCTCGATAGATGACAATACACCGATGACGCTGGCGACGCTGCGGAAGCTGCGCGAGTGGGGGCCACTGCCCGAGAGCGACATCAGCCGTATGCTCAGGGGCTACCTGATCGTGACTGATGATCTGCGCGAGATGGCGGAAGAAGGCTATATCGAGCTGGAATTCATCGGCGATGAGTATGTCGCCACCCTCACGACGCTGGGGCGGCTCTTCCTGGAGCAGGACGAGACGGAAAGCGACTGAGGATGACTGAGAGACACGCGATAACCTCGTGGCGGCGAGGACGCTGCCCGGCCACAGCGCGGTGGTAGAGTACAAGCGGAAACACAGCGACTGAACGATACCGGATAACAAAGCCCGGTCCCAGAGCGGAACGTGGAGGCCGCAGCCGCCGGACGCTCACGGGGCAGTGTAGCGTCATGCCCGGGAACGAAGCGCATGGCGTGAGGGGCTATTAAGCGACAAAGAAAGCGATACAACACCTATGACACACTCACGCGCCTCCAACCGGGGCGGCGCGCAGCGCGCGCTCCCCTTGCGCTTTGTGCCGCTGGGCGGGCTGGGCGAAATTGGCAAAAACATGATGGTCATCGAGTACGGCGATGATATCGTGATCATTGACGGGGGGCTGATGTTCCCCGACGAAGAGATGCTCGGCGTAGACCTGGTGATCCCCGACACGACCTATCTGGCGGACAAGCTTCACCGCATTCGCGGTATTTTCATCACACACGGACACGAGGATCACATCGGCGGCCTGCCATTCCTGTTGCCACAGCTCAACTTCCCCCCGGTCTACGCGACCAAGCTGACGCTGGGCCTGATTACGGTCAAGCTGCGCGAGCGCCGCATCCTGGACCGCGCCCAGCTGGTGGAGATCGAACCGGGCGCTCCGGTTCAGGCGGGCGCGTTTAACGTTACCGCCATCCGGATCAATCACAGCGTGCCTGACGCGGTGGCGCTGGCGCTGCGAACACCCGCGGGATTGGCGCTGCATACTGGCGATTACAAGTTCGATTTCACGCCAGTAGATGGCCTGCGAACTGACCTCGGCGCGCTGTCGCGACTGGGCGATGAGGGCGTGCTGGCGCTGTGCGGTGATTCCACGCGCGTCGAGAGTCCGGGCTATACGCCATCGGAGCGGGTCATCAGCGACAGCTTCGAGACGATTTTCAGCCAGGCGAAGGGGCGCATCCTGGTAGCGACGTTCGCCTCGCTGATCTCGCGTGTGCAACAGGTGGTGGATGTCGCGGTGAAGCACAAGCGGCAGGTGGCGCTGGTAGGCCGCTCGATGGTCAATAACGTGCAGATGGCGATCGAGCTGGGCTATCTGAACGTTCCAGTGGGAACGCTGGCGCGCGCCGAGGACATCAACCAGATTCCCGCCAGCAAGCTGGTGATCGTCTGCACGGGCAGCCAGGGCGAGCCGACTTCGGCGCTAACCCGGATCGCCAACGGCGACCACCGTCTGGTGCAGGCGGAGCCGGGAGATACCGTGGTCCTCAGCTCGACCCCAATCGTCGGCAACGAGCGGGCCGTCGCGCGCAACATTGATAATCTGATGCGCCAGGGCGTGAACGTCTATTCCCAGGGCATGGCGCAGGTGCATGTCTCAGGTCACGCCAGCCGTGAGGAGCTGAAACTGATGCTGGCGCTGACCCGCCCAAAGTGCATGATTCCGATCCACGGCGAGTATCGCATGCTGGCGCGGCACACGGAGCTAGCGCAAAGCATGGGCGTGGCGCCAGATCGAACGGTCGTGGCGCAGGACGGCGACATCATCGAGGTGACGGCGGACGCGAAGATCGAGATCGTGGACCACGCGCCGTGCGGCAATGTGTATGTGGATGGAACAGGCGTGGGCGACGTGGGGCAGGTCGTGCTGCGTGACCGGCGCGCGCTCTCCAGCGACGGTGTGTTGGTGGTGGTGCTGACGGTGGACGCCGAGACAGGTGAACCACTGGCGCGGCCTGATATCATCTCGCGCGGCTTCGTCTACGAGCGCGAGTCAGAGGCGCTCCTGGAAGCGGCGCGCGGGCAGGTGATCCAGGCGTTCCAGAAGCACACGCGCAAGCGTGGCGGAAACGCGGACTGGAACTACGTCAAGAACAAGATTCACGACACACTCAGCGAATTCATCTACGACACCAACAAGCGCCGCCCGATGATCCTGCCGGTGGTGGTCGAGGTATAGCGCCGCTGGCTGAAAGGCCTTCTACCCCCGCCGGATGGTGACATCCGGCAGGGCCTTGCCCAGCGCCTCGATGAACAGATCAGCGCGCGCCTTGAGAAACGCGGCGAAATCAGATGGCTTGAAGCTCTTCCGGGTCGCGAAGTCCATCGGGATGAGATGCGACGCGATGATCTTCGGAAAATCTGGCGAGGCGGAGTATTCCGCGAAGTACTCCGCCGGGCTTTTGGCGCCGATCCGTTGATTGGTAGCTTCAGGAAGGAGGCACATGTTCATGAGGGCGTTGCCATGATGGCGCTTGGAGCCGACGCGCCGTGATTTGAGGAAGTCCCTGGGATAAATGTGATGAATGGAAGGAACGCTTACCACCGTCTCATCCGGGAAAGCGGGGCCAATGGTGACATACGCGCCGGTCGCGAAGTCACGCGGCCCCAGATGCGAGAGAAACGCGAGCGTAGCCTGAGAAAATGACGATGACACCTGATGGTTGGTGAGCAATTTCGACACCGGCAGGGAGAGCGGCTTGTATGTGTCCAGGGGAGTGTGGGCTTTGGTGATTCCCCTCGGTTACTCAGTGGCCGTGGCGTTGACCGCTAGCTAGCGGTCAACGCCACGGCGCGCGCCTCC
>JAKAIY010000162.1 GCA_021814145.1 Chloroflexota bacterium
GGCAGCCACCCGAATGCCTTGTGGTTGTCGGCCGGCCGCGGTATCGGCGGCGTGTTCGTCAGCTCGACTGGCGGGTCGTCGGTCAGCATATGCAGCACGTAGAGCATCGCGAGGCCGTCGCCGAGACAATGATGGAAGCGGCCAATGACGGCGCAGCCATCCTCGTACTGCGGCACGAAGTGGATCTGCCACGGCGGGCGGCACGGGTCGAGCGGGTCGCTCATCAGCCGCCCGACGAGGTTCTGCAGCGAGCGTTGGTCCGGCCGTTCGAGCGGCGCGAGCCGGACATGGCAGGACAGATCGAATCGCGGATCCGTTTCCCACGCCAGCGATCCGAATGCCGTCCTTGACTTGACGAGGCGCTGTCGAAGCCGGGGGAGCGCGTCCAGGCGGCTCGCGACGAGCTCCCGGTAGCACGCGAAAGGGACCGGCTCTCGGAGGACAAGCGCCGAGGTGACGATCATGAGATTTCCCGGCTCGTCCATCCGCAGCCACACCGAATCGACACTGGCGAGCGGCTCTCGCCTGCCGTCCATGCCCGCCTCCGCGTCTTGAATCGTACCCACCTTGCGTCTATGTCCCCGCAGCGCGCCTGCTGGTACGATGACAGCGCCACTGCTGGGCGGATCGCGACCGCTCGGCGCAATCGGCGCGCCTACCTGTGGGGCCGGGGACGCCCACCACGACCACACCATCCCCCTGCGTCGGTGTTTCATGCGCCGCCCTACGGACCTACGGAGCGACGCGCTAGCGCCTCTTTGCCTGGTCCAGGCGCGCTGCCCGGGCTCCGTGCGCATGTACAGGAGCGCACGTTATGTGCCATAGCGCCCGCTGTGCGCCATACCGCGTCGTGGCGGACGCCTGGAGCCTCTTCGCCTCGCGGAGGGCGCGATCACGACCGTGGCTGCGCGCGTCCTCTCGTCGTCGGCGCCGCGAAGAACGCGAGAACCGCCTTATTGAACGCCGCTGGGCGGTCGTACATCACCACATGTCCCGCGCCGTCGAGAATGTGCAGCTCAGCATCGGCTAATTCCTGTCGCATCACATGTCCCAATGATGGCGGCACGAGCGAGTCCCGCCGCCCCCAGATGAGCAGGGTGGGCGCTGTAACCTGCCGTAGTTCGTCGCGGACATCGTGCGTGAGCAGGTCACGCGACATGCGGAGCAGCGTCCCTGGACCGGCGCGCAGCGCATCATAGGCGAGGATAGGCAGAAAGGAGGGCGTCATGGCCCCAACCGCCTCCATGAGTGGCGGCATATACGACCACAACGTCGGATGCCCCACGGGAATCGCGGCGGGCGCCGCCAGCGCCAGGTGGGAGATGGCGCCTGGACGTTGCGCGGCGCACTGGATAGCGATGGCGCCACCCATCGAGTGCCCGATCAGGCGGATGCGCTCCAGGCGCACGGCGTCCATCCACTGCAGCAACCACGCGGCCATCTCAGGCAGCATCAGCTGGCCCGGATGCTGAGACATCGCGCCAAATCCTGGGAGATCAATCAAATAGACGGTGTAACTGCCGGCCAGAGCGGGGAGGTTGCGGATCCACCAGTGCGAGGAGCCCGACAGCCCGTGGACGAGTACCACTGGCTCTCCTTCTCCCGCCACCTGATAGTGGACGTCGGCGCCCGCCACGCGCGTGACACGCCGCTTGAGATGGATGGCGCCCGCGGGCGTAGACCAGGATCGCGCGTCGAGCGCAGCCATTACACCGTTCACATCACGATCCTGCCAGGAGCTCCACAGGTTTCGCGCCATGCCAACCTCCAGGGCCAGGCCCTGCGGCCATCAGACTGTGCGCAACAAATCCACGCGCCCATAACGGCGCGTTGACCGTGCGCTCATGTTGAGGCCTCATTCAGCGTGCGCGTGGGCCACGCCGTTACTCACCATGTACGCTCCACACGGTATAGCGTTTATAGCGGTTGCGGATCACAGTGTCAACACTCTACGTAAGCCGCGCCGCGTGCTTGCGCCCCTCGTCGCGAATAGCGCGTGGTACGGGCGCCGAAGCGGCGGAGGAGGTGTGACGGGCAATAGGCGGCGGGAGGCAAACGACCTGGGCGCCGGCTGACGGGCGCTCTAGCTGTACACGCCTCAAGCCGCGCCTCGGTCTGCACGCTGACCTCTCCGCCTGAAGCGTTGTGGTATTGGTGGGCAAAGCATCCGCCCTATGGGCGCCAGGGGTATCGGCGGACGCGATCGTGGGCAATCGCGCAGGTCCACCCCCCTTACGACATCCCACGGAGGCGGCCGGGGCGCCAGGCTTCGGCGCAAGAGGCAGCGAGCGGCGAGGCTATCGTTCGTCGCGCGCCATGGCGACCGCACGGTATGGTATGATGGCTATCTAACATCATCTGCCGCCACCCCCTCGTGAGTTGAGTGTGACGCACGGGCGCGGGCCAGCGCGGCTTAGGCGTGAAGAGCCGCGAAGAGCGAGGAGCCGGGGCGTCTGCGAGCAGGGATCGAGAGGGAGTCGGGAAGCGCGCCAGCCACGAGTTACAAACAGCTCTTCGCTATCGGCGGGTTCCCACGACTGGCTGCGTCGACACTGCTAGCGCGAACTGCTGGTGGCATGTGGCAGGTGACGTTAGTGCTCTTTGTGCTGGCGCGCTTCCACTCACCGACGCTCGCCGGACTCGCGACGTTCCTGAGCATCGCGCCGGGGCTGGCGGTCAGCCCGCTCGCGGGCGCGCTGCTCGACCGGCATGGCCGGGTCGCCATGATCCTGCTGGACTACGGGGTGGCGGCGACCTTGGTGGCGCTGCTGGCCGTTCTCTCGTTAGCGGGCGCGCTGCCGGTGTCCGTGATGCTGCCCATTCTCGCGCTGAGCTCGCTGACCGGCACGCTGAGCGCCAGCGGAGCGCGGGCGCTCTTTCCGCTCGTGGTGCCGCGCACACTGTGGGACCGGGCCAACGCGGTAGATAGTGGGAGCCAGGCGCTGGCGTTCGTGGTGGGTCCGGCGATTGGGGGCTTCCTGGTCGCATGGGTGGGAGGCGAGGGAGCCTTCTTTGTAGCGGCGGGCTTGTGGGTCATCGCGGGACTGGCGCTGGGACGGTTCGCCGATCCCAGTGTGGCCACCGCGCAAGCTGCGAGCGAGCGCCTGCTGCGCTCGGCGTGGCAGGCGCTCGTGTATGCTGTGCGGCACACGACGCTGCGCGGCATTATGATCACAATGCTGGCGTGCAACCTGGGCTTCGGCGTGGTGAACCTGGCGTTGCCAGTATTGGTGTTCCGACGGTTCCACTGGGGTCCGGGCGCTGTGGGCGCGCTGTGGGCGGTCGCTGGGCTGGCGACGGTAGCGGCGGGGCTGGCGGCGGGGCGGATCAACACCGAGGGGCGCGAGCGGCGCATGGTCGTGGCAGGTATGGTGGTGGCGGCGGCCAGCGCGGCGCTGCTTGCGGTGGCGGGCGGGGCGCCAGCGCTGGTGATAGCGATGATCTTAACGGGGGTCTCGTCGGCGCCGATTGACCTGGGACTGTTCGCCCTGCGACAGCGGCGGACGGACCCGGCGTGGTTCGGCCGGGTGATCGCCGTGTCCATGAGCCTTAACTTCGCGGGCGTTCCGATCGGGTCGGCGCTGGCCGGCCCAATCGTCGAGCGGTCCGTGTCGCTGGCGCTGGTCTTTGGGGCGCTGCTATCGCTCATCGCGGGGGCATTGGTGTTCGCGGTCATTCCGCGGCAGGAGCGTGAGGGGGAGAAGCCGGAAGCGCCGGCTGAGGCAGTGGAGGCGCTGCGATGATCTCGCCTCGGCCAGGTTGGTGTTCGTGCGGGCGTGGGCGAGCGCGCGACGGAAAACATCGGACGCCTGACTGCGCGCGGGAACATGGATTCGTCGTGTGACGCCCTCATGTGGGTTGACTTTTGCCTATTCGACAGAAGGCGTCTCGTCTATCATTAAACAGAAAGCCGCGAGACATGGGACATTGGAAAATACTGTGGAGTTCATGCGGCGATCCTCCACAACGAACCCTACAGAGACAAAAGACTATGTCCACCTTCTAGGCTATTCACCCAGAAGGTGGACCTCGAAGAGTTATCAGTTGCCAAAGGCCGCGCGCAGGCCAGCGCTCGCATCCGCCAGAGCGCGTTTCGCCATGTCAACCATTCCGGCGAAATTGACAAAGGCATGAATCATGCCCTGGTAGCGGGTGTGGGTCACCGGGACACCAGCCGCCTTTAAGCGCGCCGCGTACATCTCCCCTTCATCACGCATTGGATCGAACTCAGCAGTAATGACCATGGCGGGCGGGAGACCACTCAGGTCCTCTGCCTGCAAGGGAGAGGCGTAGGCGCTCTCGCTGTCCTCCGCACTCGACAGGTAGTGGTTCCAGCACCAGATCATATCGTTGCGCGTGATAAAATAGCCCTCGGCATAGTCTCGGTAAGACGCCGTGCCGGGCTCGTAGTAGTCGGTGACGGGGTAGAGCAGGAGTTGATACACGAGCTTGGGACCGCCTCGATCACGCGCCATCAATGCGACAGCGGCGGCGAAGTTCCCTCCGCTGCTATCACCGCCAATGGCAATGTGTGCGGCGTCACCGTTGATAGCCGCGGCGTGGTCAGCGACCCATTGAGTGGCGGCGTAGCACTCCTCAAGCGCCACCGGAAACTTGTACTCTGGGGCCAGACGATAGTCAACCGCAACAGTGACACAGTCAGCGGATCTGGTGAGCGAACGGCACACGCGATCATGGGTGTCGATACTGCCCGCGACCCAGCCGCCACCGTGAAAAAAGACGAGAACAGGGAATGGCCCCGTCCCTTCGGGTGTGTAGATGCGTACCGGGATAGCTCCCTGCGGTCCGGGGATCGTGCGGTCTTCAGCGCTGGCGACTGGCGCCGGTTCACCCCCCAAGGTGGGAAGAGCCTGTACCGCCTCGCGGGCATAGCCAACGGGTTGGGTGTAGAACGGCTGCGCTCCTGACGCGGCCATGTGGTCTAGAACTGCCTGGACTTGTGGATCAACTGGCATGTGCTGCCTGCTCCCTTCTGATACGTCGTTGCAAGCCCAACAGGAATGTCCTGAGGCGTGCGTCTGAAGGAAGTCTATGCGGTGGTTGGCTGGAGGGCATGGCGAGAATACGTGATAGCGTTCCCTATTTCGCGCTTGACATACAGGAGCCTGCGCGAGACAGTTCCCTAGGGAATCACTGGAAGCCGGTTGGAGAACCCTTCAGCATTAGACCAGTCGGTACTCGATGGCGTAGCGGGTTGCCGCACTGCGCGAGGTGACGCCCAGCTTGCCATAGATCGAGCGCAGGTGGGCATCGACGGTGCGCGGGCTGATGATCAGTTGTTCGGCGATCTGGGCGTAGGTCAGTCCTTGCGTCACGAGACGCAACACTTCGATCTCGCGAGCGGTCAGGCCAAATGCGTCTCCTCTGGAGACGGAGGGTGAAGAGGTTCTTGCGGGAGTACGCGCTGAGACGGGAGTGACGCGCTGGTGTTCTTGCGTCCGCTGCGCCGCAACGATCGCTTCCTCATGCGTCATTGCCCATCCTGCGGTCCATGCGTTGAGGAAGGTTGGCTCGTCAAGTTGAACGCGCACAGCAGCGATCGTGCGCTCATAGCATGAGCGGTCAATTGGGGTCATGGGAGCGCCAAGCGCATGACGCAAGGACTCGGCCGCGCCATAGAGCTGCGCCGCGCGCGCCGGCTGTCCCTGCATCCCCGCCACAGCCGCCAGCCCCTCCAGCGCTATAGCGACGCCCTCCTGCTCGCCCGTCTCCTGGCGCAGGGCCAGACTCTCTACATAGCAGGCCGTAGCTCGGTCATAGTCGCCCTGCCGCATGGCTATGCGTCCCAGAATAGCGAGTGTATGGGCGCATCCTCCCTTATGCCCGAGTTTCCGGCGCATGGTTAAGCTCTCCTCACAGAGCGCCTGCGCTCGCTCGGCGTCGCCACGCTCCAGCGCCGCGATTCCAAGGTTGGTAAGGGCGCTTGCGACACTGCGTAAATCTCCCCGCTCGCGTGAGAGCGCCAGGCTCTCCTCGCAGAGTGCGCTCGCTCGCTCATAGTTTCCCAGGTAGAGCACGGTCAGCCCTAGGCCAGCAAGAACAAGCGTCATCCCGAAGCGATCCTCTTCCTCGCGGAAGAGTTGCAGGCTCTCCTCAAGGAAGGTGGCAGCCCCTGCGTAGTCACCCGCATTGTGCGCCAGAAGTCCCAGGCTACAGAGCGCATACCCGGAGCCCTGTCTCTCCCCACGTTCGCGACAGAGCGCCAGACTCTCCTCGAGCAGCGTTTTCGCTCGGTGATTGTCATCCTGGAAACTCGCCAGTACACCTGCTGCGAGCAGCGTCTTTGCGCGCACGGACGTCTGCTCCGAAGAGCCTGCCAGCGCTCGCTCCAACCAGCGGCGTCCCTCGCTCAGATACCCGCGCACTTGCCAGAACCGCCAGATCGCAACACCTAGCCGCGCCGCCTTTTCCGCCTCTCCAGCGTCGAGTGACCAGGCGAGGGCAGCCCGCAGGTTGTCGCGCTCCACCTCGAAACGGTCAAACCATTGCGCCTGCTCCGCTCCCAACACCTTGGACTCTGCGCGTTCCGCGAACTCCAGGTACCAGTCGCGATGGGTCTGCCGCACGCTTGCGGCTTCACCGCATTCCTGCAGTTTGTTTTGAGCATACTGCCGGATCGTCTCCAGGAGGCGGTAGCGCGCTTCCCCATCTCCATCGACCACGGCGACCAGCGATTTGTCCACCAGGTGAGAGAGCAGATCAAGCGCCTCGCCCTGCTCGATGCCGTTCCCTGCGCAAATGGCCTCGGCAGCCTCCAGGCTGAAGCCACCTCTGAAGACCGCAAGCCGGCGGAACAGGATGCGCTCTTGCTCTAGCAGGAGGGCATGACTCCAGTCAATGGTCGCCTGCAGTGTCTGCTGCCGGGGCAGCGCGGTACGGCTACCACCGCCTAATAGTCGCGAGGAGTCATCTAGGCGTGCGGCAATCTGCTCCAGCGAGAGGATCTTCACGCGCGCCGCCGCCAACTCGATCGCCAGTGGGATACCATCCAGGCGGCGGCATATCTGCGTTAGAGACGGCGCATTCTCCTGGGTCAGCCTGAAGGCAGGTTGCACAGACTGCGCTCGCTCGACGAACAGATGAACCGCCTCGTACTTGACCAATCCTTCGAGGGGTGGCAGGTGATCGGGGTCAGGCACGCCGAGGGATGGCACTGGCCAGATCGTCTCGCCAGGGATGTTGAATGCTTCTCGGCTGGTGGTCAGTATACGCAGATCGGCGCACGAGCGCAGCAGCGTTTCCACCAGTTGCGCGCAGGCAGCTATCAGGTGTTCGCAATTGTCCAGCACCAGCAGGAGTTTTCTGGACTGGAGGGTATCCGTAAGCGTGTCTGGCAACTGGCGGCCTGACTGCTCGGAAATATCGAGAGATGCGGCGACTTGCTGTGGCAATAGTGCGGGATCAGTCAAGGCATCCAATGCCACCCACCACACCCCGTGCTCGAATTCCGACAGGAGATTGGTCGCAACCTGGAGCGCCAGGCGCGTCTTGCCCGAGCCACCCGCTCCGGTGAGGGTCAGGAAGCGCGTGGCGGAAAGCAGGCTCTTGAGTTCGACAATCGCGCGCTCACGGCCAATGAAGCTACTCAACCTGGTAGGCAGATTGGTGGCAGAGGTATCAAAGCGCTTTAACACCGATACATCTTCCATGGGCCTTCCACACCTCCTCGTCGCTCGGTACGATGGGTGACAGTGCGAACCAGTTTCGAAACCACCTGTGGAAATCATGGCGGTCATGGCGGTCATGGCGGTCATGGCGGTCAGTGCTGCCCTAGCCGACATGATACACAAAAGTAAGACAATGCTGAGCGCCGATTCGTCCAACTCACCGCCGTCACCTGATTGTTGAAGTTCCTGAACCGGACTTGAGCCGACGTCCAATGGATGTGTATTACAAGCTTTGTCGGTTAGATGAGGCTCGTCCACCGGGCCGCCTTGCCCCATTGCTCCTCACCTCACGCCTGAAATCCGTGCTTGACACTGCCACGCCTCGGTCAGATGTATGGGACGATAGTCTCGCTGTTGGCCAGATCGGCGATGGCGCCGGCCAGTTTCAGGACGCGTTGCATCGTTCCTCAATGACGCTTACTTTCACCCCAGGCAGCATATTGCGTTGAAAGATCGCCCTTGACAGCGTGAGAATGGGGTGCGCCTTTGAGGAACGAACGCACTTGGCGTCAGGCTACCAAAGTATCCAGAATTGCTTCAAGCGTTCATTCAACGCAGCAAATAGCCGATAGTGTCCAATTGAGTGTGGGGATTTGAGGTCGGTTGACGAGATCGGCCAGCAGGTGATTCTCATCGGGTAGATGAAGAACCCGTTCGAGGAGGATC
>JAKAIY010000163.1 GCA_021814145.1 Chloroflexota bacterium
ATCTTCACGGGCAATGAGCCAGCGGCGTAGCCATACTCGGCGCAAGCTGGCTGCAAGTGGCAGGGGATTGGATAATGCACTCCTGTCAACACGCCCTGCGCCTCGAGTTCCGCCCGGACACGATCGCGCTCCGGCACGCGGATGACATAGACGTAGAAGGCGTGGCCAGCCCATGGCGCGACCGATGGCGTCGCGAGCACAATCGGGCGCAGCGCCTCGGTGTAAACAGCGGCGTGCGCGTTGCGCCGCGCGTTCCACTCATCGAGATATGGCAGCTTGACCCGCAGAATGGCTGCTTGGATCTCGTCCATTCGCGCGTTCGTGCCAATAATCTCGTGGTGGTAGCGCGTGCGCGAGCCATGGTCGCGGAACATGCGCATCGCGCTGGCGTGGTGGGGATTATTTGTGACGCAGATTCCCGCTTCGCCATACGCGCCCAGATTTTTGCTGTAATACAGGCTGAAGCAGCCAATGTCGCCCAGCGAGCCCACCTTCTTGCCTTTGTAGGTCGCGCCGTGCGCCTGCGAGGCGTCCTCAATGACGGCCAGCCCATGCTTGCGGGCAAAAGTCAGGATGGGGTCCATATCCGCTGGATGGCCGAAGAGATGCACTGGCAGGATGGCGCGTGTCCTGGGCGTCACCGCGCCCTCGAGCTGGCGCCAGTCCATCGTGTATGTCTCGGGATCCACATCCACGAAGACCGGGCGCGCGCCCACCAGACTGATCGCCTCTACGGTCGCGATGAATGTATTGGAGACGGTGATAACCTCGTCACCCGGCCCAACACCGACCGCGCGCAGCGCCAGATTGATCGCGTCGGTGCCATTTGAGACCCCCACGCCGTGCGCCGCCTCGCAATAGGCGGCGAACTCGCGTTCGAACGCGTCCTGCTCAGGTCCAAGAAAAAGGGTCATGCCATCGAGAACCCGCGCGATGGCGTCGAGATACTCCTGGCGATGACTCTGAAACTGCGCGCGCAGATCAAGAAGCGGAATCGGTGGCATACTGCTCTCTCTATCTCTGTTCTGCCCTCTACACGACAGCCATGCGGCACGCCATCAACCAGACGAAGCCGGTGGAGCCCGCGCTCACGCCTGGCCAGATTGAGGACGTTGCGTGGCAGCCCTTCTCTTGGCGGTTGGCATGGCTGATTCGCAGATAAGCGTATCAGCCAGTCGTGCTCTGTCTGTGATAGCGTCCGTGTAGAAGGAGCGCATTCTCCGCCACAAGGTATAGAAAATCTAACGAAAAGCGAATGGCGCAAATTCCGCGTTTTCGGCCCGATATCGGTATGTATGAATATCCCCACCCCATTTCATGACTCTCTACCAAAAATGCATCCCATGTCTGAACCGGGGCTTCATAAAGCTGGTCTGTACTTATGACTGAGCGGATGAGATACCGTGCGCTTCCGTGCATAGGGGAGATCGTGTAACAAGGAGATGTGTCGCATGGCAATCGGGGCGCCAGCCAATTCAGGCTTCTCTAGCGGAGAGTTCAGACCCAGCGTGATCGCGTCACGCGCAACGCGAAAGTCTGTGGAGGCGAGATACTTCTTCTGGAAGCGGGCCACAGACATCGTTATCGCGGCTGCGCTGCTGCTCGCGCTTAGCCCGGTGATGCTGGTGGTCGCCCTGGCGGTGGCGTTAACAACACCAGGTCCAGTGCTGTTCCGCCAGCGCCGCGTCGGCAAGGACAGCGAAGAGTTCGAGATGCTCAAGTTCCGCTCCATGCGTCACAACTGTGACTCAGGAACCCACCTGGAAGCTATCAAGAATTACATGGCGGGAGAGAAACTGGACGCCACAAGTGATTCCAGGACGCCGTACAAGCTGGCCAACGATACCCGTATTACCCCCGTTGGCAGAATCATTCGCAAGACAAGCCTTGACGAGCTGCCCCAGCTTTGGAACGTCCTGATGGGGCAGATGTCCATGGTCGGGCCACGCCCCCCCATCCCGTACGAGGTCGAGCGCTACAGTTCCCGCTCCATGGAGCGGCTGCGCGGAAAGCCGGGGATCACCGGACCCTGGCAGGTCTACGGTCGCAACAGTGTCACCTTCGCGCAGATGGTCGAGATGGATATCGCCTATCTGGAAAACCGCTCCATCCTGTACGACCTGAAGCTGATCGCGCTCACCATTCCAGCCCTCATCCGTGGCGCCTAGCGCCCACCCGCGCGCCTGATATTCGAAGTGGCCAGCAAACAGACAACAGCCCCGCTCAACGATCCACCCGTTGAGCGGGGCTGTTGTCTCTCCTTGTCGCGCTATGCCATCTCTGGTTTGCCCTGCAGCTCCGCGCGTGGCGTGGAGGCCAGCCAGCTGAGCAGGCTGGCGTAGCGTTGCGCCTCGTTTTCCCAGCGGTACGGCTCGTAGTCTTCGGCGGCGTGCGCCACCATCGCCCGCCGCTTCTCTGGCTGCCGGTACAGCTCCACAAACGCGCGCGCAAAGTCCTCCGGGTCATCGGGGCGGCAAAGCATGGCGGACTCGGGGCGGAACATCGAGCGAATGGCAGGCGTATCGGACGCGATGATCGGCCTCCCCAGCCACGCCAGCTCATACGCTTTGGTCGGCAGCAGCAGATCGGCGAAGCCGTCCGCGCGATAGGGAATGACGCCAGCATCGCCACGAATGATGAAGTCCAGGACGCGGTTCGGTGGAACGGCATCGAAGAACCGCACCGCGTCGCTCACGCCGATAGCCTCGGCTAGCGCCTGCAAGCGCGGCATTTCTTCTCCGCGCCCCATGATGTCGAGGCGCAACGCTGGCGCCTCGCGCCGGGCCAGCGCCAGCGCCCGGATCGCCGTAGCCATCCCGTTGCGCTCAGCGAGCGTGCCCCAATACATGATAATGAACGGCGCGGAGGCGTCGTGTGGTGGCGTCACGGGGCGCAGCGCGTCATCCGGGGAAAAGGGCTTCGCTCCCGGGAACATCTTGGGATCGGCGCTATTGATAATGATGCGCAGCTTCTCGGCGGGCGTCCCACGCTCCACCAGCTTGCGCTCGAATGGCCAGCCAACGGTCAGAACGAGATCAGCGAACCACACGGAAAGGCGCTCCTGGAGTTCCGCTGCCCAGCGCAACACGGAGCGCGCGCCTCCCCCTCCTTTGGCGGTCAGCAACTCTGGGCTGAGATCCTGCACATCCAGGAGCGCGCGCGCGCCAAAGAGCTTGGGAACCAGCGCCGAGAATATCAGGAAGTCCGGCATGTTATGGCCCACGACCACATGATAGCGGCGGCGCGGCATAAGCCAGGCGAGATAGACGCCCGCGACAAGCATGAACCACAGCCAGCCAAGGGCGGTCACCGCCAGAGGCAGACCGAACCCCCGCGAGATGGGCGTGCGGTAGATCGAAACGCCGTGAAGGACTTCATGAGGCGCCTCGCCCGGCTTCCGGAGGCAGATAATATCCATCTCGAGCCCAGCGTCCGCCGCCGCTTGGGACAGCCGCAGCAAGCGGACTTCATCTGGGTAATAATCATAAGCGACACCCGCAACACGTATTCCCGCCACGATGCAGTAGTTCCTTTCCCGCTCCGCCCCTGGCGCGCTTGTGATAAAAAGCGTACGCTACGCGCGACGGAGGCCTGCGCCGCCGCCGCGATGCCGCGATAGGGGCTGACTGGATGATAACCAGCCGTCACTCAAACATCAGCCATGCTCATCTGACGCCTGCCTTCCCCTTCTACATACCGCTCCACCGCCTGGATGAACAGACGCTTGCTTCGCTGCCAGCTATACGCCCGCTCGACCAGCGCCCTACCCGCGGCGCCCAGCCGCGCCCTCAGGGCGTCATCGCGCAGCAGGCGCGCCACGGCGGTGGCGAAGGCGCCAGGATCATCCTCCACCAGGAGATGCTCGCCAGAAACCACATCCAGCCCTTCGCAGCCTAGCGATGTCGTCACAACCGCCTTCCCCATCGCCAGCGCTTCCAGGATCTTCAGCCGCGTGCCGCTGCCCACGAGGAGCGGAGCGACCGCGACCGCCGCCTCAGCCAGATAGGGCTGCGTCGCTGGCACCGCGCCAGTGACCGTCACCCCAGGCAGCGCCGCCAGCCGCTCGAACGAGGCTGGTGGCCGCGCGCCCACCAGGTACCAAGTCGCGTCGGGCGCCTCCGCACGCACACGCGGCCAGATCGCCTCCGCAAAGTAGTGCGCCGCCTGTTCGTTGGGATGATAGTCCATCGAGCCAGTGAAGATCACGCGGCCGCGCGCTTCTGGACGCTCCGGATCGGGCGTGAAGAGCTGCGTGTCAACACCATTGGGCGTGACCATGACGCGGGCCGCTGGCAATGTCTTCATGAGCAGCAGCCGCTCACGCTCGCTCGTCACGGAAATGAGCCCGGCGCGAGCCAGCAGCTCGAGCTCCACGCGCTTCAACGTGGCGGCTTCCAGCGAGTAGTGCAGACGGCGCCATACGCTCTTCGCCTGGGCCGCCGACCGCTCCATCAACTCGTATTCCAGGTTGTGCTCATCAACCACAATGCGCGTTCCAGCCGCCAGACGGTGATGGGCGATGGTCACGCTCTGGAAGATCACAGCGTCGAAGCGCTCCGAAGCCAGCAACGCGCGGATCGCCCGCCCTGCCGCTGGCGGGCTGAACCGCAGCGTGACGCTCGGCTGGCGCAGCGGGATAGAGGCCACCTGCAAGAGCCGCTTGTAGCGGTTGTGTGGCGCGGCTATGATGCGCACAGCCTCGAGCCCAGCGGCCAGCGGCGCCACTTCGCGCGCCGCTCCCTCAGGGTCATCCGTGACGATCAGCAGCGTCACCTGATGCGCCTCACACAACTCCTGTAGCAGGTACGCGTTGCGCTTGGGAAAACCCGTCGTCAGCGCGGGCGCGCCGCGAGTCACGACCAGCAACTTCATGGTTTCGCCGTCCTCACCATCACCATTCGCCTTCAGCCCGCGCTAGCCATGAACGCGGCGCGCATCGCCTGATACCAGGCCCTGTTCATCGCGATGGCGCCCGCTGCTGTAGGATGGACGCCATCCGAAGACAGGTAGGTGTCCGGATGCTGGTTGATGAGCGTATACAGGTCGGGGCCAGGAATCAGGTGATTCGCCGTTGTCAGCGCGTCAATCTGGGCGTTCAGAGCCCGGATCTCCGCATTGAGCGCCTCGCCACCCGCTCCCGGCTGGCGCGTCGCCGGGATGCGCGCCAGCACGGGCGTATGTCCCGCCGCCTTGATAAGGTCTATCAACCGCTGCATGTTCGCGCGAAACACGCCGGGATCCTCCATGCCTAGCGCGTCATTGGTCCCCCAGCCAAGCAACCAGTAGTGAATGTCCGGGTTCAGCTCCAGCCAGGTCTGGATATTCTGTACCGCGTCATCCGAGCTCCATCCTCCAAGACCTTCGTCCAGCATCGTGGGATAGAGTCTGGGGTCCGCCTGATGCATCAGCTCATCGAATGTCGGCTGCGAACCATCGAAACGGCTATAGGCGATGGCCGTGATCGAGTCGCCGGAAAAAAGCGCCGTATCGTTCAGATTGGTGGAGACGTCGTAGCAATCTATCTGGTCAATCCTGATGTAGGGTTGCGAAGGCTGCGCCTGCCCGCTCATCACCGTCATCTTGACCCACGACATCCCCGTGAACGGAATCACCGACTCACGCACACGTGTCTCGTTGCCCGTCACCCTCGCCACCGTTTGCCAGTGGCCATCGGAACCGTTGGAGCTGTCGCCTGACACCGAGAGCGTATAGTCACGCGGCGTCATGCCATCAGACGCGATATAGTCAAAGACATAGTCGCTGCTCCACACCACCATCAGCCGGCTGGCGCCCGCGCCGATATGGATCGCGCACCACGCGGGCAGGTCGCCTACATCAGACTGCCAGAAAGACCAGTCCCCATACTTGCCGCTAGTGATGGCGTTAGGCCCACCGGCGTTAGAGGTGTTCGACGAGCAGGAGACTGGCTTGCCACGCGAGACGAGCGGACCATAGGGCGAAGCCGCCATGCGCTGTTCAGCGCGCGCTCCCGCCGTAGAAGTAGCGCTAGCCGTGGTAGACGCCAGCGTTTCTCCATGCGCGTGTATGGCGGAGAGCACAACCGCCAGCGTGACCACCACGCCCGCGCCAGCCAGCGCATAACGCGGCCAGGAGAAGAGCGAAAAGCGCACCCATGCCTTCCGCGACCGCTCCAGCGCACGACGCGCCAGCGCGCCAGCGCGCATATCTCCCTGCGCTCGCATCATCGCGTCCTTTCCTTAACTCAGCCCAAATGGCGGTAGAGCGCGCCGCCCAACCGCTCTGAAACGGGCAGCGGCAAGCGCCGCCAGCAGGTCGTCAGCGCGCGATACTTCCAGCTTTGCTCAGAGGTCGAAGCCAGACCCGCCACCTCTGGCGCGTAATAGTAGGGCAGCGGCTCTTCCACCGCGCCCCAGCTGCGCTTGAACTGCGCCAGCCCGGGATTATCTTTCGCGGTACGCCCCATATCGAAGCGCGTGTATCCAGCGGAGCTGGCCCACGAGATCGCTTCCCACATCAGCGCGTCATTTGGGCCGAGACCCAGGAAACGCTCGTCTGACGCCCCATAGGCGTATCGAACCATCGCGCCGGAAACCAGCAACACCATCCCCGCTACCACGGAGCCGTTATACTCTGCCAGTAACAGCCGTACGCCGCCTGTCGCGCCAAACGTCTCCCACAGCTCGCGAAAGTACCGCCGTGACTGCGCTGGCATCCCATGCTTGCGTGAGCGGGTGAGCAGGTGCAGCCGGTGATAGGTATCCATATCGCCCGCGCTCTCACCTACCCGCACGGTAATACCCTGTTTGGCCGCCTTCTTCACCTGGCGCTGCGCTGGCGACTTGACCCGCTTCCAAACCGCCTGTGTGTCCGCTGATAGCGGAACGACCCAGCGCGTATAGAGATCGTTTCGCGCCAGACCTGGCTGACTGTTCAGCGCGTCTATCTGCCCGGAGCGCAGCTCCAGATAACGCGCGCGCTCCTCGCGGGCTAGCGTCAGCGCCTGATCCAGCAGGTCGCGCGTAGCCCCGTCGCTCGTGACGAGCGGAGGACAATAATCAGAGAATGGCAGCGACACCACGCGCCGCCCCGTCAGCGGGCTGTGGATCGCCATCACGGGCAAAAAGCCTTCCAGCGCGCCATCCGTCGCGCGGGAGGTCAGGGCATAGACCGGATAGCCGTAAAGCCGCGACAGCAAATCGAGCCAGGACCGCTGATAGTAGAACGGCTCCTCAGTGTGCCGCTCAATAAACTGTGTTAGCTCGTCCTTACACTCCGCCACCGACGCCATCTCCATCTCTCTTCGAGACGCCGTCCGTATCCCGCGACGACATCTCACGCGCTATCACAAGCGCACTATTCGCACAATGACAAGCGTAGCATGAGGGAGTGACGGCGGGGTACAGAGCAAGGTGAAGAAGCGGGAGAGGCTGAGCGTATTGGACCCAGGCGGGCATGGCGTTCTACACAATCACCCTCTTATCGGCGCCCGGTCTTCACCAACCCGTCCATTTTGTCTGTACGTTAGCCTCTTATTATGTTGTGAGAAAACAGTCTGTAGCTCCTCCGAAGCGGGAGATTTGGGTCTTCCAGCCGTTCTGGCATGGTTATTCGGGGGGAAAGTGATCCGGTTAGAACCGCTCCCAGGAGTTTTCAGACAGTTTTTCACTGGCCGGGAGCGCTTCATCACCATGGACGCATGGCTCAGAGTAAGCCGCCGAATAGCGCTGTTTCTCCACACGCCGCAGCCACATGGACGCTCGCGGCCTGGGGGACCCCCTGGAATCCCCCCAACGTCGAACGGCGCGAAACATCTTTCCAGGGCGCCAGGAACCCGGCGCCGCGCCACCAACCGTGTACAAGGACATAGAACGAGACAGGAAAGGCATTAGGATGACGGCTTCCACCGCATTTGTTCACTCCCCCTCTCGCGTGGTCACGATTGATCCGCACAGCGATCCGCGCTGGACGCGGTTCATCGCCACCCACCCCGACGCGCTGGTCTTCCATCACCCCGCCTACCTCCAGGCCCTGCGCGACACCTTCGCCTACCAGCCCGCCCACCTCGCCTGCGAGGACGCCTCCGGCCAGCTGCGCGGCGTCCTGCCCCTCTTCGCCCTCCACGGCCTCGTCACCGGCCACCGCTTCTCCTCCCTGCCGCGCACCCCTCTGGCCGACCCCCTCGCCCTCGACTCCGCCGCCGCCCAGGCCCTCCTCCGCGCCGCCGTCGCCCGCGTCCGCGCCGTCCGCGGCGCCCAGCTCCAGCTCAAGCCCCC